>JAHEBX010000049.1 GCA_024642045.1 Pseudorhodobacter sp. | reverse complement strand
AAGGCCAAGGTCAAAGCCGCCATGCAGCACGCGGGCCTGATCTAAGCCACCTTTCGGATAAAGACCTCACCGCAGGCGCGGTTGCCCCCGCCTCCGGTCCCAGAATTCGCGCCACGCGCCAAAGGCTCCCATGACCGATAACCTTCGCGGCAGCCTGTTCATGGTCCTTGCAATGGCGGGTTTTGCTGTCGAGGACGCGTTTCTTAAACGGGCCTCGCAGCACATGCCTGTTGGTGAAGTGCTTGCGCTGATGGGCTTGATCGGCACGGCCATTTTTGCGGCCCTCGCCCTGCGCGCAGGCCAGCCTCCCCTGCCGCGCTCGATGCTCAGCCGCACCATGCTGCTGCGCTCGGGCTCTGAAATCGCAGGTCGACTGTTCTATGCGCTGGCCCTCGCGCTGACGCCGCTGTCGCAGACCTCGGCGATCCTGCAGGCCACCCCGCTTGTCGTCGTGCTTGGCGCGGCATGGCTCTTTGGCGAAAAGGTAGGCCTGTTTCGCTGGGTGCTCATCCTTGTGGGGTTTGCGGGCGTGCTGATCATCATTCGTCCGGGAGCGGAAGGGTTCAGCGCACTGTCGCTGCTTGCCGTCGCGGGGCTTTTGGGCTTTGCGGGCCGCGATCTGGCCACCCGCGCGGCCCCCCTGACGCTCAGCAATGCCCAACTTGGTGCAGCGGGTTTTCTGATGCTGGCCCTTGCGGGGGTGGTCTTGCTGGCCACCCTCGACACCGCCACATCCATCAGCCCACTCGCCTTTGCGCTGACCACCGGTGCCGCGACCTTTGGTGTCGCGGCCTATGCCGCCCTGACCAAAGCGATGCGCACGGGCGAGGTGGGGGTTGTCACGCCGTTCCGTTATAGCCGACTGCTGTTCGCAATGGTGATCGGCTATACCCTGTTCGGCGAGCGCCCCGATGCCTGGACCCTGATCGGCTCGGCGGTCATCGTGGCCTGTGGCGTGGTGATCCTGTCACAAAGCCGACGCCGCTAGTCTCGCTTGCGTCGATACTCGATCTGCCCACGGCGCACCTGCCGCAGACCTTCGATCAACAGCGCGGTCAACAGGCCAAAATTCAGAAACCCGTTCGCGGCTTCCATCCCCGCCAAAAGCCGCCACTCGTGGCTCAGCAGCACATCGCCAAACCCAAGCGTGGTAAAACTGACCAAAGAGAAATAGACCGCCTCTTCCAAAGTCGCAAAGACGCCCAGCTTCAGATAGGCAAGCCCCCAAACCCAGACGCCGGCGGTTACCACCCCCAAGACCCAAAGCGAAACGCCCGCAATCAACAGCACCAGTTTCGGCTGATGCGGTTCGCGCAAAAGCCAGCCATGCGCGCGACCCAGTATGCCCTCCAACACCATAGCGGCAACGGCTGCCAAGCTGATATTGACCAGCAACAGCCCCGTGCCGATCACGATCTGAACAAGCATTTCGCCCCCTTTTTCATGCCCGTCGGCCTTGCCACATCAGCTTAGGCCAATCAACCTCTGAGACATTCGCCGCGTCCGACAACACCAAGGCAATCAGGTGCGATGGGCTCTCTGTCGGCGACCTGCACCTCGGCCTCAGTCACATAAGTTGGGCAGCTGTTTCCCAAAATTCAAACACAAACACTCGATTGTTTCTCATTTGAAAACAACGGCCCTGCTCAGGTCTCATCCACCACGCTGTCAGAGCTTTAAAATGAACAAAATCTTTAGACGCGCGGTCAAAGCCTTTAACAAGAGTCTCTGTGATTACGGAATCGTGCTATATTTTTAGGCGTCGCGTCTCATTTAGACACAGCGATTCTTTTTTAAGGAGGATGTTATGCCTATGATTAAAAAGGCTTGCCTTGCTCTCGCGTTTTCTGTCGTTGCGGGCACTGCAGCACAAGCAACTGTTGTTCACCTCGATTTCGAAGGGGTGAACTCATCTTACCCGTCCGGATACGCTTTTGTTAACGATTTTTATAATGGTGGTACGAGCAGCGATGGAACCACGGGAACAAACTATGGGATCGGCTTCAGCAGCAATGCGCAGGCGATCTGTCTTAACACCCCGTCAGGTACTTGCTCCAATACCTCACGGGGTGGACAGGGCGACCCGACTTCGCAATTGGGTGGACTGTTCTTCTTGGGCGGGAGCGAAACCTATATGAACGTGGCGGCTGGCTTCGATACCGGGTTCTCGTTCATGTACTCGGCGATTTCCTTTCTATCGTCGGTCAGTGTGTTTGACGGGCTGGGGGGAACAGGCGCTCTCTTGGCAACTCTGAATTTGCCATTGACCCCCAGTGGCCCTTGCCCGGGCTACAATGCAGGCTTTTGCCCCTTCGTCGCTGCAGGTATCGGCTTCTCAGGGACCGCAAAATCTGTCGCCTTCTCCGGCGTCGCCAATCAGGTCGTGTTTGACGACGTAACATTCGGCAGCGTGACCCCCGGTGGCGGCCCCTCGCCTGTACCGCTTCCGGCCGGTCTGCCACTGCTGGCAGGGGGGCTTGTGGCCCTTGGCGCGTTGCGCCGCAAAGTCAAAGGCACCAAAATCGCCTAGGCCGCTTTGCGTCTGTAAGAACTCTGAAAGCGGCCACCGAGTGGCCGCTTTCTATATTCCTGTTGCGGCTCAGGCGGATCGATCACGCCACCTTTGAGCGCGGCCCGCCTAAAATCTTCGCCGAAAACGCTCATTGATCCGCCACATCCCCCAGGCCAATGGAACCGCAGCGAGACCGCCCACGACATAGGCCAGGGGCTCATCAGCAAAGCGCTCGAACATCTGCGTATAGGCATGGATCGCGGCAAAGGTCAGAGTCGCGTTGAACAACCCGCGCCGGTTGCGATGCGCGGCATAGGCCGCCATTGCCGTGAGGGCAATCGCCCATAGGACTGAAAACACGCCGTCACTGATCACCAAAGTATGCGCCGCAAATGCTTCGCGGGCTGCGTCGTAGGCCTGCCAATCAAAATCACCAGAATAGTCCGGCTTGAGCATGAAGCTCTGCCCGACCACATCGCCCCAGAGACTGCCGACCAAAAAGCACAGGTTGCCGACGATAAAGGTCATAATGGCAAAGATTCCGGCGTGCCGCCCAATCTGCGCACCTCGGTTCTGGGTCAGCCACAGCGCTACGACCATCGCAAGCGCCATCTGCAAAATGCTCAGCGTTGGCTCGGGCGAATAGAACACATAGGCTGCATGGAAATACTCGGTCGAGGTATCAAGCATTTGCGCAAACGGGATCACGGCAAGCGCCGTCACCACCCGCAGATCCAGAAGATACCCAAGTGTCAAGAGCACTGCTGTAGCGTAAAGCTGTGCCATCGGCCCGACCATAACCGCTGAAACCAGCGTGGCACCGGTGTAGAGCCCGACCAGATGCATCGCGGCGGCGATGAGCGTGATCGACCCGGTCAAAAAACCTGTTGCCGGACTGCGTCGATAGAACCAGATCGCTACCATCATCGCGACCGCTCCGGCTGTAACCAATGTACTCGCCGCCGTCTGGGTCGAGGTCGTGTCCAACAGCTTGAACGTCGCCCCCCCTGCAAGCATTCCACAGCCGATAAGACCCGACGCATTGCCAAGCATCCGGTAAAGTGGCCCTGCACGCAGCAGGATCAACACGCCGATACCCAAGAAAATGCTGCCCGTCACTGCCACCGCAAGCGTATCGGCCAGCCAAAAGATGAAGCCACCCGCCGCCGCCGCAATTCCGCCGGAGAGTACTGTATTCACCCCCAGCGCAACCATCGCAGCACGCGAGCGCTCTTTAATCGTCGCCACCAGTTCCCGCGAGATCAGCCCTTCGGCCGCCATCGCTTCTGTATCGACCAGATAGTGCATTCCGAATCTCCTGTGAACGCCGTTCATGCTTTATAGCGCAATGTGTGAACGCTGTTCAAGATAAAATCACAGAAGGGCTCACCCCTAGACTCTGCCTTCCCGAACGCCTATTTCGAACCCACCATGGTAGAGAAATCAGATCCCAACTCCAAACTCATCGCCGAAAACCGGCGCGCGCGTTTCGATTATGCTATCGAAAGCGATCTGGAGGCTGGCATCATGCTCTTGGGGTCCGAGGTCAAATCCCTTCGCAAAGGTGGCTCAAACATCGCTGAAAGCTATGCTTCGGTCGAAGGCGGCGAGTTGTGGCTGATCAACAGCTATATCGCGCCCTATCTGCAAGCCAAGATGTTTCCGCACGAAGAACGCCGTCGCCGCAAGCTCTTGGTTTCACGCAAAGAACTCTCGCGTTTGTGGAATGCGGTTGGCCGCGAAGGCATGACGCTTGTGCCGCTCAAGATGTATTTCAACGACAAGGGCATGGTGAAAATATCAATTGGCGTCGCCAAAGGTAAGAAGACTGCCGACAAGCGGGAAACCTCGGCCAAGCGCGATTGGGAGCGGCAAAAGTCACGGATCATGAAGCAGGGCGCCAAGGGCATGCTCTGATTTGCACTTTTCCAACATGTTTGCTGCAAATGTGCTAATATTCCCCTTATCCGGCAGCAGAACAGAGGCTTAGCTGTGAACCGGTGAAACCGCCCATGAACCAATGGGCATCTTGGGAAGGGAACCCAAATGGAACTGATTATCCAATTGATAGCAGGCGCGATCGGCGGCAACGCGGCAGGGGCAGTCCTTAAAAACCTGAACTTGGGGCCATTGCTGAACTCTGTTCTTGGCGTCATCGGGGGCGGCCTTGGCGGCCAGATCCTTGGTATGATGGGGGCTGGCGGCATGGCTGCAGGTGGCATGGCCGCAGGCGGCGGTATGGACATGGGGTCGATCATTGCTTCGCTGGCCTCGGGTGGCGTCGGCGGCGGTGCCCTGATGGCCATTGTAGGCGTTGTCAAAAACATGATGGAGAAAAGCTAACAATATTGCGCGGGCGCGCCCGTTAGCGCCCGCGCTCCCTTGCCTGCAAAGGCCCTTGGGTTTACTGCGACTGCATACCCAATCCGAGGAGCAGCGCATGACCCCCTCCCCCGTTGATGACCCGAAAACTCTCGTGTCCACCGATTGGCTGGCCGCGCATCTAAAAGATCCTGATCTACGGGTGCTGGATGCAAGCTGGTTTCTGCCCGACGCAGGCCGTGACGCGCGCGCAGAGTATACCGCAGGCCACATCCCCGGCGCGCGGTTCTTTGACATCGACGAGATCACCGACAGCCGCTCGACCCTGCCCCATATGGCCCCTCCGCCCGAAAAGTTCATTGCCCGTATGCGCGCGATGGGCGTGGGCGATGGGCATCAAGTGGTGGTCTATGACGGCGCGGGCCTGTTTTCGGCCGCGCGCGTCTGGTGGACCTTCCGGCTTATGGGCAAGCAGGATGTGGCCGTGCTGGATGGCGGTCTGCCGAAATGGCGGGCCGAGGGCCGCGAGATCGAAGACATGCCGCCCATCGTGCGCGACCGCCACATGACCACATCGCGGCAGAACCATCTGGTCAAAGATGTCACCCAAGTCGCCCATGCCGCCAAACTGGCCGAGGCCGAAATCATCGACGCCCGCTCTGCCGCCCGCTTTCGTGGCGAGGCACCAGAGCCCCGCGCGGGTCTGCGCTCGGGGCATATTCCGGGGTCAAAAAACGTGCCCTTCGCCACCCTTCTGAACCCCGATGCGACGATGAAGTCGCCACCCGAACTGCGCGCCGTTTTCGAGGCCGCGGGCGTGGACCTTTCCAAGCCTGCGATCACCTCTTGCGGCTCGGGGGTCACGGCCGCCGTTCTCAGCCTTGCGCTGGAACGCATCGGCCACCGCAACCATGCGCTCTATGACGGCTCTTGGGCTGAATGGGGCATGTACGACGACCTCGCGGTCGAAAAAGGATAAGCCATGCTCGAAGCCCTCAATCCCCAGCCGCAGGATAAAATCCTGCAACTGATCGCCATGTTCCGCGACGACCCGCGCAGCGACAAGATCGACCTTGGCGTCGGCGTCTACAAAGACGCCACCGGCCTGACCCCGGTGATGCGCGCCGTCAAGGCCGCCGAGAAAAAGCTGTGGGAGATGGAAAAGACCAAGACCTACACAGGCTTGGCAGGCGAGCCCGCCTATAACGCCGCGATGGTGCAGATGATCCTTGGCGATGGCTATGGCGACCGCGCCGCCTCTGTTGCCACCCCCGGCGGCACCGGCGCGATCCGTCAGGCGCTGGAGTTGATCAAACTCGCCTCGCCCACCGCCACCGTCTGGCTGTCCAACCCGACATGGCCGAACCATCCGTCGATCATCAAATACCTTGGCATGAAAATGGCCGAGTATCGCTACTTTGATGCCCAGACGCGCGGCATCGACTTTGACGGCCTGATGGCTGACCTTACCGCTGTGCAGGCGGGCGACGCGGTGCTGCTGCACGGCTGCTGCCATAACCCGACCGGCGCAAACCTGAACGCCGACCAATGGGCGCAGGTCGCCAAACTGCTGCTGGCAAAGGGCGCTATCCCCTTTGTTGACCTCGCCTATCAAGGCTTTGGCGACGGGCTGGAAGAAGACGCCGCCGCCACCCGCATGATTGCCGCCACCTTCCCCGAGGTGCTGATCGCCGCCTCGTGCAGCAAGAATTTCGGCATCTACCGCGAGCGCACCGGCATCCTGATCGCGCTGGGCGAGGCCACGCGCCGCGCCGTGACCCAAGGCAACCTGAACTTCCTGAACCGTCAGAACTACAGCTTTCCGCCCGACCACGGCGCGCGTCTGGTCACGATGATTCTCGAAGATGACGCCCTGCGCGCCGACTGGAAGGCAGAGCTGGAAGAGGTCCGCCTCAACATGCTGAGCCTGCGCAAATCGCTTGCCGAAGAGCTGCGTCGCGCCACCAACTCTGACCGCTTTGATTTTGTTGCCACCCATCGCGGCATGTTCTCCCGCCTTGGCCTGACCGAAGCGCAGGTGAATATCCTGCGCGACGATCACGGCATCTACATGGTCGGTGACAGCCGCATCAACATCGCAGGCCTCAACGTCAAAACCGTGCCGATCCTTGCGGCCGCGATTGCCAAAGTCGCAGGCTGATCGCCACACCAGACATGCAAACGGCCCGCAGATCGCTCTGCGGGCCGTTTCCAGTTTGTGACCTGCGGGGGGAGGACCCGCAAGCCACATCAAGGTTTAGCTGTGGTAGGCCTGCTCGCCATGCGAGGTCAGATCAAGACCCTGACGCTCCACATCGGCTTCGACCCGCAGACCGACGATCATATCGGCGATCTTATAGGCGATAAAGGCCACGACAGCCGACCAGACGATGGTGATTGCCACGGCTTCGATCTGGATCCAGACCTGTGCGCCGATGGAATAATCGTCGCCCTTGATGCCGCCCAGCGACGCTGCCGAGAACACACCGGTCAGGATCGCACCGACAATACCGCCGACGCCATGGATGCCGAACACATCAAGGCTGTCGTCATACTGCATCTTGGCCTTGACCACGGTCACAAAGAAATAGCAGGCCAGAACCGCAAGCACACCCAGCGCAATCGCCCCCATCGGGCCGATCGAACCACAAGCCGGCGTTACCGCAACCAGGCCGGTCACCATGCCCGAGGCAGCACCCAGCATCGAGGCTTTGCCGCGCTGCAAACCTTCCAGTGCCGACCATGCAAGCGTTGCCGCAGCGGTCGCAATAAAGGTGTTGATCATCGCAAGGGTCGCACCGCCATTGGCTTCAAGGTTAGAGCCTACGTTGAACCCGAACCAGCCAACCCACAGCATCGAGGCGCCGATCATGGTCATCACCATCGAATGTGGTGCCATGTTGTCCTTGCCGAAACCAACGCGCTTGCCGATCAGCAGACAGCCAACCAATGCCGCGATGCCTGCGTTGATGTGAACAACCGTGCCGCCTGCAAAGTCCAAGGCACCCATCACAAACAGCAGACCGCTTGCGTCCCAGACCATATGGGCAATCGGGAAGTAGGCAAAAGTCACCCAGACCAGCGTAAAGATCAGCACAGCGCTGAACTTAACCCGCTCGACGAACGAGCCGATGATCAGCGCAGGCGTGATGGCGGCAAAGGTCATCTGGAAACAGATGAACAGATACTCCGGGATCACAAAACCGGCCGAGAAGGTTGCCGCCATGCTGTCTGGCGTCACACCGGCCAGGAACAGCTTGCCAAGTCCGCCCCAATACGGCGAGGTGCCGCCGCCAAAGCTCATCGAATAGCCATAGATCACCCAGATCACCATAACCATGCAGGCGATCATCGTGGTTTGCATCAGCACCGACAGCATGTTTTTCGTGCGCACCAAGCCGCCGTAAAACAGCGCAAGGCCGGGCAGGATCATGAACAGCACCAGCACAGTCGAGGTCATCATCCAAGACACGTCGCCCTTGTCCATCACAGGGGCAGCCGCCTCTACGGCCGGGGCCGCCGCTTCTTGAGCCAGCGCTGGCAGGGCTGCCAACATCGCGGCTACACTCAATCCAAGTTTCTTCATCATCATCTGTCCCCTCTCACAGCGCGTCGTCATCGACGTCGCCGGTGCGCACGCGCAATGCGCTTGCCACGTCCAACACGAAAATCTTGCCGTCACCGATCTTGCCGGTGCGGGCGGTCTTGGTAATGGTTTCCACCACCGTATCGGCGAGGCTGTCTGCAACGACGATCTCGAGCCGCATTTTCGGCACAAAATTCACAGCATATTCCGCGCCACGATAGATTTCGGTATGGCCCGACTGCATGCCGAACCCCTTGATTTCTGTAACCATCATGCCCCGAACGCCGATCTCGGTCAGCGCTTCGCGGACCTCGTCGAGCTTGTAAGGCTTGATGGCGGCTATGATCATTTTCACGATGCACCCCTTGAGTTCCCAAGGCCGTATTCGACCCTCGCAGCAAGAAGGCGGCTTTCGCAGGTGCAGCACAAGTTTCCGGCAGACACTGGGGATGCAAATTAAGGCATGTGCCTATTATTTGTGCAAATACTTCCATCCATGCAACGGAAATGGGCGGCGGCAAATCGCGAATCGCTGCCTAGGGCGCTCCACATTTGCTTTCAAAGCCGTTAAGGTCTGCAAAACACCTAAAACGGGAAGCAGCAGGCATGGCGCGATCAGAAAACGGAGGCAAACGGCTGGTGGCGGATCGACGCTATGCCGCGCCCAAAGCCGCCGCACAACGCAGTTCCGCGCCGCCGCCGCCGAAAAAGCCGCGTCGCAGCGCGCGCCCGCGCCGCCCGTCACGCCGAGGGATTCTGGGCCTGTTGGCGGGCTTGGTGGCTTGGATCTGGCGCAAGCTGTGGGGTGTCATCTGGCGTCTCAGCCTTGTGGGCTGTCTCGTTCTTGGCGCAATCGTGTTCTATTTCTATCAGCAGCTGCCACCCGTCTCGGCCTTGCTTGACGGACGCGCCAAGGGCTCGGTCACGCTGCTCGACCGCAACGACACCGTGTTTGCTTGGCGCGGCGAGACTTTTGGCGGCCAGATCACGTCCGACACCGTCTCGCCCTATCTGAAAAACGCCGTGGTCGCGACCGAGGACAAACGGTTCTACCACCACTTTGGCGTCAGCCCGCGCGGTATCGCCTCGGCCATCTCGATCAACCTTGCCGCTGGGCGCGGGCCATTGGAGGGCAACGGGGGGTCAACGATCACCCAGCAAGTCGCAAAACTGCTGTGTCTGGGCGTGGTCTATGACCCCAAGCAGTGGAAATCCGAGGCTGCCTATGAGGACGACTGCCGCTCGGGCGGGGTCAAGCGCAAGCTCAAGGAAATTCCCTACGCATTGGCGATGGAGGCCAAGTATTCCAAGGCCGAGATCCTGACGATCTATTTCAACCGGGCCTATCTGGGTGCCGGTGCGCGCGGGTTCGAGGCCGCTGCCCAGCGCTATTTCGGGATTTCAGCCAATCAGGTGAACCCGGCGCAAGCGGCAATGCTCGCAGGCCTGCTGAAGGCCCCGTCGAAATACGCGCCCACCAACAACCTGCAACGCGCTCAGGACCGCGCCAATGTCATCGTTGGTCTGATGGAGGAGCAAGGTTATCTGACCAAGGCCGAGGCCGACGAGGCGCGCCTGCATCCGGCCGAACTCTCTGAGGCAGCCCAGACCAAATCGGGCGGCTTTTTCGCCGATTGGGTGATGGAAAGCGCGCCTGATTTTCTGACCTCAACCACCACCGAAGACGTGATCATGCGCACGACGCTGGATCAAAAGATGCAAAAGCAGGCCGAAGACGCCCTCGCTTATGTCTTTGACACCAAAGTTGCGTCTGGGTCCAAGGCGCAAGCCGCCATCGTGGTGATGAGCGCAGACGGTGCCGTGCGGGCTATGGTCGGCGGGCGAAAAATTGCTGCCGCGGGCAGCTTCAACCGTGCGACGCAGGCTTTGCGACAGACTGGATCTTCGTTCAAACCCTTTGTGTATGCCGCCGCGCTCGATCTGGGCTGGCGGCCGACCGATATGGTCGAAGACACGCCACTCACCATTAACATTCCCGGCTCCGGGCCTTGGACACCAGACAATTATGATCATAAATTCAAGGGACTGATCACTCTGACACAGGCATTGGAAGAAAGCCGCAACATTCCCGCCGTGCGAATCTCGGAAGCAGTGGGCCGTGATCTTGTGCGCACCGTGGCGCAGGGCTTTGGGATTGAAAGTGATTTGGCAGCGGGGCCGGCTCTGGCGCTTGGGGCCTCGGAATCGACGCTGATTGAGATGACGGGAGCCTATGCCGGCATTCTGAACGGGGGGTCTTCGGTGACGCCGTATGGGTTGCGGGAGCTGAAACTCAAAGGCGAGAACGATGCGCTGATGGGCGCGGGTGGCGGTATTGGCGAAAGGGTGATTTCGCAACAGGCTGCGGGGTTGCTCACCTATATGATGTCAAAAGTTGTCGCAGAGGGCACCGGCACCCGTGCAAAGCTCTCCGATCGTCCGGCCGCGGGGAAAACCGGCACCACGTCGGCAGCGCGCGACGCCTGGTTCATTGGCTTTACAGCAGATTACGTCGCAGGCGTATGGATCGGTTACGACGACAACAAACCTTTGAAAGGCGTCACGGGCGGCGGTCTGCCAGCCGATATCTGGCACGAGGTGATGACACGGATCGAAGACGGTGTGCCGGTCAGCGAGTTGCCTCTGATCCTGCCGCAGGATGCAACGCCTTCGCAGCAGGTTGGCGGGCAATCGTTGGGGGCTGCAGGCGATGCAGCAGCGGGCTGGGTCACGCAAGAAGCACCGCCCTCCGAGCCGCTGATGAACCCGTCGGATTCTCAGGTCGAGGCGTTGTTACGCGATATCCTGAAGAACAAACAATAAAGCGCCCCGCAGGGCGCTTTATGGCTGATCATCAAGCCCTCTCAGGCGGTCTTCAGATCCTCGGTCAGCGCTGCGATATTGCCTTTTCGCTTGTCCAGCATGGCACCGATCTCGGTCTGCTCTGAGGCAAGCATGTTCACGCCTTCGATGATGATGTTGAAGAACAGATTGCGCCCCGATTTGTCCGAAACATGCCAGCGCACATCGAAGGGTGCCTGCCCCTTCAAATGCGCGACCGAGACCACCTCGTAAAAGCTTTTCAGCGGGCGGGCATCGACCACTTCGATCTTGCCGCCGATGAATTCGCGGAAACGAGAGCCGTATTTGCGGCTGATATAGCCCTGAAAGGCCTTGGTAAAGGCGGCCATCTGTGCCTTGCTGGCCGTGCGGGCTGGCGGACCAAGCGCCCGCTGGGCGATAGCGTTTACATCTGCGTAGCGAATGAATATCCGCTCGAAATCACCATACATGGCGGTCTCGCTTTTACCCGAGGCGATGGTGGCATTGATCTCACCCACGGCCTTGTCAATCATCGCCTTGGCATCGCCGACCGTCAGAGCAAGCGACGGCAGAGGCAGGGCCATAGCCACCGAACCCAAGGCAAAGCCGGCCGCAAAGCGGCGCCGTGACATCAGGGAATGGTTATTGTCCATAGGGGTCCTCGTAGGGATCAATCGCGGTTTCGTCAGCGGCCTTCTGACCCAGATCATAACGGCGGTTCTGCAAATACAACAGACGTGCCTGTGCATAGCTGTCGGCACTGTCGTGCAGAACCGAATCCACTATATCGGCATGACGCTCGCGAGATACAACCGAGTCCGCCAATTTTGCAGCCGTAAGCGCGTAACTTTCTGGTGATTTCACCAAGATCGCCACCGGGTTGATGGCATAGTCTACCACCTTTCCAAACGCATCGCGCGCCGTCGACGGGCCAAGCACCGGCAGTTCCAGATAATGCCCTTCATCCACACCCCAGACATAGAGCGTCTCGCCAAAATCCGTCGGCTTTGGCTCTACACCCATCGCACTCGCTGGATCGAAGAGACCGCCGATCCCGATGGTCGAGTTAACCGCAAAGCGCAACGTATTGTGCGCCGCCCGGCCGATGCGCAATTGCAGCAGGTTGTTCAGCACATCGCGAGGACCGTCAAGGTTATCAACGAAATGTTTCAAACCCAGCGACAAAGGACCGCGACCTTTGCCGCCGATAGAGCCAGAAATTGGCTTGACCAACTTTTCGTCCAAGCCGACATTGAAAGCATGCATCGATCGGTTTTCTGTTTCGTAGGGGTCATTGATCTGGTCAATCGGCACCGGTCTGGCGCAAGCGCCAAGCAGGATCACGCCAAAGATCGAAACTCCACGCACGGTCAGGCTTAAAGCGTTTTCAACAAAAGTCTGGCTCAACTGGGGCATATTTTCGCTTTCAAACGGGTTAACAGCCTAGCAACAATTTCGACCGATGAATACAAGAGTTAAGTGGTCGTCCGGACCAAGGCAAATCGGAACAGTGGTTTTTTCGTGACGCTGGTTGATTTTCGCCGATGGAACCAGGATCGCAGGCAGCCGAAAGTTGAGAATGGCGATGAACGATAACAACAGCGCAGCGGGGCAGAGCGAACTTCGCGCAGCGCGCTCGGATATGCGGGGCCTGTTGTGGTCGGTCGGCATATTTTCGATCTTTGCCAATATACTGCAACTGACAGGCTCGCTTTATATGTTGCAAGTCTACGACCGTGTTCTGGGCAGCCGGTCAGAGGCCACTTTGGTCGCGCTCACCGTGCTTGCAACACTATTGTTTATCGTGATGGGCGTGATCGACAATGTGCGTGCGCGGGTCATGGCGCGGATCGGTGCACGAATTCAGGACAAGCTGGACCGGCGCGTGTTTTCCGCAGCTCTGCGAAGCCTCACACTGAACCCCGGTGATACAACGGCGATTGCTGCGCAACGTGATCTGGAATCGATCCAGCGGCTTTGGGCCTCACCCGTGCTGCTCGCGATCTTTGATATCCCTTGGATTCCGATCTTTTTCCTAGCGATCTTTGCCTTTCACCCCTACCTCGGCATCCTGTCTCTGGCGGGCGGGGCGACGTTGATCCTGCTGACCTATCTGAACCAGTCGATGACCAAAGCGCCCTTGAGCGAGGCCAACAACCAGACACTTGCAGCGGAACGGATGTCCGATCTGATCAAGGCCGAATCCGAAACCGTGCAGGCGATGGGAATGACGCAAGCCGGTTTTGAGCGGTGGCAAAAGGCGCGCAGCACGGCGCTTGCGGCGTCGATTGCGGCGGGGGATCAGGCGGGACTGTTTGGCAGCCTGTCGAAAACCTTTCGCACCTTTCTGCAATCGGCAATGCTGGGCTTGGGCGCTTGGCTGGTGCTGAGGAATGAGCTGTCTTCAGGCGCGATGATAGCCGGTTCAATCCTGATGGGCCGGGCGCTGGCGCCGGTCGAACAGGCCATTGGTCAGTGGGCCATTGTGACGCGGGCGCAGCAGGGCTGGACACGGCTTGCCGCGCTGCTCAGCCGTGTCCCCGAAGAACCCGCGCGCACCAAACTTCCGCGCCCAAGTGGCAGGCTTGAAGTGCAGAACCTTACAGTTGTTCCGCCCGGCGACAAACAGGCGGTCCTGCGCGGCGTAAGTTTTGATCTGATACCTGGGCAGGCTTTGGGCGTGATCGGGCCATCGGGTGCAGGCAAATCAACCCTTGCGCGCGCGATCATCGGAGTATGGAGGCCTGCCGCGGGCAAGGTGCGGCTCGACGGGGCGACGCTTGAGCAATATGACCCAGATGCGCTGGGCAGCTATATCGGCTATCTGCCGCAGCGGATCAGCCTGTTTGACGGCACGATTGCTGAGAATATCGCCCGGCTCAATCGCAATGCTGATCATGCCAAGATCATTTCGGCGGCCAAGCGTGCCGCCGCGCATGAGATGATTGTCAAGTTGCCTGACGGCTATGACACGCGCCTGTCTCAACTGGGCGGGCGGCTTTCGGGTGGGCAGATCCAACGGATCGGGCTGGCACGCGCGCTCTATGGCGACCCGGTTCTGTTGGTGCTGGACGAGCCGAACTCCAACCTTGATAACGACGGCTCGCTGGCGCTCAATGCGGCGATCCGCAGCACCAAAGCCGCCGGAGGCGCAGTTCTGATCATGGCGCACAGGCCCGCGGCCATTCAGGAATGCGATCTTTTGCTGGTGCTGGATGACGGGGTGGTACGCGCCTTTGGCCCCCGCGATGCCGTGCTGCGCGAAATGGTGAAAAACCATAGCGAAGTGACCGCCTCGACTGGCACTGGAGGTGTGGCATGAACACCCCGTCACGGCTCCGCCGC
The DNA here is from genome assembly GCA_024642045.1 of Pseudorhodobacter sp. Taxonomy (GTDB): domain Bacteria; phylum Pseudomonadota; class Alphaproteobacteria; order Rhodobacterales; family Rhodobacteraceae; genus Cypionkella. Next base: position 7,218 of record JAHEBX010000049.1, on the reverse strand, counting down.
CGTAAACCGACGCCAGCCCCCGCGCAACCGCCACGTCCACTATGGTCGGCGCGCAATCCACTGATCGTCGGCTGGGTCACACTGGCACTGTTGGTTGGTGGCTTTGGCGGTTGGTCTTTGTTTACCAGCATCGACGGCGCAATCGTGGCCGCGGGGCAGATCGAAGTCGACCAGAACCGCCAGATCGTGCAGCATCCAGACGGCGGCGTCGTCGCTGAAATTGCAGTAAAAGAGGCACAGGCCGTCAAGGCGGGGGATCTGTTGATCCGGCTTGATGGTACTTTGCTGCAATCGGAGCTTGCCATTGTCGAGGGCCAGTTGTTCGAAGCACTGGCGCGCCGCGACCGGCTGGAGGCCGAGCGCGATGACAAGACAGAACCCAGCGTTTCAGCCGAGCTGACCGAGCTTGCCAAAACCCGAGCCGATGTTGCCGAACAGATCGCAGGCCAGCGCGGGCTGTTTTTTGCACGCAAGGAAAGCCTGCTGCGCCAGACCGAACAGCTGGGCAAGCGCAACAGCCAGATCGGCTCGCAAATTCAAGGGATCACGGCGCAAACCTCTGCGGTGACAGAGCAGCTGAACCTGATCCAGAAAGAGCTGGCCGATCAGCAGACCCTGCTGGACAAGGGCTTGGCCCAGTCCAGTCGAGTGTTGGCGTTGCAGCGCGAAGACGCAAATTTGCAGGGTAGCATGGGACAGCTTGTCGCCTCGCGCGCAGAGGCGGAAGGACGGGCGACCGAGATTGATCTGGAGATTCTGCGCCTTGCTGCAGTGCGGCGCGAAGAAGCCAGCAGCCAACTGCGTGACCTTGGCCCGCATGTTCTGGAACTGGCAGAACGCCGCCGGTCGTTGATCGAGCAGATTGCTCGGCTGGATATCCGTGCGCCGGTGTCGGGAATTGTGTTGGGGCTGGCGGTGACAACGCCGCGCTCGGTGCTGCGGCCAGCGGATCCCGTGCTCTATATCGTGCCACAAGACCGCGCCCTTGTGATCTCGGTGCGGGTGCAGCCAATCAACCGCGACGAGGTGCATGTCGGTCAGAAAGTCCGGCTGGTTTTCCCGGCGTTTTCCGCCCGCACGATGCCAGAAATTTTCGGTCATGTGACCACGATTTCGGCCGATGCGCTCAGCGATCCGCGCACGCAAGTGCCCTATTATCGTGCCGACATCGCAATAAACGACGGGGAGCTGGCTAAGCTTACGACGCAGACCCTGACACCGGGCATGCCGGTCGAGGCCTTTATAGAAACCGGGGCCCGGTCGCCGATGAGCTATCTGATCAAGCCGTTTACCGACTATTTCTCGGTCGCGATGCGCGAAAGCTAAGGTCTGTCCGGAACAGAAAGCCGCCCTTGGGGACATCGAGCCCCCTCGGACGGCGCCGCCAAGCGGCCGTGCGCCCGTGCCTGCAAGAGCTGATGGGCGAAGGCTTATTCCGAAAACACCCTGATGTACTGAACAGCCGGCATGTGTCTGCATTATTGACCGCCGCGCAACAGGCCACCCTTGTCCATGCCTGCGCCAAACGATAGCCTGCCGCAAAGCCATCAAGGAGACTGCCATGTCTACGATCGAAGCCCGTCTCGCCGAACTCGGCGTCACCCTTCCCGATGCCCCTGCCCCTGCGGCCAACTATGTGCCGTTCGTGGTGGTAGGAAATCTGGTGCATATCTCGGGCCAGATCAGCCAGACGGCGGCGGGGCTGACCAAGGGCAAGCTTGGGGCGGACATAAGCGTCGAGGCCGGGGCCGAGGCCGCGAAATCCTGCGCGATTTCATTGCTGGCACAGCTGAAGAAGGCCTGTGGCGGGGATCTGTCGCGGCTGGTGCGCGCGGTCAAGCTGGTGGGTTTCGTAAACTCGACTGCTGATTTTACAGACCAACCCAAGGTGATCAACGGCGCCTCGGATTTCCTCGTCGCCGCCTTGGGTGATGCAGGCCGCCATGCCCGATCGGCGGTTTCCGCAGCCTCGCTGCCTTTGGGCGTCGCGGTGGAAATCGAAGGCATCTTCGAGATCCGCTGATGCGCACGCCTTTACCCGCAGCTTTTTTGCTCAGCCCGCTCGCCCATCGCGCCTATCACAACCGCGCCGAGGGGCGGCCCGAGAATTCGCGCGGGGCGATGCGGGCAGCGATTGCGGCAGGCTATGGCATCGAGATGGATCTGCAGCTGTCAAAGGATGGCGTGGCAATGGTCTTTCACGACGAGGCGCTGGACCGGCTGACCGAGGCGTCGGGCCTGCTTCGCGATCGTACGGCGGTCGAGCTGGGTCAGGTCAAGCTGCGCGACTGTGACGAAGGCATCCCAACTCTGGCCGAAGTGCTGGCGCTGGTTGCTGGACGGGCACCGCTTCTGATCGAGATCAAGGACCAGACCGACCTGATGGCTGCAACGGACGGGCGGCTTGAAACCGCTACCGCCACCGCCTTGGCCGATTACAGGGGGGCGGTCGCTGTGATGTCGTTCAACCCGCACAGCATTACGCATATGGCGCGGCTTGCGCCCCACATTGCGCGCGGGCTGACAACTTCGGCTTTCGATCCCGCGGATTGGGCGCCCTTGCCCGCCGCCACCTGCGACCACTTACGGGCTATCCCGGACTATGAGCGAACCGAAAGCAGCTTCATCAGTCACGAGGCTGCCGATCTGGCCTCGCCGAGGGTTGCCGAGTTGAAATCGCAAGGTGCAGCGATCTTGTGCTGGACGATCAAGTCTGCTCAAGCCGAGGCAATAGCGCGCCAGATTGCGCAAAATATTACCTTTGAGCAATATCCCGCCTTGCTTCCGTAGTGATCCGCTCCACCTTTGCGTCAGAACGACAACGGGACCGCCTGTGACACTTGAAGCCGATCTTTTGAACGGAATGGCCCAGATTTCGGCGCAGGACTGGGATGCTCTGGCCTGCCCCGAAGGGCGCGCGCTTGACCCGTTCACGACGCACCGGTTTCTGCTGGCACTTGACGTTTCAGGGTCGACGGGCAAGGGGACTGGCTGGCAAACGCGCCCTTTGATTTTGCGAGATGATGTGCCTCGTGCCGCGATGCCGCTTTATGTGAAAACGCATAGTCAGGGCGAGTACATCTTTGACCACGGTTGGGCGCAAGCGTTCGAGCGGGCGGGGGGCAGCTATTACCCGAAACTGCAGGTGGCGGTGCCCTTTACCCCGGCGACGGGCCGGCGGTTTCTGGGCGCCCCTGAGTGGCGCGAGGCGTTGCTGGAAGCGGCGATCTCGATTGCTGATCAAAACAGGCTTTCGTCTTTGCATTTTACCTTTTGTACCGAGGAAGAAGCCGCGGCTCTGGCAGGCAAGCAAGGACTTTTGCACAGGGTGACCCAGCAATTTCACTGGGAAAACCAAGGTTACGCCAGCTTTGACGCGTTTCTGGGCGCTCTTTCCAGCCGCAAGCGCAAGATGATCCGCAAAGAGCGTGAGACCGCGCGCGCCTCGGGCCTGACGATAAGGGCCTTGACCGGCGCGCAAATAGAACCCGCGCATTGGGATGCGTTCTGGCAGTTCTATCAGGACACCGGCGCACGCAAATGGGGCACTCCCTATCTGACCCGCGCCTTTTTCGACGAAATTCACCGCACGATGCGCGATGACGTGTTGCTTGTGCTGGCCTTTGACGGCACCCGTCCCGTCGCGGGGGCGCTGAATTTCATTGGGCGCGAGACGCTGTTTGGTCGCTATTGGGGGTGCATAGAAGAACACCCCTGCCTGCATTTCGAACTGTGTTATTATCAGGCCATCGACTGGGCGATTGCGCAGGGCCTCGCACGGGTCGAGGCAGGCGCGCAGGGCGAACATAAGCTGGCGCGCGGATATATGCCGACGCCGGTACATTCCCTGCACTATATTGCAGACATTGGTTTTCGCGACGCCGTAGCGCGGTATCTTGAGCAAGAACGCCGTGCTGTGGATGAGGAGATCGAGGTGCTGACCACCTATGGCCCCTTCCGACGCGTCTCGAGCGAAGATTGAAAGGAAGATCCATGTCGAACCTGCTGTCGAGCGATGCCCGCAACACCCATCTTCCGGCCTTGGGCGAGACAGGCTGGGGGGCGGTCAAAGGGCGGGATGCAATCCGCAAGATCTGGAAATTCAAAAGCTTTTCCGAGGCTTGGGGCTTTATGTCCCGCGCAGCACTAGGCGCGGAAAAACTAAATCATCATCCGGAGTGGTCTAACAAATACAACGTTGTGGATGTCACGCTGATCACGCATGACTGCAACGGGCTCTCCGATCTTGACATCAAGCTCGCCAGCTTGATGGACAAATTGGCCGGAGGGGCCACGGTTGTCCGCGACCACTCCGAGCCTATTTCTTGCTTGTGTGAAACCCGAGCCACAGGGCACGGCTTCGCATAGCTCAGATCGCTTCTAGCATTGCTTCTCCGGTCGAGATGGCGCAGTCAGTGCCCGGTTCAGGGTGAAATACTTTGACAACGCCATCCTCGGCATAAAGCGCATACCGCTTTGAGCGGTCAAACAGACCGAGATGCGGCACAGTGAAAGCCATTTCAACGGCCTTTGTAAAACCTGCATCGGCATCTGATAGCATGGAAATGCCGGCTTTGGTTGCTCCGGTAAAGTCGCCCCAAGCGTTCATTACAAAAGCATCGTTTACGGCGACACAGATGATTTCATCTACACCCTTAGCCGCCAGTTTATCGGCAGTTCGAATGAAACTCGGCACATGCGACGTCGTGCAAGGGCCAGTGTAAGCTCCGGGCAGCCCAAAGAGAACTACTTTGCGACCCTTGAGCTTGGCGTCCAAGGACACATACTCTGGACCGTTGGCGCCAAAAATCTGGAGTTGCGCATCCGGAAGCTTCGAACCCACTGAAATCGTCATAATCTATCCCTCTCGCGTTGCGTTTTTCTGCTCCCTGGATATAGGCTCCGTACAGGTATCGACCAGAGGGATTTGCAAAATGGATGTAGTTGTGATCGGCGCGGGTCAAGCGGGGGCTGCTGTGGTGGCCAAGTTGCGCGCCTTGGGTCACGACGGAGGCATCACGCTGATCGGCGAGGAAACCGCGCCACCCTACCAGCGCCCTCCGCTGTCGAAGGCCTATCTGCTGGGCGAGATGGAAGCTGAGCGTCTGTGGCTGCGTAGTGCTGAGTTTTATGAAGAAAACAAGATTGACCTTCGCATGGGAAAGCCAGTCCAATCCATTGATCCGATAAGAAAAACCGTGACCGTCGGGTTGGAAGACATCGCATATGATCAGCTTGTATTGGCCACCGGATCAACGCCCCGCAAGCTGCCTGCGGCCATTGGTGGCGGACTGGGTGGGGTCTATACTGTACGAAATCTGCAAGATGTCGATGCGATGCAGCCCGAATTCAAAGCTGGGCGGCGGCTTGTTATTGTCGGCGGCGGCTACATCGGACTGGAAGCGGCGGCGGTGGCCTCGAAACTCGGGCTGGATGTGACAGTGCTGGAAATGGCACCGCGCATCCTTCAACGGGTTGCGGCACCCGAAACCAGTGACTTCTTTCGTGCCTTGCATCAGGCGCATGGGGTGAAAATCCTTGAATCGACGGGCCTTGACCGGCTGTTGGGCGACAGCCATGTCACCGGCGTGCGCCTGAGCGACGGGCGCGAATTGCCTGCCGATTTTGTGATTGCGGGCGTGGGGATCGTACCCGCAACCAACCTTGCCGAACAGGCGGGGCTGGAGATTGAAAATGGCATCAAGACTGGACCGCTAGGGCGCACGTCAGACCCAAGCATATGGGCCGCGGGCGATTGTGCGAGCTTTCCGTATGGCGAGGGGCGTCTGCGGCTGGAATCGGTGGGCAATGCCATTGATCAGGCCGAGGTGGTGGCGGAAAACATCATGGGCGCAAACAAACCTTACGAGGCCAAACCATGGTTCTGGTCGGACCAATACGACTGCAAGCTGCAGATCGCGGGGCTAAATACCGGCTACGACAACATCGTCACGCGTGGGCCCGAAGGCGAGGCCGTCTCGTTCTGGTATTACAACGGGGATCGGCTGTTGGCCGTTGATGCGATGAATGACCCACGCGCCTATATGGTTGGCAAGCGGTTGATTGAAAACGGGAAGTCTGCTGCAAAATCCGCGGTCAGCGATCTTTCTGTGGTGCTAAAAGACCTTTTGAAAGCATGAGGATTATCGGCGGCAGCGCTCGGGGGTTGCACCTTAGTCCCGTTGGCGCAGGCGATGCGCCGGCGCATCTGCGCCCGACTTCAGACCGCGTGCGCGAGTCGATCTTTAACCTTCTGATCAACGGCGGCTATGGAAATCCGTTGCGGGGTGCGCGGGTATTGGACGTGTTTGCGGGCACAGGGGCCTTGGGGCTGGAGGCGCTGTCTCGGGGTTCGGATCATGCAAGCTTTATCGAAAATGGCGCGACCTCAACGGCGATATTAAAGCGCAATATCGCGCTTATGCGGGCCGAAACGCGTTGCGAGATCCTGAAGCGCGACGCGCTGAAACCTGGCTTGCTGCCGGGCGAAAGATTTGACGTGGTGTTTCTTGACCCGCCCTATGGCAAGTCGATGGGCGAGGCGGCTCTGGTCGCCTTGCGGCACTGGTTTGCACCAGAAGCGCTTGTGATATTAGAAGAAAATACACAACCCGCATCAACTGAGGGGTTCGGGCTTTTGGATCAGCGCAAATATGGGGACACTCTGGTCACCATCCTGAGGGCAATCGCATGAGACCTGAAGCGGTGCTTTTCGACTGCGACGGCGTCATTGTTGACAGCGAAGAGATGACTTTTGATCTCTTGGTCGGGGAGTTTGCCGCTCATGGGCTGGTGCTGCCCGTCGAAGTCATTGCGCGCGACTTTGTCGGCGGCACGATGGCTGATGTCGCGCGACGCGCGCGCGACGCGGGGGCAAAGCTGCCGGAAGATTGGGTCGAACGATTCTACCAGCGGCTCTATGCGCATCTTGCCAAGGGCACGCCCCTGATCGCGGGCATAACCGATGTGCTGGATCGGCTGGATGCCGCAGGAATTCCCTATGCCATCGGTTCCAATGGTTCGGCCGAAAAGATGCAAGTGACGCTCGGCCAACATGCGGGACTGATCGCGCGGTTCAAAGGGCATCTCTACTCTGGCCAGTCGCTTGGCGCGCCCAAACCCGCGCCCGATCTTTACCTTTATGCGTCGCGCGCTTTGGGTGTCGATCCCTCGCGCGCCGTGGTGATCGAGGACAGCCCGACAGGCGCGCGTGCAGCC
>JAHEBX010000048.1 GCA_024642045.1 Pseudorhodobacter sp. | reverse complement strand
TAGCCGTGGCCGAGGCCACCCAACTGGCGCTGGATGCAGGCGTCGATGCTGCCAAGATCCCGCAGGCGCTGCGTGGCGGTCGCGCGGACAGTGCGATCTTGCAGGAATACATGCCCCGCTATGTCGCGCGCGATTACCGCCGCACGGGGCGGATCGACAATATGGTCAAGGATCTGAACGGCGCGCAAGACCTCGCGCGGCGCACCAATACCGCGATGCCGATGACCGCGCTTTGTGCCGAAGTGCACCGGATGCTGACGGCGGCGGGTCTGGGCGGCGAGGATCAGGCCGCGTTGATGGAATATTTCAAGGGACCGAACAAGGAGTTGTTCAAATGATCACCCGCTATGCGCTGTTTGAAGGCGCAATTCACCCCGGCCAGACCGAAGCGTTTCGTCAGGCCGTGATGGAAGAATTGCTGCCGAAATGGCAGGCCTTTCCGGGCGCGCTGGAAGTGCGGGTGACGTTCACCGACGAATGCGATGACGGGGCCCCCGCATATCCGCTGATCCTTGCGGTCGACTATCCCGACCGTGCGGCGGTGACCACAGCGCTTGAGAGCCCTGCGCGTTGGGCGGGCAAGGCCGCGACCGAGGCGCTGTTGCCGCGCTTCTTTACCGGCCGCATTCATCACCACATCACGCAGGCGCATAAGTCGGTGCTGTAAGGCGCGTTGCGTGCCGCAAAGACTTGTCACAGCCCAACTGACACTGCAAAGTGCTATCGATAACAATTGATAGCAGCCATGAAAAAACCTCCGACGATGAAAGACGTGGCGCTGGCTTCTGGTGTCTCGGTCATGACGGTATCGCGTGCCTTCAAAGACGATGCGAGCGTCGGCGACGAGACGCGGCGGCGGATTCAGGCCAAGGCCGAGGAATTGGGCTATGTCTTTGACAGCATGGCCGCAAATCTGCGTTCACAGCGCAGCCATTTCGTCGCGGTCACCATCCCGTCGATCAACAATGCCAATTTTGCTGAAATGGTCGAGGCGCTGACCAAACTGCTGCGCGAGGCGGGGTTTCAGGTCTTGCTGGGCCATACCAATTACGACGTGAACCGCGAAGAACAGCTGATCGAGGAATTCCTGCGCCGGCGCCCCGAAGCGATCATCGTCACCGGCGGGCGCCACACCGAGCGTGGGCGTCGTTTGCTGGCCAATGCGGGCGTGCCGGTGATCGAAACCTGGGATCTGCCCGAAAAGCCGATTGGCCATGTGGTGGGATTTTCAAACGCCGCAGCCATCGACTCGCTTGTGGCGTTTCTGATCGACAAGCGCATGTCCCGCATCGCCTTTCTGGGCGGCGACACGGCGGGGGACACGCGCGGTGCTGACCGAAGGCGCGGCTTTATTGCGGCCATGCAAAAGCGTGGGCTGGATGCCAGCCGGTTGGTTGGGGGCGGCCAGCCGCCGATTTCAATGCGCGAGGGGGCTGCGGCGATGGGGCGCTTGCTTGACAATCTGCCCGATACCGAGGCGGTGATCTGCGTGTCAGACCTTGCGGCCTTTGGTGCGCTGTCAGAATGTCAGCGGCGTGGGGTGGCCGTGCCGGGTAAGATGGCAATTGCAGGCTTTGGGGCCTATGACATCGCAGGCATCTGCGTGCCGACGATCACCACGATCAACCCCTTTCCCGCCGAAATTGGCCGCATGGCGGCCGAGATCGTGATCGCCCAAAGCGCACAGGACGCCGCGCCAATCACCCGGATGATCACCCCCCTGCTGACCGAAGGGCAATCCACCGACAAAGGCTGATGCACGCAAAACGCCCGCAACTTTCGTTGCAGGCGTTGAGGTTATTTGCGGCGTGGCTTTACTTCCAGATCGCAGTGTATGCGTCGCGATAGGGGCTGTCGGGATCGAAGGTGTTGCTATCGCCCATCTTCTCAAGCCCGGCCTTAGTCACCAAAGCAGGCGCTGTCACATAGCCAGAGCAAGCCTCGCCGGAAATCGCGCGGTTCAACTCATCCACCAGTTGCCAGCCTTGCAAATTCAGCGGCTCTGCCACAGTGATCGTCTGATATTGCGCCGAACGGATCCGCTGGAAGGCGGCTTCCGAGCCATCACCAGCCGAACCGGCTTTGGGCGCGCCATCGCCGGGAACACCTGCGGCTGCCAGCGCTGGCCCCATGAAGTCGAAATAAAGGTCGTTGATCGCCAGCGAATGTGTCCAGCTCGATCCGTATTTCTGCAGCAGGCTGGTGGTCAACGGACCCATGCGGGTTGAGGTATCGGCGATTGGCGTATCGACATATTCCAGCACCTTACCGCCCGCGTCCTCGATGTCTTTTTTCATCCGATCCGCCTTGTCGATGGCGATCTGATAGGTCGAGTCGGTAAAGATGACGACACCGATGTCTTTGCCGCCGTCCTCGATCGCCCATTTCGCCGCCACATCTGACACCGTCATTGCATCGGTCGAGACGTTGGCGAAAATGCCGCCGGGGGCATCACACCCGATCTTTGGGCCAGAGTGCCACGACACCATCGGAATCTTGGCCGCAGCAACGCCTTCCAGCGCGGCCTGTTGCTCGGTCGCATCAAAGCCGTTGATCACGATGCCAGCGGGTTGCAGCGCCAGCGCCTGACCAATCGCCGCAGTGCGCCCTTGCACCGACCCCGCACCGTCAATCACCCGAACCTCCCAGCCGGTGACCTTTGCGGCCTCTTCGATGCCATTGGTGACGCCCAGAATGCCGCCATTCTTCAGGTCTGCCGCAAGCACAACAATGGTCTTGCCGGCAGCGGCCTTCGGCCCCGTGGTCGGCCCGTCCCAGGCGGTTTGCGCCAGCATTGGCATGCCAAGGCCCATCAAAACCGTGCTGGCCAAAAGCGTCTTTAGCATAGTTCTTTTCTGCATCTTCTCTCTCCCTGTGGTAAAATGTCAGATCTTTTTGGCTGCGCCCTTCTTGCGTTGGGCATAGCCCGCAATGCCAATGGCGATCAGCAGGGTCAGGCCGTTGAACATCGGCTCGACCCAGAAACTGCCGCCAAACTGTTGGATACCCGAGATGCCGACAGCGAGGATAACCACCCCCACAATCGTACCCCAGACGTTGACCCTGCCCGGCTTGATGGTGGTCGAGCCCAAAAAGGCCCCCACCAACGCAGGCAACAAGAATTCAAGTCCGACCGAAGCCTGACCGATCCGCAGCTTTGAAGCCAGCAACACCCCAGCAAGCGCCGTCAGTGTGCCCGAAGTGATAAAAGCCCCCACCACGAATTTGCGCGTCGGAATGCCGTTCAGTTCCGCCGCCTTGGGGTTCGCGCCAATCGCAAAAAGATAGCGCCCGACAGGCGTATATTCCAAAATCACCCAGAGCGCCAAAGTGATCGCCAGAACATAAAAACCGGTGATCGGCAGTCCAAAGACAAAGGTGCCGTTCAGTGCCAGAAACCCCTCGGGCAATACGCCGACAACTTGCCGCCCGCCCGTGTGCCAGAGCGCCAAGGCATAAAGCACGGTGCCCGTGCCCAGCGTCGCAATAAAAGCGTCGATGCGCGCGATTTCCACCAGAAAGCCGTTCAGCACCCCGGTCAAAGCCCCCAAAGCCAGCACCAGCAGCACGACAATCGGCCAAGGGATGCCAAACACGGTTTGCAGCGAGATCGCCAGGATATGCCAAAGCACAATGCCATAGCCGACTGTCAGATCGATCCGCCCCGCCACCATCGGGATCATCGCGGCAAGCGACAACAGCGCAATAATCGCCTTATCCGAAACGATCGCGCGCAGGTTCAAAAGCGTCGGAAAGGTGCGCGGCAGCAAGACCGAAAACATCAACATCAGCGCGAACATCAAGATCACCAGTCCGTAGACCGGCACCAGCCGCTGCAAGCGCCCTGCAAAGGACAGCTTGGCCAACTCGTCTCGCGTTGGTTCCAGCGCATCGGATTGGACTGAATTCATAACATGGGCTCCGATATTTTAATGCACATCGCTGGCAGAGGCGGCCCGGATCAGCGATTGCGTCGACAGGGCGTCGCCCGCCAGCTCCGCAACGATCCGGCCGCGACTGAACACGATGGCACGGTGACAGATATTAGCGATTTCCTCGAAATCGGTGGAGACGACCAGCACTCCCATCCCCGAAGACAACGCCTCATAAAGCAGATGATAAATCTCGGCCTTGGCGCCCACATCGACGCCCGCTGTAGGGTCTTCGGCAATCAAAAGCCGCCGCGCGGTATCCAGCCAGCGGCCCACCACCACTTTTTGCTGGTTGCCACCCGAAAGCGCCTCAATCGCAAGTGCCGGATCGTTTGGTGCAAGCCCCAGACGTCGGCCCAAGCTCCGCGCCAGATCCTCCTCGCGTCCAAGACTCATCAGGCTGAACAGTCCACGCCCCGTGGCTTCGGGATTGATAAAGGCGTTCTCGCGAATGGTCAGCGCCGGCGCGATGGACTCGACAACCCGGTCGCGCGCCACGAAACCGATGCCCGACTGCATCGCACTGCGCGCGCTTTGCAACAGCGGTGCTGTGCCATCCAGCAAAACGGTTCCCGCAAAGGCCTCTTGCCCGAAAAGCGCACGCCCGACATCCTCGTGCCCGGCCCCGCGCAGGCCGACCAATCCGACCAGCTCGCCCCGTTGCACAGCAAAGCTCACGTCGCTGACATTCTTGGTGCGCAGCCCGCGGATCGAAAGAACTTCTTGACCTGCCTCGGCTTCGGGTCGGTTGATCTCACGCGTCTTGCGGCCCACGATGAGGCCGACCAGATCTTCTGCACTCGTCTCGGCAATATCGCGCATCCCGACCATCTTGCCGTCGCGCAAGACCGCCACCCGATCGGCAATCTGAAAGATCTCATCAAGACGGTGGCTGACATAAATCATGCCAACGCCCTTTTCCTTGAGCGGACGCAGCGCTTTGAACAGCCGTTCGACCTCATCGGCCGGCAGACTTGCCGTGGGCTCATCCAGCACCAGAAAATCGCACTCCACCGCCAGCGCGCGCGCGATGGCGACCAGAGATTTCTCGGTTCGTGTCAGGTTCGACACGCGCGTGCTGGGTTCGAAATCGGCCTCGACATGCGCAAGTGCTGCACGCGCACGCGCTTCGGTCGCCGTCCAGTCGATACGGCCGAATGTGCGCGCATAGCCCACGGCAAGCGCGATGTTTTCGGCCACCGTCATCCATTCGATCAGCCCAAGGTCTTGATGGATAAAGGCCACGGCCTGCTTTTGGCTGACTTTGCCTGCAACGTGATTATAGGGCACACCGTCGACACTCACCTGCCCCTTATCGGGGCGATGAATACCACCCAAGACCTTGATCAAGGTCGATTTGCCCGCGCCGTTTTCGCCCAGCAAAGCGACAATCTCGCCCCGCCCCACGCGCAAAGACACATCCGACAGCGCCCGCGTGCCGCCAAAGCTTTTGACAATCCCCTCAAAGCTCAAGCCATCCAGCGGCTGCATCGATTCCCCCCATCCCCGCCTGACATCCTCGTTGCCTGGCCCTTGCGATCAGCATTCTCTTGAAGCGCACCCCTGTCAAGAAAATAATGTTATCGATAACACAATAGGCTTCCTCCTAATGAAACCAGCCCGCAAGCCTGAGTCTTCCCGACCCCAAGCCGATCAGAGCAGAGACATTGCCCGCCCCCTTATCGAGGCTTGAACTTACCGTCAGGCCTGATATTTCACCCGACAAGGAAGTGTGGCCGAGTGGTTTAAGGCTCTAGTCTTGAAAACTAGCGTGCGGGGAACCGTACCGTGGGTTCGAATCCCACCGCTTCCGCCAAATCTTGTCTGCGCCCTCTGGGTTTACGACGATTTGCGGTGGAGCTTTGGCCGCAAAACTCTAACATGCTTAGATATCAGCCTGCCGCAGGCCAGACATTTGAATCAAAGGCAAATCAAATGAGCGAAACTCCCTATTCCCCCCCCAAAGTCTGGACATGGGACAAAGAAAATGGCGGCCAATGGGCGGGAACCAATCGACCCGTTGCGGGCGCAACCCATGACGCCGATCTGCCACGCGGGCGCCATCCGCTCCAGCTTTACTCGCTGGGCACGCCCAACGGACAAAAAGTGACGATCCTCTTGGAAGAGCTGCTGGCTCTTGGGGTGACGGGGGCCGAATACGATGCCTATCTGATCAATATCAGCAAGGGCGACCAGTTCGGCTCTGGCTTTGTCGAGATCAATCCAAACTCGAAAATTCCGGCCCTGCTGGACACAGAAACCGACAGCCGCGTGTTTGAATCTGGCGCTATTCTTTTGTATCTAGCTGAAAAGTTTGAACATTTTCTGCCCAAAGACCCACAGGCGCGCACCGAGGCGTTGAACTGGTTGTTTTGGTTGCAAGGCTCGGCCCCCTATCTGGGCGGTGGCTTTGGCCATTTCTATGCCTATGCCCCCGAGAAGTTTGAATACCCGATCAACCGCTTTGCGATGGAGGCCAAGCGGCAGATGGATGTGCTTGACCGCAATCTGGCCACGCGGCGTTATCTGTCGGGCGACGACTATACCATCGCCGATATCGCGACGCTGCCATGGTATGGCAATCTGGTGATGGGCGAAGCCTATAACGCGGGCGAATTCCTCGATGTTGAAAGCTACAAGAACCTGCGCCGCTGGGCCGAAGAGCTGCGCGAACGCCCCGCGGTCAAACGCGGCCGGATCGTGAACCGCACCTGGGGGCCTTTGTCCGAACAGTTGCACGAGCGCCATGAGGCCTCGGACTTTGATTTGCGCACTCAGGACAAGCTGGTATCGGAATAAGGTTCAGGGATCATTGGCCATGTCCAGCTTGCGTACTGCCCCCCCCGCACGTTCCAGCTATGACGTGATCATCCTTGGCGGAGCCATGCTTGGCTCGGCTACCGCCTGGTTCTTATCGCAGAATCCAGACTTCAAAGGCTCGGTTCTGGTGATTGAACGTGACCCGAGTTATCAGTTGGCGGCAACTTCACACACAAATTCCTGTATCCGGCAGCAGTTCTCCAACCCGTTGAATGTGCAAATCTCGCAATTCGGCGCCGAGTTCGTGCAGAATCTGCCGCGATACATGGGGCCCGAGGCGCCAAGGCTAAGAATCCAGAACTTCGGCTATATGTATCTGGCCAATACCACCGCCTTTGCTGATGCCCTGCGCCGATCTCACGCGCTGCAGCACAGGGCCGGAGCGGCGACGCGTCTGCTAAGTGCGGACGAGATCAAGGTTGAATATCCGTTCTATGACACCTCGGATCTGATCCTTGGCTCGATCAACCCGGTAGACGAGGGCTATTTTGACGGTATCACCGTTTTTGACCATTTTCGCAAAGGAGCCCGAGCGGGTGGGGTGGAATACCTGGCCAACGAGGTCGTCGCCCTGACTAAGAACACGGCGGGCACTCGGATCGAGAGCGTGACGCTCAAATCCGGCGAGCGGGTTGCTTGTGGTCAGTTGGTGAATGCCACGGGCACGCGGGGGGCCATGACGGCGCGCATGGCGGGCATCGCCCTGCCGATCGAGCCGCGCAAACGCTTCACTTGGGTTTTCACCGCAGAAAAGCCGCTGGACCGTCCGCTGCCGCTGACCATCGACCCCTCGGGCGTGCATGTGCGGCAGGATGGGGCGGCCAGCTATATGGCGGGCGGGCATACCGAGGCCGATCCAGCCGTCGAGGTCGATGACTTCGAGACCGATCACAGCCTGTGGCAAGACCATGTCTGGCCCGCGCTCGCCACACGCATTCCTGCGTTTGAAGCGATCAAGATCCAGCGCGAATGGGTGGGGCACTACGATTTCAACACACTCGATCAGAATGCTGTCACCGGCCCGCACCCCGAGATCGGAAATTTCGTCTTTCTGAACGGATTTTCCGGTCACGGGTTGCAGCAAAGCCCCGCGATGGGGCGTGGCACCGCCGAATGGCTTACCTATGGTCAATATCGCTCGCTAGACCTCAGCCCCTTCGGCTTTGAGCGCATCGTTGCCCATCGCCCCTTTCTTGAAACTGCAATCATCTGAATGAGGGACGTGCTATGAAACCTGTCGCAATGGTCATCGGGGGCGGCTCGGGCATCGGAGCGGATGCGGCGCGGTGCCTTTCAGAAAAGGGATATGAACTCGCGGTTATGTCCTCTTCGGGCAAAGGCAAGGCTTTGGGCGAAGCATTGGGAGGGTTAGGATTTACCGGCTCGAACTTGGTGCCAGCCGATCTTGAGGCTTTTGCGGCGAAAACTATCGACAGGTTTGGCCGCATTGATGCCGTGGTCAATTGCTCTGGACACGGGCCAAAAGGCGCGATCACCGAAATTTCGGACGCTGATTGGCACCTTGGGCTCGACTATTACCTGATGAACGTGATCCGGATGACGCGTCTTGTCACGCCGATCATGCAAACCCAAGGCAAGGGGGCCATCGTCAATATCTCGACCTTTGCCACCTTTGAACCTGACCCGGATTTCCCGACTTCGGCGGTCTTTCGCGCTGGTCTCGCCAGCTTTACCAAACTTTACGCCACAAAATACGCGCACGAGGGAATCCGTATGAATAACGTGCTTCCGGGCTTCATCGACAGCCTGCCCGAGAAAGCCGAGCGCGTCGCGCGCATACCAATGGGCCGCTATGCGCAGGTCTGGGAACTTTCCGAAACCATCGCCTTCCTGCTGTCGGACGCGGCAGGCTATATTACGGGTCAAAACCTTCGGGTAGACGGTGGGCTGACGGCTTCGGTGTAGAGCAATCTCGGACCTTTGATTTTGGGACTGTCGCTTTTGCGTCAAACAGATTGAAAGGCTTATCAATGCCAGACACTGCGTTCGGCGCAACGCGGACAGTGCCACCGCTCTGGACCCGGCTGGACACGTTTCTATTGCTGCTGGCCTGCCTCTGTGCACTTTGCGCAAGCAGCCTGCTGCATTTCCCATTGACCGATAGTTTTCACTTTGGCGAATTCTTCGCGGCCGCATTGTCTATGACCAAACCGCTTGGAAACAGCCCACTGCCTTTCACCATCCATGGCGGCGCTGATGTATTCCCATATCTTATTTTGAAAACTGTATATGGGCACGACAATAACCTGATTGCAAAAACGGCTCTGAGCTATGGCGGCCTTTCTGCTATTGCCAATCTGTTGATGATCTTAACACTGATTTCCGCCGCGGGAGTATTTCACGCGCGCGCATTCTGGCTCTTGCCATTTGCCCTCTTTGCCCAAGATGCGATTGGATTTCGTGATCTGTTTTTCGCGGTGAATTTTTTGATATTCGTGCAACTTTGCAAGACCCCACGCAACACCGCTTCCCTTCGCTGGCTTTTCAGCACGATGTTGGGAGCCTGCCTCGCGCTTGGCTTGCTTTGGACCCATGACCGAGGGCTTGTGTCGCTGGCCATCTTTATGCTGCCACTGCTTGCCTTAAGACTTGGGCTGGGCCCGATCTTTTTGGCGCTGTTTGCCTTTGCTTTCACTTTGACCTTCCTCGCCGAAAACCTGCAGGGATTCTCTCTCAACCAACTGATTGAAAACATCCTTTTCTTGGTACGGACGGGCGGGCAGTGGCGCTATCCGACCGACCTCTCGGTCGTTGGGTTGGCGGGTGTCTCGGTGGCCGTGAATGGTGGCATGCTGCTGGTTCTGGGGCGTCGCATGTATGCCTTTCGCGCAGAACCCGCTCACTTCGCGATTCTGCTCTGTGTAGCGCTTTGCCTTTTGGCTTTTATGAAAATCGGCCTGAACCGCGTTGATCTGCAGCACGCGAAAATGACACTATGGGCCCCGCTCTTTGCCCTGCCCCTCGTCGTTTCCAAGGATCAAGCTGGCGTCTTTGTTTTAGCGAACCATTCCAAGGTGCGAATTTTTCTTGGGCTGTTTGCAGTCGCACTGGCACCCTTGTTTCTAAATACGGAAGTTGGCCGCTTTCTTTTTGTGCCATTCCTTTTGATCTGCCTAATAACTGCGAATGCTGTACCATCTTGGTTGCAAAAGAGACTGGTCTTTCTGGCCGCCGCATTAAGTTTTGCTTTTCTACTGACGAATATTATTCGCCCAGCACGGGCAATGCTTTCCGGCAAAACGGGCTTTTTCTCTGCGCAAAACTGGTCGCTTGCAGACAATCAGGCCGTGTCGGACCCAATAGTATGGGCGGCAAACACCTTGCGGAATGCGGGTGCGCCTTGCGTTTTCGATATGACCAACAGCGGTCTGATCAATGCCTATGCGAAACTGCCTGCGTGCACACAATTCAGCTATCCCGTTTATGCAGGGTCGCAGGACGAGGCCAGCATGCTTGGCGCCATTGTCGCACTAAAACCTGCAGCCGTCGTTATCAGCGGCACAGTCGACGCGTTTGCCATAGATGGCGTTCCGATGCCAAAACGCTTTCCGGTTTTGGCGGCGCGGCTAGAGCAAGACTACAGCCGCCAGATGTGTCAGTTTGGCTTTTGCATCGGTTACTTGACGGCAAAGTGATCAACCCGCACATTTTCTGGCGGGTTGATCCGAAATATCAATGCCTTACTCGTCGGGCAGCTGTCGCACAGCCCCCGTCGCAGCCGAGGTCGCAAACAGACCGTAGGCCCGCAGCGCTTGGCTGATTTTGCGCGCGCGCGGCTTGGCGGGTTTCCAGCCAGCCGCGTCCTGCGCCGTCCGCCGCTTGGACAGTTCCGCATCCGACACGATCAACTGAATCGTGCGGTTGGGAATGTTGATCTCGATCCGGTCGCCTTCTTGCACCAGACCGATGACGCCACCCGAAGCCGCCTCGGGGCTGACATGCCCGATCGACAGACCCGAGGTTCCGCCCGAAAACCTCCCGTCGGTCAGCAGAGCGCAATCCTTGCCCAGACCCTTTGATTTCAGATAGCTGGTCGGATACAGCATTTCCTGCATCCCCGGCCCGCCCTTTGGCCCCTCGTAGCGGATCACCAGCACATCACCCTTGTTGATCTTGTTCGACAAAATCGCCTCAACGGCGGCGTTTTGACTTTCAAACACCCGCGCGGGGCCGGCAAAGACCAGAATGCTGTCATCAACGCCCGCGGTTTTCACGATGCAGCCTTCGGTCGCGATATTGCCCGACAACACCGCCAGACCGCCATCCTTGGAAAACGGTGTCTTGGCCGAGCGGATCACGCCCTTTTCACGGTCTTTATCCAGAGACGCCCATTTGCGGCTCTGGCTAAAGGCCACTTGCGTCGGAACGCCTCCGGGGGCCGCAAGGAACAGTTCTGCAACTTCGGGATGGTTCGAGCGGCTGATATCCCAATGATCAATCGCAGCCCCCAAGGTCGGCGCATGCACCGTCGGGCAGTCGCGATTGAGCAACCCTGCCGCATCAAGCTGGCCAAGGATCGCCATGATCCCACCCGCGCGGTGCACATCCTCCATGTGGACATCCTGTTTGGCCGGAGCCACCTTGCACAGGACCGGCACACGGCGCGACAACGCGTCGATGTCCGTCATAGTGAAATCCACCCCGCCCTCATGCGCCGCCGCCAGAATATGCAGCACAGTGTTGGTCGACCCACCCATCGCAATGTCCAGACACATCGCATTCTCAAACGCACCCTTGCTGGCGATGTCGCGCGGCAAAAGACCCGCCTCATTGCCCTCATAGTGCCGCTTGGTGATATCAACGATCAGCCGTCCCGCCTCCAGAAACAGCGCCTGCCGCGCCGAATGGGTCGCCAGCGTCGAGCCGTTGCCGGGCAGCGACAGCCCCAGCGCTTCGGTCAGACAGTTCATCGAATTGGCCGTGAACATCCCCGAGCATGACCCGCAGGTCGGGCAAGCCGCAGCCTCGATCGCCGCGACATGTTCATCCGACACGCTGTCATCGGCCGCAACCACCATCGCATCGACCAGATCCAGCGCGAGTTCCTTGCCGTCAATCATCACCTTGCCGGCTTCCATCGGGCCACCTGAGACAAACACCGCCGGAATGTTCAGCCGCATCGCCGCCATCAGCATGCCGGGGGTGATCTTGTCGCAGTTGGAAATGCACACCATCGCATCGGCGCAATGGGCGTTGACCATATATTCCACCGAATCCGCAATCAACTCACGCGAGGGCAGCGAATAAAGCATCCCGTCATGCCCCATCGCAATGCCGTCATCGACGGCAATCGTGTTGAATTCCTTGGCAACACCGCCGGCCCGCTCGACTTCGCGCGCCACCATCTGACCAAGGTCTTTCAGGTGAACATGGCCCGGCACGAATTGGGTGAACGAGTTCACAATGGCGATGATCGGCTTGCCGAAATCGCCGTCCTTCATGCCCGTCGCCCGCCAAAGCCCGCGCGCGCCCGCCATGTTGCGGCCATGAGTGGTGGTTCTGGAACGATAAACGGGCATGGGAGTATCCTGAAGTTATGGTTTGCGAACTACATGCCGATTGCGTGGCGGCGGATCAAGGGTCAATGCGTGATCCGCAGGCATTGTGATGCGGTGATCGCGTCAAAACTCCTGATGCTGTGGCAGATCGTCGGTAATTTCGAACCAGGGGGCTTTGGAACCCACGAAAATATGCGCCGAAGGCCGGATGCCAGGCGTATCGACCAATGTGCCCATCAGCACATGCGCAAACGCCCCTTCGCGCACGACCGAGTAAAGCAGCGATCCGCACAGCGCGCAAAACAGATCATGGCTCTCGCTGCCATTCTTGCGCAGATGCTCGCCCCCTGCCGTCACCCGCAGTTTATCAATGGCGATGCCCGCGATTGGCTTGAAGGCCGCGCCCGTCACGTGGCGACAGCGTGAGCAATGACAGTTGAACGCATAGGCAAAATCGTCCTCGACGCGATATTGCACCTGCCCGCACATGCAGCGTCCTTCGAGTTCTGTCATCGCGAAACCTCCTGCTAGTCGCGTCAAAGTCTAATCCGCATCCGACGCCTTGCCAAGTTTGTCAGACTGCCCCAGGCTCGCAACAAACCATCGGAGCTTTCATGCGCCTGCTGTTCGTCTACGCCCATCCTCTGCCGGACAGCTTTACGGCGGCCGCGCGCGACACAGCTTTGGCGGCGGCACAAAAGGCCGGCCATGAAACGCAGCTGATCGATCTCTACGCGCAGGCCTTTCCCGCTGTGTTGCGCGCCGACGAGTTGCAAAGCTATCCCGATCCCGATGCAATGGAGGATGCGCTTGACGCGCATGTTCAGGCGCTGGAATGGGCCGAAGGCGTAATCTTTTTGCACCCAACATGGTGGTCAGGCCCGCCCGCAATCCTGACGGGCTGGGTGCAGCGCGTTTGGCGGCCCGGCGTCGCGTTCCATATCGGGCCAGGCTTGCGCCCTGCCCTGACCAACATTCGCCTGATCGGTGTGGTGACCTCGCTGGGCGCGACGCCTTGGCAATATTGGCTGCTTGGCCAGCCGGGGCGCCGGCAGATCCTGCGCGGCCTGCGCAGTTGCATTGCGCCGCGTGCGCGCAGCTTCTGGCTGGCGCAATATGCGATCGACACCAGCACACAAGTAGCGCGCACCGCGCATCTGGCGAAAATCGCGGCGCGCATCGCACAGATTGCGGTTTGAGCATCGCAGACCACCAGCAGTGCTTGCTCCACGCCCGTCATGCCGCTATCAATGCTGAAACAAGACAGGCGGAATGATGCGTATTTTGATCACCAATGACGATGGCATCAATGCTCCGGGCCTTGTCACGCTGACCCAGATCGCCACCGAGCTTGCGGGCCCAGACGGCGAGGTCTGGACCGTTGCGCCCGCCTTTGAACAATCCGGTGTCGGTCACTGCATCAGCTATACCCATCCGATGATCAATGCCCAGCTTGCGCCCCGCCGCTATGCCGTGGAAGGCTCGCCCGCTGATTGCGTGTTGGCGGGGGTCTATGACGTGCTGCAAGGCGCCAAACCCGATCTGGTGCTGTCGGGGATCAATCGCGGCAATAACGCGGCCGAGAATGTCTTGTATTCCGGCACCATTGGGGCCGCGATGGAGGCCGCGCTGCACGGCATTCCGGCAATCGCCTTGTCGCAATACATGGGACACGAAACACAGGTTCTGGACGACCCGTTTGAGGCTTCGGCCGCGCATGGGGTGGCGACGATCCGCGCCTTGCTGGACCGCGGCATCTGGACCCAAGATGACTACCGCGTGTTTTACAACGTCAACTTTCCGCCCTGCAGCGCCGTCGCTGTCAAGGGCAAGCGCGTTGCAGCGCAAGGGTTCCGGCGCGATGTGAGCTTTGGTGTGCAGCCCTATACCGCGCCCTCGGGCAAGCGATTCCTCTGGATCAAGGGCGGCCCGCAAGCGACCCCCACGCTGCCGGGCACTGACGCGCATGCCAATCTTGACGGCTATATTTCAATCACGCCACTGCGCTGTGATCTTACAGCGCATGACCTTTTGGCCGATCTGACCGAGAAATTGGGATGACCGAAGAAGATCTGCCACAGGACGGGACCGCCGCCGAGCAGAAGATGCGCTTTCTGTTCGCGCTGCGCTCGCGCGGGGTGACCGACAGCCGCGTGCTTTCGGCGATGGAGCAGGTCGACCGTGGTCAGTTTGTGCGCGGTCTGTTTGCCGAACGCGCCTATGAAGACATGCCGCTGCCGATTTCCTGCGGTCAGACGATCAGCCAGCCCTCGGTTGTTGGCATCATGACACAGGCACTGAACGTGCAAGCCCGCGATACCGTGCTCGAGGTCGGCACCGGGTCGGGCTATCAGGCCGCGATCCTCGCGCAACTCGCGCGCCGTGTCTATACCGTGGACCGTCACCGCCGTCTGGTCCGCGAGGCGCAAGAGATCTTTCGCCACCTTGGGATGGTCAACATCGTCGCAATTACCGCCGACGGCAGCTATGGCCTGCCCGATACCGCACCGTTTGATCGCATTATCGTGACAGCTGCCGCGGAAGACCCACCCGGCCCCCTCTTGGCGCAGCTCAAGCCTGGCGGTATCATGGTTGTTCCGGTCGGCCAGTCTGATACGGTGCAACATCTGATCAAGGTGACCCGCCTCGCGTCAGGGTATGAATATGAAGAACTTCGTCCAGTGCGCTTTGTGCCGCTGCTCGAAGGTGTCAGTAACGAATGAAAGCCCCGAGACACAACTCGGGCCAAAGGCAAGAGGCCAGCATGAACCAGACCCGCCCGTTTCTTTCAGCCAAGACCCTGCCTGCACTGGGTGCAGTTGCGCTGTTGACGCTGAGCGCTTGCGCCCCGATGCAGCCCTTTGACTGGGATCTGCGCAATGGCAAAGGCACGCTCGACACCTCGCAAGCCGCGCTCGGGGCGTTGGACCAGCGCCCTGCAGCCGACAACCGGGGGGTGATTTCATACCCGACCTATCAGGTGGCCTTGGCACAGCGGGGCGATACGGTCACGACGTTGGCGAACCGCGTCGGCATCGCGCCGGACCAGCTGGCCAGCTATAATGCCCTGCGCCCGACCGATACCTTGCGCGACGGCGAAGTGCTTGCCCTGCCCGCGCGCGTTGCGGCGACCGACATCCCAACCGCCGGCGACAACGGCATTGATGTAACCTCGATCGCGACAACCGCACTGGACCGGGTCGATAACTCTGCGCCGCGTGTGATTGGGGGCACCACAAGTGCCGTCAAGCCGCAAACGCTGCGTGCAGAGCCTGTCCGCCATCAGGTCAAGCGCGGCGAGACCGCCTTTACCATCGCACGGCTTTACGGGGTTCCGGTGCGCTCGCTGGCCGATTGGAACAGCCTTGGCACTGATCTAGAGGTCCGCGAGGGACAGTACCTGATCATTCCGACATCCAGTGCGCCGCCCGCAAAGGCCAGCGTCGATGCAACGGCACCCGGCGTTGGCTCGCCCACCCCGCTGCCGCCTTCTGCCAAGACGCCTCTACCCGCCGAAAAAACCGTCAAGGCTTCTGAAGCGACCAAGCCGACTGTGGTTGCCGACTTGGGCAAAGACCGCACCGCCGCCTCGGCCTCTCGCTTTGTGATGCCGGTTCAGGGCAAGATCATCCGCAGCTATTCCAAAAAGACCAACGGCATTGATGTCGCGGCAGATGTCGGCACGCCGGTCAAGGCTGCGGCGGACGGCACGGTTGCGGCGGTGACCAAGAACACAGGCGGCACCACCATCATCGTGTTGCGTCATGCCGACAACATCCTGACGGTTTACGGCGGCGTTGACGGGCTCAAGGTGGCCAAGGGCGATAAGGTCGGGCGGGGTCAGACCATTGCGGCGATTGGCGCGGCCTCGCCGCCGCTCTTGCACTTTGAAGTGCGCAAAGGTGTCGATTCAGTCGATCCGATGGCGTATATCCAATAGCCGTTACAGCAAGGGTGGCTTTCGGGCCGCCCTTGTCGTCTCAGACCTTGCTGACCAGCACCTTGTCAATGCGCAAGCCGTCCAGATCGACCACCTCAAAGCTGTAACCCTCGGCCACGGCCACATCGCCAAGCGCGGGCATTCGGCCCAATTGATGCAGCACCAGCCCGGCCATCGTGTCATATTCCCCAGCAAGGTCGCGCGGCAAACCCAAACGGTCGCAGAATTCGTCCGCCGGCATCCAGCCCGCAACCAGCATACCCCCATCGGCGCGCAGGATCAGCGCAGGCTCGTCCTCGCCCGCGGCACTCGTGGCCCCTGTGATCGCCCACAAAATGTCGTTCGAGGTCACGATCCCTTCAAAATGCCCATACTCATCATAGACAAGGGCCATATGGTCACGCGACTTCTGCAAGACGACCAGCACATCCAGCGCATCGGCCTGATCCGAAACCACCGGCACATCGCGCACCAAAGCGCGCAGATCAAGGCTTTCGCGCCGCGACACGGGTAAGAACGCATCGGCGATGGTGATCAGGCCCGCCACATCACCCGTCTCGCGGCTTTGCACCAGAATCCGTGGCCGCGCGATCTGGCGGATCGCCGCAACCGCCTCGGCAGATGTCGCCTCAAGGTCGATCATGGTCAGCTCGTGGCGCGGCGTCATCAGCGCGCGCGCGGTTCTGTCGCCCAGACGCATCACGCCGGCCATCATCTCGCGCTCGCCATCCTCCAGCACACCGCCCGCATGCGCTTCAGTCAGCAGCGAATGCACCTCTTCTTCGGTCACCAGATTGGCCTTGTCGCCATGCTGGCCCAACAGCCACAACAGCGCGCGCCCCGAACGATCCAAGAGCCAGACAACGGGTGTTGTCACAGTGCTTAAAACGGCCATCGAGGGGGCCATCCGGATCGCAATCGCCTCGGCATTGCGCAGCGCCAATTGCTTGGGCACCAATTCGCCAACGATCAGCGAAACATATGTGATTGTCACCACCACACCGCCGACGCCAAGAGTCGCGGCCCAGTCCGCGTCCACACCAATGCCCACCAGCCAATTGCTCAGACGCAGCCCCAGTGTCGCGCCCGACAAAGCCCCCGAGAGCACGCCCACCATTGTGATACCGATCTGAACCGTCGACAGGAACCGACCCGGATCTTCGGCCAGACGCAACGCGACCCGTGCGCCATTGCTTTTCGGCGCCAAAGCCCTCAGTCGCGCGGGTCGCGCCGAAACAATTGCCATTTCTGACATGGACAAGACGCCATTCAAAACGATCAGCGCCAAAAGAACCAGAATTTCTGTAATCATGCTGCCAAGATCATGCGGCAGGGGCCAAAGCACAAGAGGCCCGCGCCGATAAGGTTAGAAGGCAACCCCATGCCGTGCCGCCAGATCGCAAAAAAACTGCCACGCCACCCGGCCCGAACGCGCGCCACGCGTCGCCTGCCATTCAATCGCCTCGGCGCGTAGCTCTGCCGGATTGACCTTGAGCCCATGCGCCGCGCAATAGCCGTCAATCATAGCCAGATATTGATCCTGATCGCAGGCATGAAAGCCCAGCCACAGGCCAAAGCGGTCTGACAGCGAAACCTTCTCCTCAACCGCCTCGCTTGAATGAATAGCCGCCTGAGCTTCGTTCTCGATCATATCGCGCGGCATAAGATGCCTGCGGTTTGACGTGGCGTAGAGCAGTACGTTTTCAGGCCGCCCCTCGATCCCGCCATCCAGCACGGCCTTGAGCGATTTGTAATGCTCATCGTCATGGCTAAAGCTCAGATCGTCGCAGAACAGGATGAATTGATAGGGGGCCGTGCGCAGATGGCCCAACAGCCGCTGCACCGAAGGCAGATCCTCGCGCGACAGCTCGACGATCTTCAGATCATGCCCCTCGGCGCGCACGGCCGCGTGCACCGCCTTGACAAGGCTGGATTTCCCCATCCCCCGCGCACCCCAAAGCAGTGCGTTGTTGGCAGGCAGTCCGCGCGCAAAATGCCGGGTGTTTTCCAGCAGCGTATCGCGCGAGCGGTTGACCCCGACCAAAAGGCCAAGATCGACCCGAGACACCCGCGCAACCGGTTGCAGACGATCGGGCGACGTGTGCCACGCAAAGGCCTCGGCGCTGAAATCAGGAGCAGCCAGCGGTGCCGGAGCCAATCGCTCCAGCGCCTCGGCAATTCGTTGCCATGGATCACTCATCGTCAGGCTCGACCCAAGTGCCGTCGGCACGTTGTTGCGCTTCACGCTCGCGCTCAAAGCGGGTGATCATCCAGATCGACACTTCGTACAGCGGATAGATTGCCGCGAACAAAATCAACTGGCTGACCACATCTGGCGGGGTGACAATCGCCGCGACCGCCAAGATTGCGATCACCGCATATTTTCGCGTGGCCCTCAGGCCCGCCGCCGAGAGGATCCCCGCCTTGCCCATCAGCGTCAGCAGCACAGGCAATTGGAAACACAACCCAAACGCCATGATGAACTTCATGCTCAGGCTGAGAAAGGCATCCGCCGAGCCCTGAAACTTGGTGCTTGCCAGAACCTGCGCGCCCAATTCGGCGGTTTTTCCGCCAAGCCATGTTGGCAACTGCTTGTCCTGAAACCCGAGGAAAAAGTCGAAAGCGAACGGAAGGATGATGAAATACGCAAAAGCTGCACCAATGATGAACATGATCGGTGATGCCAACAGAAACGGCAAAAACGCATTCTTTTCATTGCGGTAGAGCCCGGGCGCCACGAAGCGCCACATCTGATAGCCGATCACTGGAAAGGCCAGCCCAAACCCGCCCCAAGTGGCAATCTTGATCGCCACAAAGAATCCCTCTTGCGGCGAGATCAGCACAAGGTTGCATTCCTGCGAGCGGGTCGCCAAGGCCTCGCAGAGCGGCTTGGACAGCATCAGAAAGATCTGGTCCGAGAAGTAATAGGCAATGCAGAAACAGGCTGCGAAAGCCAGCAGCGAATAGATCACGCGGCTGCGCAACTCCTTGAGGTGCTCGATCAGCGGTGCGCTTGATCCGTCCATATCGTCAATGTCGCTCATGCCTGATCTGCCTTTTTGGACTTGCGCGGGGCACGCGGTTTGGGGGCATCTGTCGCGACGACTGGCTTTTTGGTGCGTGGCTTGGGCGTGGGCTTGGCGGCAGGCTCTGTCTCGACCGCCTTCAGCTTTTGCTGGGTCTCAGCGAGGATCGCCTGCTTTGCGGCCTTTTTGTCCATCAACGCCTGAGTCTCGGGGCCGAGAATCCGCGCGCTGGTCACGGGCTCGGGCGTTGCAGGCATTGGCGGCGGCACCAAAGGCTTCGCTGGGGTCGAGGGTTTGGCTGCGTTCTTGATCGGGTCCCATTTCTCGAACCGATCCGCAGCTTCCTTGACCTTGTCCAGCCCCATCGCTTTGGGCGAGGTTGCGGCCTTCAGGTCTTTGGCCACATCTTTGACGCCGGTCTCTGCCGCCGCCTGTTCCATCGCGCGCGAAAACTCGCGCCCCATCGCCTTGATCTTGGCGGTAAAACGGCCAAGCTGACGGAACATCTGAGGCAGGTCTTCCGGCCCCACCACGATCAGCGCCACGATGCCAATCAAAAGTAGTTCGGCAAAGCCGATATCACCAAACATCTTCAATCCGCCCTTTCAAGGCTAAGTCACGGCAAAGGAAAGGTCAGACCTTGTCTTTGGTTTCCGGCGTCACGTCTTTGGCGACCGACGCGGCATCGGCTGCCTCTTTTTCCAATTCAGCCGAGCCGTCTGACACACCCTTTTTAAAGGCGGTGATGCCCTTGCCGACTTCGCCCATCAGGCTTGAAACTTTGCCACGGCCAAACAGCACCAAGACCACGACGGCGATCAACAGCAGTTGAAGCGGACCCATTTGCATTTGCATATTCCTTCGTTTTACGCCGCATACCTGCGGATTCATCGCCTCCAGACTTAACGACATCCCCGGGTAAGGAAAGCGGATTCGCGCCGCAACGGGTCTGCCACAGCCCCCTTTACCCCTAGGTAACTGACAGCTATATGTCAGTTGTCATAATCGGAAACCACAGATGCGCCGCACCGACCGCCTGTTTGACGTGATCCAGATTTTGCGCGACGGGCGCTTGCACCGCGCGTCAGAGATGGCTGCGCGCCTCGGTGTTTCGGTGCGCACGATCTGGCGCGACGTGAATACGCTGATGGCCTCGGGCCTGCCTGTCGAGGGGGAACGCGGCGTAGGCTATATCCTGCGTGCGCCGATCACTTTGCCACCGATGATCCTCAGCGCGATGGAGCTTGAGGCTTTGCGCGAAGGGTTGCGGCTGACGGCCACCTCGACAGATGCCCCGCTCGCGCGCGCGGCGCGCGCGCTGGCCAAGCGGATCGCAGCCGTGACGCCCTCGCCGAAAACCGACCCTGAGGCGCTGTTCGGTTTTCCCGAAAAATCCGACAACCGCGCCCCCAAACACCTGCCAAAGCTGCGCCGCGCGATCAAGACGCGCGAGCGTCTGACAATCAGCTATATCGACCCGCGCGGGTTTGAAAGTCATAGCGACATCTGCCCTTTGGCGCTGGACCGCGAGGGGCGCGTTGCCACTCTGGCAGCCTATTGCGAGGCGCGCGCCGGCTTTCGCACATTTCGGCTTGACCGGATCATCGCGGCAACTCTGACGGGCGAACGGTTCAACCTTGCAGCCGATCAATCGCTTGAGGCCTATCGGGCAGCACAGCAAGTCGCTGAGGTGGCACCCTAGTCAGCTGGCAGGAAAGACGTGACAGCGATCACGCCGGATCATCAGCCAAAGCGGGGTGCCGATTTTGGGCAGAAACACACCGGGTACCGAGGCGGTGAGGGTCGAGCCATCAAGCTCCATTCGAAATTCGACCAGCGACTCACGCCCCAGATAACGCGCGCGCTGCACAATGCCGCGTGCCGGGGTGCCCTCGATCCGAGTCGGGCTCGGGCCACGGCCCGCGCGGTCAAAGTCGATCTTCAGATGCTGCGGCCGGATCACGATATCGACCCTTGCCCCGTCCGCATGGCCCGGCGTCAGAAAGGCGCCAAAAGGCGTCTCGGTCAGCGCCCCGTGAGAAACGCCGCGGATTACATTGATATCGCTAAAGAAAGCCGCTGCGGCCCGATCAACGGGTTTGTTATACACATTATAGGGCGCGCCGCGTTGCACCAACCGCCCCGCCCGCATGAGCGCAATCTCGTCGGCCATCCGCATCGCCTCGTCAGGCTCGTGGGTCACCAGTAAAACCGCAGCGCCTTCGGCCTTGAGAACCTCGAGCGTCACATCGCGGATGCCATCGCGCAAACGGTTGTCGAGGCCGGAAAACGGCTCGTCCATCAGCATGACCTTGGGGCGCGGTGCCAAGGCCCTCACCAGCGCGACCCGCTGCTGCTCTCCGCCTGACAACTCGTGCGGATGCTTGTGTTCAAACCCCGTAAGGTTGACCCTTTCAAGCAGCTCGCCCACCCGCGCGGCCTTCGCCGCCCGATCACCGGTCAGACCAAAGCCGACGTTGCCTGCAACAGTCAAATGCGGAAACAGGGCGAAATCCTGAAACATCAAGCCCACACCACGGGCTTCGGGCGGCAAGGCCGTTGTGGGGCCAAACACCTCGGTCCCATCGATCAGGATGCGCCCTGCCGAGGGGCGCTCTACCCCGGCAATCATCCGCAAGGTGGTCGATTTCCCACAGCCCGAGGGCCCAAGCAGACACAACACTTGCCCCGCCGCGACCTGCAGATCAATATCCGATACCACCTCGCGACCGTCAAACTGACAGCTAAGCGATTGAACTTGCAGGCGCACAGCGGCAGACATGAT
>JAHEBX010000047.1 GCA_024642045.1 Pseudorhodobacter sp. | reverse complement strand
GAACAGATGATGTCGTTTCTGATCCCGCAGATCAAAGGGGTGCAGGAAGAACGTCAGGCGGTTGCCGCAGAAAAACGCGCGGCAGAGGCCTTGCTGGATGGCAAAGCGCCGCCGCCGCCCGATCTGCCGGAGGGTAAGGAAGAAGGCTCGGAGTTGGAAATCGACGCCTCGGCCACCCAGTCGGCAGAGGAGCGGCTGAAGACGCTGGACTTCGAGTTGATGTCGCTGGCCGAGATGGCAGAGGCGCAGAGGATGCTTGCGCAGTTGCGCTTGCCCGTGCAGCCGTTGAAAACGAGGCGGATGCAGGCGGGGGCGGGGGCGCGGATTGATCCGCGCGCCACGATGCGGGCGGCGCTGCGCACGGGCGGCGAGGTTATGGCGCTGCATCATCGCAAACCCCGCGAACGCTGGCCCAATCTGGTGGTGCTGTGCGATATCTCTGGCTCGATGGCGCAGTATAGCCGGATGGTGCTGCATTTCCTGCATGCGGTCGCCAACAAGCGCGGGCAGGGCTGGTCAAAGGTGCATGCCTTTACCTTTGGCACGCGTTTGACCAACATCAGCCGCCACTTAAAGAACCGCGATGTGGATGCAGCGCTAAAGGCCGCAGGCGCGCAGGCGCAGGACTGGTCGGGGGGCACGCGGATCGGATCGTCGATTGCCGCGTTCAATCGGGACTGGTCGCGGCGGGTGTTGGGACAGGGCGCGGTGGTGTTGTTGATCACCGACGGGCTGGACCGGGATGACGCGGGTATCCTTGAGCCCGCGATGGAGCGGCTGCATCTGTCGGCGCGCAGGCTGATCTGGCTGAACCCGCTGTTGCGTTGGGATGGGTTTGCACCGCGCGCAACCGGCATAAAATCGATGTTGCCCCATGTCGATAGCTTTCGAGCGGGTCATTCGGTGGACTCGCTGGAGGCTCTGGCCGACGTGATCTCCAAAAGCGGCGATGTCGGCGAAAAAGCGCGCCTCATGAAAATGTTGGGGAACGGATAGGCGATAGCGGCGTTAAAGTAGTGAAATGATATCGCATAGCGGCGCGCAAAGCCGTTGTGTGGCATGACTGGCCGCAAAGAGATTCGGTTTTGCGGCAAAGGATCTGGAAAGGACCCTTGAATGAGAAAATTGATGAGTTCGACGGCAGCATTGTCATTGGTTTTGGCCGGTGTGCAACCGTGGCCTCTGATGGCGCAAGAGTTGACCGCAGAAGGAAAGCTACTGGCTTCGGATGGTACGGTTCTGTGTGAGCCGACTGCGGATAAGGTGTGCGATCTGGCTGATCCCGAATTGCTGACGCTTTATACCACGACCGAAACAAAGATCGCCGCTGCGGCAGCCGAGAAGGCCGCAGCCGATGCGCAGGCCAAAGCTGAGGCAGATGCCGCCCAAGCGGCCGCGGATGCCCAAGCGGCCGCGGATGCCCAAGCCGCTGCGGATGCCCAGGCTAAAGCCGAGGCTGAGGCTGCACAGGCAAAGGCCGACGCAGATGCCGCGCAGGCCAAAGCTGATGCAGATGCCGCGCAAGCCGAGGCGGATGCCAAGGCGGCTGCCGATGCTCAGGCCGCCACTGATGCACAGGCTGCGGCTGACGCTCAGGCCAAGGCGGATGCAGAGGCAAAGGCCGCCGCAGATGCTCAGGCTGCAACAGATGCTCAGGCCGCCGCAGATGCTCAGGCCAAGGCTGAGGCAGAGGCAAAGGCCGCTGCAGATGCGCAGGCCGCGACCGACGCACAGGCCGCGACCGACGCGCAAGCCAAGGCTGATGCGGATGCTAAAGCTGCGGCTGACGCACAGGCCGCAACAGACGCACAGGCCGCAACAGACGCACAGGCCGCAACAGACGCACAGGCCGCAACAGACGCTCAAGCCAAGGCTGATGCTGATGCGCAAGCCGCAGCAGACGCAAAAGCCGCTGAGGACGCCAAGGCGGCTGCAGACGCAGCGACCGCAGCGCCCGCGCCGGCTCAACCTGATGCCCCTGCAACCGAGGCGGCTGTTCCTGCGGCACCGACCGCAGAAGAATTGGCCGCCCAAGCCGAGGCAGTGGCTGCGGCCAAGGCAGAGTTGAAGGTTGCCCCGGATGGCACGATCAAAGACCCGAATGCGGGGCTGAAAACGGCGGCTGAAACTGTCGATCCGAATGTGGCGCCTGTTGACGCCCCTGTGGTCAGTCAGACCGAGGTGCAAACGCTTTCAACCTTGCTGGGCGCACCTGCACCCGATGCAACCACGGCGGCAAACGCCTCTGCCCCTGCAAGCGATGCCGCAACCGCTGCTGCGGCGGCCCCGGCAGGCGAGGCGCCCGCCGATGTCGCGCCTTCGGATCAGGCCGTGGCGACGACCACCGAGGTGGTGACAAAGGAAAACGCCCGTTCTGCAACTCAGGAATTCCAGGCAGCCCCCGTGGTTGTCGCGGAGGGTAAAAAGAACAAGCTGTCCAATCTGGAAAAGGTGGGCCTCGTGGCGCTGGGCGCGCTGGCCGTTGGGGCGATCATCAAAAACAGCCGCGATGCAAGCGCTGCACAGCAAAGCCAGGTGGTGTCCAATACCGGCGACCGCGTGGTGGTACTGAACCCTGACGGCGCCTATCAAGTCTATAAGGACGATGATGCTGTGCTGCGTCAGCCCGGCTCGAAGGTGCGCACCGAGACGTTCAAAGACGGATCGACCCGCACGATTGTCCAGCGCGAGAATGGTGATCAGGTCGTGACCATCCGTGATGCAACGGGGCGTGTATTGCGCCGTGCGACCTATGACCAGCAAGGGCGCGAGGTGGTGCTGTTTAACGACCTGCAACCCGAAGAGCGCGTCGTGGTCTCAAAGCTGCCCAAGCTGCGCGAGCAACAGGTGGTGATTTCATCGCAAGATACCAATTCCGAATTGAAGCGGGCGCTTGCCGCCAAGCAAATCTCGCGTTTGGGGCGCAGCTTTAGCCTGCGTCAGATCCGCGATATTCCGCAGGTTCGCCATCTTGCGGCGCAAATTGATGTCGATCTGATCACCTTCGACAGTGGCTCGGCGGCCTTGAAGGCTTCGCAAGCAGGTGGTCTGTCAGATCTGGGCACCCTGATGCAGGACATGCTGGCCAGAAATCCGGCTGAGGTGTTCCTGATCGAAGGCCATACCGACGCGACGGGGGCGGCCGCAATGAACCTGGCGCTGTCGGACCGTCGCGCGGAAACGGTGGCTTTGGCGTTGACCGAGTATTTCGACATTCCGCCGGAAAACATGGTGATCCAAGGCTATGGCGAGAGCGAATTGCGCATTGATACCCAAGCCAACGAGCCGCGCAACCGCCGCGTCGCGGTGCGGATTATCACGCCGCTGCTGCAGACTGCGAACTAAGGCCTGATTGGTCGCAAAAAAGGGCCCCGCGCTGTGCGGGGCCCTTTCCAATTGCACCTTTTGGCAATGGCGCAGGCGCCGGAGCTGTCGCATAGTCAGTCAAAGAGGTGGCGCTATGATGCATGATCAAATCCCCGAAACGGCGTTGGAGTGGTTTCGCGCAGGACGCGGGGCTGCGCTGGCGACTGTGGTGGAAACCTGGGGCTCGGCCCCACGTCAGGCGGGCAGCCAGCTGGCAATCTCGGGGACGGGCGAGATCATGGGCTCGGTCTCGGGCGGCTGTGTCGAGGGCGCGGTGGTGGTCGAGGCGTTGGAGGCGATCGAGGCAGGCGTGCCACGTCTGCTGAGCTTTGGTGTGTCGGATGAGACGGCGTTTTCGGTGGGCCTCGCTTGCGGCGGCACGATCCGGGTGCTGGTGGAACCTGTGGAGCCCATAGCCGATCTACTGGCCGGTCTGGTGGCAGCGCGCGCTGCGCGCGAGGCGGTCGCCTATAGCGTCAATCTTGAGGATTGGAGCCGCGCGCTCTTGCCCGCTGGTCTGGACGACGCGGCCGATCTGCGGCTGAGCTCGGACAAGGCAGGGGTAGATGGCGCGCGGTTTATCGCCCCGCACAACCCACCCTTACGGATGATTGTCGTGGGGGCGGTGCATATCGCGCAGCCCTTGCTCGCGATGGCACGGCTTGCGGGCTATGATCCGACCTTGATCGACCCGCGCGAAACCTTTGGCGCGCAACAGCGGTTTCCGGGCGAGGTGATCTTGGACGATTGGCCGGATGAGGCGCTGGCAAAGCTGGCGCCGGATGCGCGCACCGCGATCATCACTTTGACGCATGACCCCAAGCTGGACGATCCGGCGATCCAGTTCGCGTTGCGCTCGAAGTGTTTCTATTTGGGCTGTCTGGGGTCGAAAAAGACCCATGCCGCGCGGGTGGCGCGATTGCAGGCGGCGGGGTATTCCGAGGCTGAAATCACGCGTATCCACGCGCCAGTTGGCTTGGCGATTGGCGCAAAAACGCCCGCCGAGATCGCGATTTCGGTGCTGGCGCAGGTGACAGCCATCTTGCGGGGCGCGTAATGAAGTTTGGCCCGGTCCCGATCGATCAGGCCTTGGGCACAGTGTTGGCGCATTCAGAGATGCTGCCCGAGGGGCGCTTACGCAAGGGCGTGGTGCTGGGCGCGGCCGAGATTGCGCAGCTGGCAACGGCGGGCCTTCGCGACGTGGTTGTGGCGCGGCTGGGCCCGCAAGATGTGGCCGAGGACGCCGCGGCGGATGCCTTGGCCGAGGCTTTGTTGGCAGGCTCGGGGCTCTTGCGTTCGGTGGCCTTTACGGGGCGGGTGAACCTGAACGTACCGGGGCCGGGGGTGATCGAGGTGGATACGGGAGCTGTGCTGGTGCTGAACTCGGTCGACCCGGCGATTACCTTGGCAACTTTGGCGCCGCTCTGCCGTGTCGAGGCGGGGACTTTGGCGGGCACGGTGAAAATTATTGCTTATGGGGTGGATAGGGTGGCTCTGGATGCGGCCTGTCAGGCGGCGGCGGGCGCGCTGCGGTTTCGCCCGGTGGTGATGCGGTCTGCGAGCCTCATTCTGACCGAAGTCGCGGGGCAGGAGGACAAGCTGAGCCTCAAGGGGCGGCGCGCGGTAGAGGCGCGGCTGCGGGCCTTGGGCATGGATTTGGCGGGCGTCGAAGTGGTGGCGCATGACGAGGCCGCGATTGCCGGGGCTTTGGCGCGAGCGGGTGGCGAGATGGTGCTGATCCTGACTGGATCGGCGACCTCGGATTTATATGACACGGCCCCGCAAGGGCTGCGCGAGGCAGGGGGCAAAGTCTTGCGCTTTGGCATGCCGGTTGATCCGGGGAACCTGCTGTTTCTGGGCAGGCTTGCCGGGCGGCCCGTTGTGGGCCTGCCGGGCTGCGCGAGATCGCCTGCCCTGAACGGCGCGGACTGGGTGCTGGAGCGGCTGGCCTGCGGGATCGAGATTGGCAATGCGGAAATTGCCGCTATGGGCGTAGGCGGCTTGCTGAAAGAGATCCCGATCCGACCGCAGTTACGGGAACCGAAGTAGCGGGTCAAATCCGTGGTAAATGACGCTAGCAGGGTTCAAAAAAAAGGGGCCTTGCGGCCCCTGATTTTTTGAATGGATCACAGCCTACTTGGCCGAGATCATCATCACCATCTGACGGCCTTCAAGGCGCGGCATGGATTCGATCTTGCCGATCTCGGTTACATCAGCGGCAACGCGGTTCAGCAGTTCAAGCCCAAGCTCTTGGTGGGCCATTTCACGCCCACGGAAGCGCAGGGTGACTTTGACCTTGTCGCCTTCTTCAAGGAATTTGATCACCGAGCGCATTTTCACGTCATAGTCATGGATATCGGTTCCGGGGCGGAACTTGATTTCCTTGATCTCGATGATGTGTTGCTTTTTGCGGGCCTCGGCCTCGCGCTTTTGCGTCTCGTATTTATACTTGCCGAAGTCCATGATCTTGCACACGGGCGGCTCGGCATTTGGGGAAATCTCTACCAGATCAAGCCCGGCCTCTTCGGCCATCTGCATGGCGCGGGCGGGTGTTACGACGCCGACATTTTCGCCATCCGCGCCAATCAGGCGGATCTCAGGCGACCGGATGCGATCATTGATACGCGGGCCGGTTTCGCGTTGCGGCGGGGCATTGTGGGGTCTGCGGGCTATGGTGGTGGTCCTTCCAATGGTTACGGGCGTCGCCAAGATAGTCGCTGCGCGCGCCAGCTTCAACCACATTCGGCAGACGGCTTGCTGGGTCCCGGTTCGGCCATGTCGTGCTCATGCGCAAACAGCGCAGCGCGAGGGGCTTTTCATCCGATCACGCATCTGTCATATCGCCCGCCAACCACCGTGAAAATGGTTATTGGAGAGTAAAAATGAACAAGAATGTCCTTATTGGCCTTGCACTGATCGTTCTGGCGGGCGCAGGCTATTATGCCTTTGGTATGAAGCCGGAAGCGGTTGAAGAAGCCACCACCGCGGCGACCACCGCTGCAACGGATGCAACGGCTGCTGCGACCACCGCAGCGACCGATGCGGCAGCGGCCACGGCGGCGGCGGC
Source organism: Pseudorhodobacter sp. (assembly GCA_024642045.1). Lineage (GTDB taxonomy): Bacteria > Pseudomonadota > Alphaproteobacteria > Rhodobacterales > Rhodobacteraceae > Cypionkella. The sequence goes on along the minus strand of JAHEBX010000047.1, from coordinate 15,709 downwards.
GACGGATGCAGCTGCGGCTGCGAACACAGCTGCTGCGGATGCAGCGGCTGCAACCACGGCTGCCGCGACAGATGCGGCTGCCGCGACCACCGCTGCAGCTGCAGAGGCTGCCAAAGCTGCCACGGATGCAGCTGCGGCCACCACCGCTGCTGCGACTGACGCAGCGGCTGCAACCACTGCAGCAGCGACCGATGCGGCTGCGGCCACGGCTCAAGCGGCAACTGACGCGGCCGCTGCGACGACGGCGGCTGCCACCGATGCGGCGACAGCTGCAACCGGCATGGCAGGCGATGCGATGGCATTGCTGGATCCGGCAAACTTTGATGCGACCAAGATCAACGCAATGATCGATGCATCAAGCCTGAACGATACCGTCAAGACCACGCTGAAATCGGGTATCGATGCTGCCGCGACGGACCCTGCGAAAATCGGTGACGCTTTGAGCGCTGTGAAAACCGCTCTGGGCATGTAATTTGTCTTGAGACGTTAAAAGACCGCGCGAGGGTGACCTCGCGCGGTTTTTTCATACCTGATGGGGAACTGTCAGATGCCGTCGCCGACAAAGGCCTTTTCGACCACAAATGTTTTCGGGTCGGAATTGGCCCCTTCGACCATGCCAAAACCTTCGAGAATTGCTTTGACGTCGATGTTAAATGCAAGGCTGCCGCAGACCATCGCACGGTCTTCGGCGGGATTCATTTTGGGCAAGCCAAGGTCGCTGAACACCTTGCCCGAAGCAAGGTTGTCGGTGACACGACCCATGTGGTGGAAGCTTTCGCGCGTTGTAGTGGGGTAGTAGAGCAATTTGCCTGCGACCATGTCGCCGATCAGGGGATCATCCTTGAGGCTTTCGACCAGTTGGCGGCCATACTCGAGCTCGGCCACCTCGCGGCAAGTGTGCATCATGATGACCTGATCGTATTTCTCATAGGTTTCAGGCTCGCGCAGCAGGCTGGCGAAGGGGGCAAAGCCGGTGCCGGTCGAGAGGAAATAGATCCGCTTGCCCGGCAACAGCGCGTCATGCACCAGCGTGCCGACGGGCTTGGGGCGCAGGATGATCTCGTCACCGACCTGAATATGTTGCAGCCGCGAGGTGAGCGGCCCATCGGGAACCTTGATCGAATAGAATTCCAGCTCTTCGTCCCACGCAGGCGAGGCGATGGAATAGGCGCGCAGCAAGGGTTTGCCGTTGTCGCCCATCAGACCGATCATCACGAATTCGCCCGAGCGAAACCGCAAAGACCGCGGTCGGGTGACGCGGAAGGAAAACAGACGCTCTGTCCAATGGGTCACAGCGGTCACGATCTGCGCGTCGGGCAGATGCGGCTTGGCAGGGGCTTCGGTCATCAGGGTCGCTTCGGTCATTGCATTCGTCTTCCGGAATAGGTTGTTTGGCGGCTTGGGGGAAGCCTGAATTCAGGCGCGCAGCCGCGACTGATAGTCACCCGCGCGCCAGTTGGCATGGGCTGTCCATTGTGGCTCTGGTTGACGGGCCGCAAGATCGTCGGGGATTTCAACCTCGTCAAAGCCCGTGCGCCGTGCCATCGGATATTGGTCCGAGATGATCGGCCCTGCAGCGCGCAGCGTGCCGGTGAAGCCCAAAGCGCGCAGCCGATGGCCGATGGTAAAGCCACGGCCATCAGAAAACGCAGGAAAGCCGACGCGGATAATGTTCAGCGTGGCAAGGTAGGGCAGCAGCGCCTCGGGGCTGTCGGTATGAGCAAGATCAACCGCACCTTGATGCGTGGCGATTTCGGCCAGCGGCACAAATTGGATCGCGGGGACGGGGCCAAAGCCTGCGTCAGTGACAAGGATGCTCATGCGGTTTCCTTTGGAGTGCGGGTGGCGCGGCCGTTGATGAAATGGATGCCACATTCGGTTTTTTGCTGACCACGCCAGCGACCCGAGCGCGGGTCTTCGCCGGGGGCAACTTTGGACGTGCAGGGGGCGCACCCGATAGAGGGGTAGCCTTGGGCGACCAGCGGGTGACGTGGCAGGCGGTTGTTGATCATATAGTCGTTCAGATCATCAGGCCCCCAATGGGCAAGCGGGTTGACCTTGATGCGCGTGTCGCCCTCGGCCTCGAAAAACTCGACCGTCTGGCGCGTGGCGGCTTGAAAGCGTTTGCGACCGGTGATCCAGCCATCAAACGGCGCGAGGGCCCGTTCGAGTGGTTCGACCTTGCGCACGGCGCAGCAGGCATCGGTGTTGAACTGATGCAGGGTGTTGTCGGGGTCTTCGAAGGCCACGCGAGGCTGTGGCGCACGGATGCTGCGCACGTCGCACAAGTGCAGCTTTTCAGCCAATTCCCGTTGGTAATCAAGGGTTTCCTGAAACAACATCCGCGTGTCCACAAACAGCACCGGCGTCTCGGGCGCAAGGACCGAGACGAGGTGCAAGAGCACAACAGATTCTGCGCCAAAGGAAGACACCAGCGCCACTTGGCCCAAGTCTTGATCCTTTAGCGCGTGTTCCAGCACGGAGGTGGCCGCGTGATGCCTGTAGCGCGCATTCAGCGTCGCAACACGCTCGGCGACCGAGCCGGAGGGCAGGTCACGCGGCATCTTTTGCCCCGTCGGCCCCGTAAAGTGCGGCTTTGAAGGGGGCTATTCCAGCGCGCCGATAGGCTTGCAGAAAGGTTTCCTCGGCTGACTGGCGGATTTCCAGATAGGCGCGAATGATCCGCTCGATCGCGGGCACAATCTCGTCATAGGCAAAGCCGGGGCCGGTTTTCTCGCCAATGCTTGCGTCTTGGCTGCCATCGCCGCCAAGGGTGATCTGATAGTTTTCAACGCCAGCGCGGTCGAGGCCAAGGATGCCGATATGGCCCACGTGGTGATGCCCGCAGGCGTTGATGCAGCCCGAGATCTTGATCTTGAGGGGACCTACGTCGTGTTCAAGTTTGAGTTCCTGAAAGCGCAGCGCGATTTCCTGCGCGACGGGGATCGAGCGGGCGGTGGCAAGGGCGCAATAGTCCATACCGGGGCAGGCAATGATATCCGAGATCAGCCCGACGTTCGCAGTGGCAAGGCCCACCTGCGCCAGTGCCGCATGAACCTGCGGCAAGTCGGATTTATGCACATGCGGCAGGATCACGTTCTGCTCGTGGCTGATGCGCAGATCGCTGTGGCCATAGCGTTCGGCAAGATCGGCCATGACGCGCATCTGCTGCGACGTTGCATCGCCCGGGGTCTGGCCGTGCGCCTTGATGCTGATGGTGACAATCGCATAATCGGGGTTGCGATGGGTGGCGAGGTTGGTATCGGCCCAAGCGCGGAAAACGGGATCGGCTTTGTAGAAAGCATCAAAGCTGTCGGTTGGGGCCACGCGAAACTGAGGCGCGGCGAAGGCTGCACGGATGTCCGAGAGCAGGGCCTGATCCGCGCCGCCAAACTGTGGGCGCATTTCGGTAAAGCGCTCTTCGATCATGCGGGAAATCTCTTCGCGACCCGTCTCATGCACGGTGATCTTAATGCGCGCCTTATACTTGTTATCGCGCCGACCCAACGTGTTGTAGACGGACAAAACCGCTTCGACATAGGGCAGCAGGTCTGCCACGGGCAGGAACTCGCGCACGACAAAGGCGATCATTGGCGTGCGGCCAAGACCGCCGCCCACCATCACCTCGAATCCGACTTCGCCGGCCGCGTTGCGCAGCATACGCAGGCCGATGTCATGCGCGCGGGTCACGGCACGGTCATTCGGGCTGCCGGTGATCGCGATCTTGAATTTGCGCGGCAGGAATTGGAATTCGGGGTGATCCGAGGACCATTGACGCAAGAGTTCCGCATAGGGACGGGGGTCTTCGATTTCATCCGCGGCAGCGCCTGCGAAGTGGTCGGCGGTGACGTTGCGCACGCAGTTGCCCGAGGTTTGGATCGCGTGCATCTGCACATCAGCCAGATCGGACAGAATCGCGGGAACATCCGGCAGTTTCGGCCAGTTGAACTGAATATTCTGGCGGGTGGTAAAGTGGCCGTAGCCCTTGTCATAGGTCTGGGCGATCTGAGCCAGCGCGCGCATCTGGGCGGGGCGCAGGGTGCCATAGGGGATCGCCACACGCAGCATATAGGCGTGCAGTTGCAGATAAAGCCCGTTCATCAGGCGCAGCGGGCGAAATTCATCCTCGGTCAGGCTGCCGTCAAGGCGGCGCGACACCTGGTCAGAGAATTGGGCCACGCGGCTGCGCACGAAGGCCTCGTCAAAGTCGGAATAGTCATACATGAGCGAAGTCTACCTGTTTGCCATGGGCATAGTTTGAGGGGCCACGGGTGCGGAAGGCCTCACGGAAATGGGTGGGCTCTGGGCCATTGGGGCCTTGTTTTGCATCGGCGAGGTAGGGGCCGACGACGAGATTGCGTTGCGCGGCGGCATGCAGCAGGCGCAGTTGTGCGTGCGCTTCGTCCTCGATCAGCTCTGCCTCGTGGTGGTGGCGCGACCAGCGGTCATCGGCGGTCAGATAGATCACATCGCCGATGCGCAGATCGTTGGCGGTGACGACTTTGGGGGTGAAACGGCTCATGCAATGGCCTCCTTCAAGGCAGAAACGGCGCGGCGCGGGGCGAGGCCGTAGAGAATGACGGCGGGGCCTTCGAGACCAAGGGCGGCCTCGGGCAGGGTCGCAAGGGTGGCGGCGATGACGCGTTGATCGGGGCGTGAGACGTTTTCGATCAGCGTCACAGGGGTGTCAGAGGACGCGCCGTGCATCATCAGGCGGCCTTGGATAAAGCGGGCAGATTTCTTGCCCATGTAGATCGCGGCGACCTGTCCGCGGGCGGCAAGGCCGTGCCAGTCTTGCTCGGCAAAGCCTGCGATGTCATGGCCGGTCACGATGCGCAGGCTGGCGTTGCGGCCGCGCCGCGTCAGACTTTGGCCGATGGCGGCTGCGGCGACGGTGGCCGAAGTCAGGCCCGGCAGGATGGTGAAGGAGAGATTTGCGGCCTCCAATGCCTCGATCTCTTCGTCCAGACGACCAAAGATGCCGCAATCGCCGCCCTTGAGGCGGACCACCTGCACGCCTGTGAGTGCCTGCGCCACGAGGGTGGCGTTAATGTCGGACTGCGATGCCGAGGGGCCAAACCCCTCTTTGCCCATGTCGATGCGGCGGGCGGTGGGCGGGATCAGCGCCAGAATTTCCGCACCCACCAAGCGATCGTGGATCACCACATCAGCGCGCAGCAGCGCCTGATAGGCGCCAAGGGTGAGGTGCTGTGCAGCGCCCGGACCGGCACCGACGAAGGTGACCGCAACATGGGGGGCAGGAAAAGAGACAGGAGTCATGGCAATATCCAGATTTACTGGCCTTATATAGAATATTTTCCCATTATTGCGCTAGATGCCCTTGCCAATAAGGAAATATGTTCGGATATTGGCCCCGTTCGGGAGCCTGTCCCGAGAAAGCGGAGATTTGGCGAATGGTGGCCCAACTGGACGATCTGGATCGGAAAATCCTTGCCGAGTTGCAAGCGGATGCCGAGCAGTCGCTGGACGAAATTGCGCGCAAAGTGGGGTCCTCCAAGACCCCGGTCTGGAATCGGATCCGAAAGATGCGCGAGCAAGGGGTGATCCTGAAACAGACCGCGCTTTTGGACGCCGAGAGCCTTGGGCTGGAGGCCTGCTTTTTCGTGCTGATCCGCACCAGCGAGCACGAGTCCGACTGGCAGCGCAAATTCCTTGAGGTGCTGCGCAACCGCCCCGAAGTGCTGGAAGCGCATCGCTTGGCGGGGGATATCGACTATCTGTTGAAAGTGCGGGTCAAGAATGCGCGCGCCTATGATCTGTTCTATCAGGCGCTGATCTCGGAAGTGAAAATCTTTAATGTTACCGCGCTGTTGAGCATGGAAGAGATCAAATCCACCACAGCCCTGCCGCTGTGAAACCAGCGCCGATCCCGAGGGTTCGACGCCGTTTGCTGTGGTCTTGACGGAGGGTTAGGTTATTCCGACGCGGTTTCGGTGCCGTCGACAAGCAGCGTGGGATCGGTCGAGAGGTCAGTTGCCGCTGCGGTATCCGCCTGCGCCAAGACATCGGCGATTTGTTCTGACGTGGGCAGCGACGCTCGGATAGCCTCGAGCAGTTTGGCGGTCGAAGCCGGGTCCAAAGTGCCTTTGTAAGAGGCCAGTAGCGCCGATTCAGCATCCGTCACCGCATCGCGCGAAGGCTCACCTGCATCGGCGGTCGCTTGGGCTGCGGCAATTTCCTCGGGGGTGGGTGGGGTCGTGACGCCATCCGTCATGGCCAGTGCATCGGTCAGATCGGGATAATCCAGCAGCGACTGTGCATCGAGGTCGGCCTGACCGTCGTCAATGCCGTTGTCCAGCAGTGCCTGCGCATCAGCCTTTTGTTGGTCGGTCGGTGCGTTATTGATCAGATCGAAGGCTGAGGCGAGATCCAACGCCTGAACGGCGTCCGTGTAGGCGGTTTGCGCCTTGGCGTAGGTATAATCGGCAAGCGCTAATCCTGCGGCCATGCCGACAGGGCCGTTCAGATTGCCGTTGCGGATATGCGCAAGCTTGGCGTTGGGGCTGGAATGAATGGCGCCATTCAGCTTGCCCAGCTGGCTTGCGTGCAGTGGGTCTCTTTGCTTGGGCTTGGCAGAGGTTGTTTTCACCGCTTTGGATTTGGCCGATTTGGCGTGTTTGGAAGACGTCTTGGATGTCTCACCTTTTGATGTCTTCGATTTGACGCCCTCGGATTTATGCTTTTCGCCGCCTGATTTGCCTGCATCTTTGTCAGAATGCCCGCCGCCATTACCGTGACCGTTCCCGCCACCGTTGCCTCCACCGTTGCCATTGCCGCCTTTGGCATAGGCCGCATCCGCAGTCACAAGGGTGACAAGGGGGGCAAGTGCGAAGGTCGAAAGAGCTATCGCTGTCAGCGTAATATGAAGCGCGGCTTTGGTTTTGGGGAATGGGCGCATGGCAGACCTCTGTTTTGGGTGGACACATCAGACCGGAACTTCGGATTGCGAGGACGCTAAGACGCAATTCTGGCGAGAGTGAGGCAGCATGCGCAGCGGTCTTCAGCTCTCCCTTCGATGTGTGATCAGGCTGTCAACCGCAGCGATTTCAAACCGTGAAAGTGATAAACATTTGCGTATTCAGGAGGTTGCGCAAGCCTCACCCTTGGGAGCCGGGCAAACAGGATCGGTAACGCAATCTGCAATTCCAGCCGTGCAAGCGGCGCGCCGACACAAAAATGCAACCCGCCACCAAAGGTTACATGCGCCTTGGGGCTGCGGGTTGGAATGAAGTGAGCAGGATTTTCCCAAACGCCCGGATCACGATTGGCAGCAGCAAGGAGCAGCGAAACTTGATCTCCGCGGCGAAAGCTGTGGCCCATCACCTCGACATCCTCGTAGGCCCAACGGGTAAAGATATGCAGCGAAGGGTCAAAACGCAGGATTTCCTCGACGCAGGTCTCGGCCGTCGCCGGGGTGATTGTGTTTCCGGTTTCCAGCAGGGTTTTGACGCCATTGCCGATGGTGTGGACGGTCGCCTCGTGACCCGCGTTCAAAAGCAGGATGCAGGTGGTGATCAACTCGTCGGTCGAGAGCTTCTCGCCTGTTTCCTCTGCGGCGATCAGTGCGGTGATGAGATCGTCGCGCGGATCGGTCCTGCGGGCCTCGACATAGTTGCGCATAAAGCCGACGAAGGCCTCGGTTGCGGCCACGGCGCGGTCTTCGCGGGCACGGTCGCGGCCCGCCATATACATGCCGACCATGGCATTGGACCAGCGCAACAGATCGTCAGACATCGCTTCAGGCACGCCCAAAAGCCGTGCGATGATGATGACAGGCAGTTTTTGGGCGAAGGCGGGCAGCAGGTCGAAGTCGCCTGTTGGGAGCGCGTCAATCAACTCGTGCGACAGCGCCTCGATCTCGGGTGCCAAGGCCGCGATGCGGCGCGAGGTGAAGGCACGCAGCACCAAGGCGCGCAAGCGGGTATGGCGAGGGGGCTCCAGTTCCAGCATTGAATGCGCTTCGACCGCGTAAAACGGGGCGAGGTGCGGCGGAATTACAGGCGCGCGCTCGGCGGGAACTTCGCGGCCAAAGCGACGGTCTCGAAAGATAGCCGCGCAGGCCGCCGCATTTCCCGTGGCGATGGCGTCGTAATCGCTCCAACGAAAGAACACTCCGGTGGCGCGTGCTGTTTCGTAGAACGGATAAGGATTTTGCACGAAAGCGGGGTCAAGCGGGGATTGTGACAACGTCTGCATCAGAACGGGCCTTTGTCTATGCCCGCTTTGGCAGCGGGATCAGGCCTTGTGCCACAAGCACGCCCAGCCCCACAAGCAGGGCAGAGGCCGCTTGGCCCCAATCCCAGGCCCCACCAAAGGCAAAAACAATCAGCATCACATAGAAGGGCGTCGCGTTGATGTGCAGCGACGATAGTCCGATACCCAGCCGCCCGACCGCATAGATCCAAAGCAATTGCGAGATCGCCATGCCGCTGATCGAATAGAACATCAGCGCGCCCAAGTCAGCCCAACCCAGAGCCGCCCAGTCGGGCCGCTGGCCGCCCAATCCCCATCCGATCAAGGCAACAGCTCCGATGCAGATCGCCGCACCCGTTAGCGTGACGGTGGTGCGTCCAACCACCGACAGATCTGGGAAATAGGTCACTGCCCAACGCGATCCGATCGTGAAAGACAGCACCGAGCCAAAGCAGAACAATGCCCCCAACCCCAGCCCAATTCCCGGCTCGCCCGGCGCGCCATGCACCACGAGGAACCCCCCGGCAAGTGACAGCACCACGCCCAGAAGTAAGCCCGCTGTGATGCGCCGCCCATCCAGAAAGACCTCAAGTGCGATACCAACGACCGGCATGCTGGCCGAGATGACCGCAACCGTCACCGGCCCCGTCAGACTTTGCCCCACCGTCATCATAAATGCGCCAATGCCAAAGCCCGCGCCACCGATCGCGCAACCGCGCCACCAGTTCGCCCCCAGCACGACGCTTCGTCCGTCCAACAACCACCAGATTGGCAGTAAAAACAGCGCCGAAAGTCCGATGCGGGCAGCGGCGAGCTGCAAGGACGGAACATGCGCCATAAGCGTCTGCGCCGCAGGCAAACCCGCCGCCCAAAGCAGCATTGATGCCGAACAGATCAGATTGGCGCCAAGTGCGGATTTTAGCGCCGGTTGCGGCGAAGGCGTGGCGGTCATGGGGCTCCCTTTTGCCCCAAAGACTAGTGCAATGGCCGCGCTGCCCGCTCTGCCAAAGCCGACATCAAAGTGTCGGACTGGCGTTATGCAGCGCTGAGGGCTGCAACGATGGCGGCGAAATCGTCTGCCTTCAGGCTCGCGCCACCCACCAGCGCCCCGTCAACATCCGGCAGCGCGAAAATCTCAGCGGCATTCGAAGGCTTGACCGAACCGCCATAAAGCAGCCGCACCCCCGCAGCCTCGGCGCCGATGTTCTGGCCAAGGCGATCCCGCAAAAACCTGTGCACCTCGGCAATCTGTGCAAGGGTGGGGGTGCGACCGGTGCCGATGGCCCAGACCGGCTCATAGGCGACCACCAGATTTGCCGCCGTCGCCGCTGCTGGAACCGAGGCATCCAACTGGCCGCCAATCACGGCCAGCGTCTCGCCTGCGTCTCGCTCGGCCTCGGTCTCGCCAATACAAACGATGGCGATAAGGCCGGCCGCCAGAGCAGCCTCTGCCTTTTGCCGCACCAGTTCCGAGCTTTCGCCATGATCAGCGCGGCGTTCGGAATGGCCAAGGATCACATGGCTGGCTCCGGCATCGACCAACATCGCGGCCGACAGATCGCCGGTATGTGCGCCTGCGGCCTTCGCGTGGCAGTCCTGCGCGCCCACCCATAGCCTCGAGCCCTTGGCGCGCGCCGTCATCGGTGCAATCAGCGTCGCGGGCGGGCAAAGCAGCATCTCGCACTCGGGCGCGGGTTCCGCTGCGATTAAAGCATCAACTTGCGTCAAAGCCGCCAAAGACCCATTCATCTTCCAATTGCCCGCCGCCAGCTTTTTCATAACATTCTCCTTAAACTGGCGCGAGGTTAGCGAAGCCTCAGCCGAAGGGAAAGAGGCGGAAGCTCGAATTCACAAGACCCGGCGATCCACCAAACGGTTGCTCGCAAGCACTTTGCGGCTTGCGGTTCAGCCGTTCGGTCAGATCAGTGCAGCAAAGGTGCGATCAGGCGTCTTTGAACTTGATGGATTCACCGCAGCCGCAGGCCTCGGCCACGTTCGGGTTGTTGAACTTGAAGCCTGCATGTAACAAGTCGACCTCGTAATCGATCTGTGTGCCAAACAGAAACATCTGCGCCATTGGTGCAATCATCACCCGCGCGCCATCCTGTTCAACCACTTCGTCCATCGGATTGACCTCGGACACATAGTCCATGGTGTATTCCATGCCCGCGCAGCCGCCCTTTTTCACCCCGATGCGCAGCCCTTGTGAGCCTTGCTTGTCCATCAGTCGCGCGATCTGCTTGGCAGCCACGGGTGTGAGGGTAACGGCAGCTTTTCCGGGTATGCCGAACATGGCTCAGTTTCCTTAGCTTGGGTGTTTAAAGGTAAGAGGCCGCGGGGCGTCTCGCAAGCCCTACATGAAGCCCATTTCCAGCCGCGCCTCATCCGACATCATCTCCATACCCCAAGGCGGATCAAAGGTCATGCCAACGTTTACAGATTTGATCCCGGCCACCGGTTCCACGGCATCCTGCAGCCAGCCCGGCATCTCACCCGCCACAGGGCAGCCAGGGGCGGTCAGGGTCATCAGGATTTCGACATCATTTTCCGGGCTAATATCAATGGTATAAACCAACCCCAGATCAAATACATTCACTGGAATTTCAGGATCATAGACCGTCCGGCACGCGTCAACTACCGCGTCATAAAGCGGATGGTCTGTTGTCGAAGGGCGGATCAGGGGCGCGCCCTCGACCGGATTTTGCGACTGGTTCATATCGGTCTCATCTAGTTGTTGACCGATTATATAGGGAATTCTTGCTCAAGGTCCAGTGCCGCAATGAAACATGCCGCCCACCTTGCGGTGAGCGGCTTTGCTTTCCTGAGCGCGGGTTCAGAACGGGATTTCGTCATCCATGTCAGAACGGCCGCCACCGCCGCCGCCCGCACCACCACCGCTGCGGCCATAGCCACCGCCCGATCCGCTGCCGGCATCATCGTAGCCGCCGCTACGATCCTCATAACTGCCGCCGCCGCTACCGCCACCCGAGCCGCCGCCGTCACGCCCGCCAAGCAAGGTCAGTTCGCCGCGATACTGCCGCAACACGATTTCGGTGGTATAGCGGTCCGCCCCGGATTGATCTTGCCATTTGCGGGTTTCAAGTTGCCCTTCGATGTAAACCGTCGAGCCCTTGCGCAGATACTGCTCGGCAATCTTGCCCAACGCCTCGTTGAAAATCGCCACCGAATGCCATTCGGTGCGCTCCTTGCGTTCGCCGCTGGCCTTATCGCGCCATGTTTCCGATGTCGCAATGCGCAGGTTCACCACTTTGCCGCCGTTCGGAAAGGAGCGCACCTCTGGGTCGCGCCCCAGATTGCCAACGATAATTACCTTGTTGACGCCTGCCATCTCACACTCCCTGATTTGTGGCCCCGCACTGGGGTTTGTCGGCAGCATTGCCGAGCTTGGTTAACAATTTCGTTACGCAATTCTATACCTCGCTCACGCGTTGCCCGCAACCGGACAGGCCCGCATGCACTTCATTGCCGAGGCAAAAAGACGTGGCTTTTTCGGCAGCCTGAAAACCGCTATAGCTCGCGCAGTTTGTAACGAGGCGCGGGCGAAACATGCAGGCCTATCTTGAGTGGTGGCGTCAAAAGGTCAAAAGCACAGGCGCCATGTTGGTTGGGTTGATCGGATTTCAGATGCTGTGCATTTTGGTCTTTGGCTATGATGTGCTGCACGAAGTGCGCCAAGGCGACACTGCAGCCGTGCTGGCACCTGCGGTTTTGCCCGAGATGCTTGCCACTTTGGGTCTGGCGTTGGGGATTGTTGTCGAATGGCGTTTGTTGCAACGCATGCAGCGCCGTCAAGCCGAGATGGCGCGCGGCTTGAGCGTGGCTGCGGGTGCCATCAACGAATTGATGCGGCGTTACTTTGCTGATTGGGATCTGACACCTGCGGAGTGTGATGTCGCGGGCTTCATCATAAAAGGATATTCGATCAATGAGGTTGCAGGTTTACGTGGCTCTGCCGAAGGCACCGTCAAAGCGCAGTTGAATGCGATCTATCGCAAGGCAGGGGTGGCGGGGCGCGCACAACTTGTCAGCCTGTTGGTCGAGGATCTGTTTTCAGCCCCGCTTCTGGATCAGAATCTGCCTGTTGCCGCGAGGGTCAACCAAACGCGTGCCGGCACCGCCGACGCAGCCTGAGCATCGCGGCCTCGGGGCTGGTCGTGGGAGGAAATATCCGCTACAGTTTTTTTCGGTCTAAAAGGGTTGTCAGGAATCGAATGCGAAGGCCTGTCGCAGCGGTGAAAGCCGCCCTCATTCTGTGTGTGTGTCTTGCAATCCCTGCGGTTGCAAGCGCAGAGGGTTTGAGCCTGTCAGGCGGCAAGCGGTCAAAAACATCGGCTCTGCGCTCGCAGATGGCCCTGTTGGACGGCCGGCTTGCAACGCAATATGAAAACTCGGATCGGCTGAAGCCCAACGCCAAAAAGTCAAATGGCTCTGATCCAACCCCTGTGCGTTATAGTGGGTCCTACAAAGGCACCTATCTGGAAGCCGCGCGCAGTGCCGCACGCAAGCACGGCGTGCCAGAGGATACGTTCCTGCGTCTTGTGCAACGCGAAAGCGGCTGGAACCAGTCGGTTCAATCGTCCAAGGGCGCAAAGGGACTGGCGCAGCTGATGCCGGAGACGGCACAGCATCTGGGCGTGGACATCAACGATCCACTCGACAATCTGGATGGCGGGGCACGCTATTTGCGAATGATGTATGACCGGTTTGGCACCTGGCGACTGGCGCTTGCGGCCTATAATGCAGGGCCAGGGGCGGTGGAAAAACATGGTGGCATCCCGCCTTATGACGAAACCGTCAGATATGTGGCCGCCATTCTGGGCTAGGTTGGTGTCGCGGGGCCGCTTGTGCCCCGGCCCCTTTGATCACGCGGTTTCTTGGGTCACGATTTTGATCACTGGCTCCATTGCCTCCAGAATCTCATCCGAGAGATGGCACTTGATCTGGTGCGCACCCTTCAACAGCCGGACGGGGGGCATCTCGCGGTCGCAAAGCCCGTTTGGAACTTGGTTTTTCCAACGGCAACGGGTCTGGAACGGGCAGCCCGGCGGCGGGTTCATCGCTGAAGGGATGTCGCCCTCCAGCACGATGCGCTTGCGTATCACGCGGGTGTCGGCGATCGGCACCGCCGACAGCAGCGCTTCGGTATAGGGGTGATAGGGGGGCTGGAACACCTGATCGGTGGTGCCCATCTCGACTACATGGCCCAGATACATCACCATCACGCGGTCTGAAAGATAACGGACGATGGACAGGTCATGGCTGATGAACAGCAAGGTGGTGCCGTTCTCGCGTTGAATATCCATCAAAAGGTCCGTTACAGCGGCCTGCACCGACACATCCAGCGCCGAGACGGGCTCGTCGGCAACCACAACCTTGGCGCCCCCCGCAAAGGCGCGGGCGATCCCGACGCGCTGTTTCTGGCCACCCGAAAGCTGTCGCGGCATACGGTCGGCAAAAGCGCGTGGCAGTTTGACGAGGTCGAGCAGCTCCAGCATACGCTCCGTGCGTTCGGCGTCAGAATGTCCTTGCTGGAACACCTCGAGCGCTCGGATGATCTGGCGACCTACCGTCATCGAGGGGTTCAGCGTGTCAAACGGATTCTGGAACACCATCTGCACCGAGGATACAGTGTCGGTGTTTCGCTGTTGGATCGGAGTGGACTGTACGTTTTCGTCAAACAGAAGGATCGATCCTGAGGTGGCCGTCTCAAGCCCCATCAGCACCTTGGCAAAGGTAGACTTGCCACAGCCGCTTTCGCCAACGATCGCAAGGGTTTCCCCCGATCGGGCCTCGAACGACAGGGTTTCGTTGGCCTTTACGACCTTTTCATCGCCACCGCCAAAGCTGCCCGAGGACACTGAATAATATTTGCGCAGGTCTTCCATCTTGAGGACGACCTCGCCAATCGGGGCCTTTTCCTTGGTCACAACCGCAGCCAGCGGAGCGTTCCAGTCAATCTCGGTCCAGCGGACGCAGCGCGAGGCGTGGCGGTCACCATTGGGGACGGGCGACATGAGAACTTCGGCGGCATTGCAGCGACCTTCGACAAAGTAATCACAGCGCGGGCCAAAGTTGCAGCCTTTGGGTCGTTCATGCGGCAATGGAAAGTTGCCGGGAATCGCCACCAGCGGACGCGAGTTCTTGTTGGCCGTGGGCAGCGGGATCGAACGGAACAGCGCCTGCGTGTAGGGGTGGCGCATCTTGTCAAAGACCTCGGCCACGTTGCCCGTCTCGACCGCTTCGCCGGAATACATCACGCAAAGCCGATCGCAGACATCAAGGATCAGGCCAAGGTTATGGCTGATGAACAGCATCGAGGTGCCATATTTCTCGCCCAGATCCCTGACCAGATCGACGATGCCGGCCTCGACTGTGACATCAAGTGCGGTGGTGGGCTCGTCCAGAATCAACAGTGCAGGCTTTGACATCAGCGCCATGGCGATGACGATGCGCTGTTGTTGACCGCCCGAAAGCTGGTGCGGATAGGACTGCAGGATGCGGTCGGGGTCGGGCAGGCGCACATCAGCCACGATCTGACGTGCAAGCGCCATAGCCTCGGCTTGCGGCATATTCTGGTGGATCATCGGCACTTCGATCAGCTGGGCACCAATTTTCATCGCGGGGTTCAGCGAGGCCATCGGTTCTTGATAAATCATCGCGATTTCCGAACCGCGCAGCTGGCGCAGCTCTTCCTCGCCCATATTGGTCAGATCGCGACCCTTGAACTTGATTGTGCCGCCAACGATACGTCCGTTCTTGCCCAGATCGCGCATCACCGCCAAGGCAACAGTGGATTTACCGCAACCGGACTCGCCGACAAGCCCCATCGATTCCCCCGCCATCACCGTGCAGGAGAAATCCATCACCGCAGGAATTTCCCGGGTTCGGGTAAAGAACGAGATCGACAGATTGGTGATCTCGAGGATCGGTTGTGACGGGTCCCAAGTGGTATCGGTCATGGCAGCCTCGCGTTTTCGGAGAGGGCGGGAGCGGAGGTTTCACCCCCCCGCTCCCCCGTGGGATATTTATCGAGAGAGGATGAGCAAGCGCGCATCAATCCTTCAGGCTTTCTTCGCGCAGGCCGTCGGCGAGCAGGTTGAGGCCGAGAACAAGGCTCATCAGCGCGAGGGCAGGCACGATTGCGGCATGCGTGTAGAGCAGTAGCAACTTGCGGCCCGCATTGATCGTCGAACCCCAGTCGGGGGATTCCGGGCTGACGCCGAGGCCAAAGAAGCCCAAGGTGCCCAGCAAGATCGTCGTATAGCCGATCCGCAAGCAGAAATCCACAATCAGGGGGCCACGCGCATTGGGCAGAATCTCCCACAGCATGATGTACCAGGCCTGTTCGCCTCGGGTTTGGGCCGCCGCAACATAGTCACGCGATTTGATATCCAGCACAATGCCCCGCACGATGCGGAACACGGTGGGAGAGTTGACGAAGACCACCGAGACGAAGACGTTCAAGAGGTTTGGC
>JAHEBX010000046.1 GCA_024642045.1 Pseudorhodobacter sp. | reverse complement strand
CGTAAAGGTGCTTCGTTCCGTTATAAACAGCGCAGCCCCCTCGGCCACCCCCATCACCTCGGCCTCGCGCGCTGAGGCGGCCGCGGCGGTAAAGGCAATGTCGCCCGAGGCATAAGCGATATGTGTCACCAGCCATTCATTGACGCTGATCGTGCTGAAATCCGGCAGCGGTTTTGGCAGCACCTCTGGGTTCAACCAGCGGGTTTCAAACACGAAAGGCCCGCCGTCGGCCAGATGCAGCGTCTCAAGATACAAAAGCCCCTGCCCCGCCACAAAGCCCAACCGCGACGCAAGCGGCACGGGTGCTGGCATCATCTTTTGGATCAACAGTCGAAACGTATAGATTTGCCCGCGCGCTTGAACTTCTTGCCGGATCACCGGAATTTCCAGCGTCGCTCGGCGCACCGGCAACAGGGTGACCCGCGTTCCTGCCTTGCGTCGCCGCTCGACAAGCCCCGCCTGTGCCAATTCCCGCAAGGCGCGGTTCACCGTGGCGCGGGCGCAGCCGAATTCCTGCGCCAGCGCTTCCTCGGTCGGAATCACCTCGCCCGCAGGCCATTGCTTGGACCTGATCCGCCGCAAGACCTCGTCGCGAATATCCTCCCAGCCGCCGATCATAGCGCCGCCCGCAGCCGAGAAACCGTCTGGGCATAGCGCGCTGTGATAGCCTCGCGCGCGGCATGCCGGCCAGATTGCACGATATGCCGACCCGCCGACCAGACGTCGCTGACCACACGGTCGTCGCGCGCGAAAATGAAGGTGTCCAGGATCATGTCGCCAGTTGAGGCCGCCAGATCGGGCCCCGAACACTCCAGCGCGACCAGATCGCCCCAGTTGCCCGCCGCAATCGCGCCAGCCGCACGCCCGGCCGCCTGTGCGCCACCCCGCGCCGCCGCATCGTAGAGCACGCGGCCCACAGATTGCCCCTCACGCGCCATCACCGCGCGCGCGCGCAGACCCAGACGCTGCGCGTATTCCAACAGGCGCAGCTCTTCGCTCAGGCTGATGCGCACATTGCTGTCCGACCCGATGCCAAGCGCGCCACCTGCCCCAAGATAGCGCGCACCGTCAAAGATACCGTCCCCCAAGTTGGCCTCGGTGATCGGGCAAAGCCCCGCCACCGCACCACTGCGCGCAAGGCCCTCGGTCTCGGCAGGCAGCATCTGGGTCGCGTGGATCAGGCACCAACGCGCTGAAACGGCGTGATTCTCCAGCAGCCATTGCACAGGCCGCGCGCCCGTCGCAGCCTGCACTTCGGTGACCTCGGCGGTCTGCTCGGCCACATGGATATGCAGCGGCGTCTGCGCCGACAAGCCCTCGGCCAGCCGCAGACCCTCGGGCGAGGCGGCGCGCAGGGAATGGGGCGCAACCCCCAGCACAGTGTCGGCAGGCAAAGCCCGCAACACCGTCCCGGCAGCGGCCCACAGGTCGGCAAACTGATCGGGCGTATTGCCAAAGCGCAGCTGCCCCGCCGTCAGCGCCCGCCCGTCGCAGCCGCCCCGCTCGTAAAGCACGGGCAGATGCGTCAGCCCCAGCCCCGTTTCGGCCGCCGCCGCCGCAATGCGCGCCGTCATCTCGGCCAGATCGCCATACCGCGCGCCATTCACGCCGTGATGCAGATAGTGGAACTCAGCCACAGCGCCATAGCCTGCCTCGGCCATCTCGACCATCACCATTGCTGCGATGGCCTGCACATCCTCGGGGGTCAGCCGATCCAGAAAGCGATACATCAGGCTGCGCCATGTCCAAAAGCTGTCCTGCCCCGCAGAGCGAAATTCCGTCATCCCGGCCATTGCACGTTGAAACATATGGCTGTGCAAATTGGCAACCGCAGGCAGCAGGCAATCAAGTTGACCCGCAGCTTTTACGCCTTGGCGCACCTCGGTAATGCGCCCAGCTTGCAGCCGAACAGCCACATCGTCGGCCCAGCCCTCAGGAAGCAAAGCGGTTTTGGCGTGAATCATTGTCATCGCAGACTCCCTTGACGCACTCATTATGTGCAGACATAATAAGCTGAAGCGCAGACAATAGGCAAGTCAAATGGCGATTCTTCTTCACAACGCAATCCTAGCCACCATGAGCGATGGATATGGCCTGTCGCAGGATGCCATCGTGATCGATGGCGACCAGATCGCCTGGATGGGAGGGCTCACCGATCTGCCGGCCACGTATGCACGTGCTGAACGCCACGATCTCGCTGGGCGGCTTGTCACCCCTGCCCTGATCGACTGCCACAGCCATATCGTCTTTGCGGGCGACCGTGCTGCCGAGTTCGAGATGCGGCTGAACGGCGCCAGCTATGAAGAGGTGGCGCGTGCAGGCGGCGGGATTTTGTCGACCGTCTCGGCCACCCGCGCGGCGTCCGAGGCCGCGCTTTTGGCCAATGCCCTGACGCGCGCGGATCAGATGATCGCAGGCGGCGTCGCGACACTGGAGATCAAGTCGGGCTATGGGTTGACCGTCGCGGACGAGATGAAACTGCTGCGCGTCGCGCGCGAAGTTGGCCGCCAGCGCCCGCTGTCCGTGCGTGTCACACATCTGGCCGCACATGCGATTGCACCCGAATACACCGGCCGCGCTGGTGCTTATATCGACGAGGTGGCGATCCCTTCGTTGCAGGCGGCGCAGGCCGAAGGCCTCGTTGATGCAGTGGACGCATTCTGCGAAGGTATCGCCTTTAGCCCCGCGCAGGTCGAGCGGGTTTTCCTTGCAGCCCAAGCGCTTGGACTGCCGGTCAAGCTGCATGCCGAACAACTGTCCGACTTGAAGGGTGCAGTTCTGGCCGCCCGCTTCAAGGCGCTTTCGGCCGACCATATCGAGTATATGGGCGTGGATGGCGTGGCGGCGCTGGCGCGGTCTGGATCGGTCGCGGTCATCCTGCCCGGTGCGTTCTACACTTTGCGCGAAACCCAAATCCCCCCCATCGCCGCCTTGCGCGCCGCTGGCGTGCCGATGGCCGTAGCGACCGATTGCAACCCCGGATCGGCACCGATGACCTCGCTGACGCTTGCAATGAACATGGCCTGCACGCTGTTCAGAATGACGCCCCTGGAGGCGTTGCAAGGCACGACGCTGCACGCCGCCCGTGCGTTGGGGCTGCACGATCGGGGCCAGATTGCCGCAGGCCAGCGCGCCGATCTGGCCATCTGGCACGCCCAGCACCCCGCCGAACTTTCTTACCGCATTGGGGCCACGCCCCTTCACACCCGCATTTTCGGAGGCCGCTTTGACGCCTGAAATCCTCATCCCCGCCCAAACGCCACTGGCGCAGATTGAACGTATCTACCGTCAGGAACTGCCCGCCGTTTTGCATCCCAGCGCGGCAAAGGGCATTGCCAGTGCTGCCGCGCAAATCGCCAAAGCTGCTGCGGGCGACATCGCTGTGTATGGCGTCAACACGGGCTTTGGCAAACTCGCCAGCCTTAAGATCGCACCGCAAGATACTGCGAAACTTCAGGAAAACCTGATATTGTCGCATTGCTGCGGCGTCGGCGACCCCATGCCGCGAAATATCACACGCCTGATGATGGTGCTCAAACTGCTAAGCCTTGGGCGCGGCGCGTCGGGGGTGCGGCCAGAAATCGTGACCCTGATCGAGGCCATGCTGGCGCGTGGCGTCACCCCAGTAATTCCCGCGCAAGGGTCAGTCGGCGCGTCGGGCGATCTTGCGCCCCTCGCCCATATGACGGCTACGATGATCGGTCATGGCGAGGCCGAATTCGGCGGCAAGGTTCTGCCCGGCGCCGAGGCGCTCAAGGTCGCCGGCCTGATCCCCGTCACCCTCGGCCCCAAAGAGGGCCTTGCCCTGATCAACGGCACCCAGTTTTCCACCGCCTATGCGCTGGCAGGCCTGTTCGATGGCTGGCGCGCGGCGCAAAGCGCCCTTGTCACCTCGGCGCTCTCGACCGATGCGATCATGGGCTCGACAGCCCCCCTACATGCCGACATTCACGCCCTGCGCGGCCAACCCGGCCAGATTGAAGCCGCCGCCTTCATGCGCGACCTGCTGGAAGGCTCGGTGATCCGCGAGAGCCACCGCGAGGGAGACACCCGTGTGCAAGACCCCTATTGCATCCGCTGCCAGCCTCAGGTCACCGGGGCCGCGATGGACGTTCTGCGTATGGCGGCGCGGACTTTGGAAATCGAAGCGAACGCGGCCACCGACAACCCGCTGGTTCTGTCGGATGGGCTGATCGTCTCGGGCGGCAATTTCCACGCCGAACCCGTGGGCTTCGCCGCGGATATGATCGCGCTGGCGCTTTCAGAAATCGGTGCGATTGCGCAACGCCGCGTGGCATTGATGGTCGATCCGGTGCTGTCATTTGACCTGCCCGCCTTTCTGACCCCACGCCCCGGCCTGAACTCTGGCCTGATGATCGCCGAGGTAACCACCGCTGCTTTGATGAGCGAAAACAAACATATCGCTATGCCCTGCGTCACCGACAGCACGCCGACCAGCGCCAATCAGGAAGATCACGTTTCCATGGCCGCGCACGGCGCGCGCCGCCTTGGGCGGATGGTCAAGAACCTGAACGCCATCCTTGGCGTCGAAGCGATCTGCGCTGCCCAAGGCGTCGATTTTCGCGCTCCGCTTGCCACGTCCGCCCCGTTGCAAAAGGTCGTGGCTTGTCTGCGCGCGCAGGTCGCCACCCTTGGCGACGACCGCTACCTTGCCCCCGATTTGGCCGCCGCTGCACAACTGATCGCCTCTGGCGATCTGGCCCGCGCCGCCGCAATCCCCCTTCCAACGCTCTGAGGTCCGTCATGAACAACCGCCACAACACCCGCGACGTCTATCCCGCCACTGGCACCGAGATCACAGCCAAAAGCTGGCTGACCGAGGCACCGATGCGAATGCTGATGAACAACCTACACCCCGACGTGGCGGAAAACCCGCACGAGTTGGTGGTCTACGGCGGCATTGGCCGTGCCGCGCGGACGTGGGAGGATTTCGACACGATCGTCGCGACGTTGAAAACGCTGAACGACGACGAGACGCTCTTGGTCCAATCCGGCAAACCCGTCGGCGTGTTTCGTACCCACAAAGACGCCCCGCGCGTTCTGATCGCCAATTCCAACCTCGTGCCGCATTGGGCGACGTGGGATCACTTCAACGAGCTGGATAAAAAGGGTCTGGCGATGTATGGCCAGATGACCGCAGGGTCGTGGATCTACATCGGCACTCAAGGCATCGTGCAAGGCACTTATGAGACCTTTGCCGAGGCCGGACGTCAGCATTACGACGGCAACCTCACCGGCCGCTGGATTTTGACCGGCGGATTGGGCGGTATGGGCGGCGCGCAGCCCTTGGCGGCGGTGATGGCGGGCGCCTGTTGCCTTGCGGTGGAATGTGACGAGACACGGATCGATTTCCGCATTCGCACCCGCTACCTGGATGCCAAAGCTCATACGTTGGACGAAGCTCTTGCCCTGATTGACCAATGGACTGCGGCAGGCGAGGCGAAATCCGTGGGTCTGGTTGGCAATGCCGCCGACATCTTCCCCGAGCTTTTTGCCCGCATGAAGGCAGGCGGCCATCGCCCCGATATGGTCACCGATCAGACCTCGGCGCATGACCCGCTGCACGGCTATCTGCCACAGGGCTGGAGCGTCGCCGAATGGCGCGCGAAACAGGAAAGCGACCCGAAGGCAGTCGAGAAAGCCGCCCGCGCTTCGATGCGCACCCATGTCGCGGCAATGGTCGATTTCTGGAACGCAGGTGTTCCGACGCTGGATTACGGCAACAACATCCGTCAGGTCGCCAAGGAAGAAGGCCTCGAGAACGCCTTCGCCTTCCCCGGCTTTGTGCCCGCCTATATCCGCCCATTGTTCTGCCGTGGGATAGGCCCCTTCCGTTGGGCGGCGCTCTCGGGTGATCCGGCGGATATCCATGCCACCGATGTTGCGATGAAAAAGCTGTTCCCGGAAAACACGCACCTGCACCGCTGGCTTGATATGGCGCAGGAACGCATTGCCTTTCAAGGCCTGCCCGCGCGCATCTGCTGGATCGGGCTCGGTGATCGGCACAAGGCTGGCCTCATGTTCAACGAAATGGTGAAATCCGGCGAACTCAAAGCCCCCGTCGTGATCGGCCGCGATCACCTCGACAGTGGCTCCGTCGCCAGCCCAAACCGCGAGACCGAGGCGATGAAAGACGGCTCAGACGCCGTCTCAGACTGGCCGCTCCTCAATGCCCTTCTCAACACCGCCTCGGGGGCCACTTGGGTGTCCTTGCACCACGGCGGCGGCGTTGGCATGGGGTTCAGCCAACATTCCGGCATGGTGATCTGCGCCGACGGCACCGATGATGCCGCCCGCCGCATCCACAATGTGCTGTGGAACGACCCCGCCACAGGCGTGATGCGTCACGCCGATGCAGGCTACGACATTGCGCTCGCGTGTGCCCGCGAACACGGCCTGCGTCTGCCGGGGATCCTGGGCAACTAAACCCTCGCTTTCATACTGGTAGAAATATCCCGGGGGTCCGGGGGCAGCGTCCCCGGGGCTTCCCATCGCAAATGGAGCTTTCATGCACTACGCCCCCGCGTCCGAGCCCTGCCCACTGCCCTTCAGCCCGTTCAAAGCCTGCACCGTGCCGCGCCCAATTGGCTGGATTTCCACCCGCTCGACACAAGGCATCGACAACCTCGCCCCCTATAGCCAGTGGCAAAACCTGACCTTTGATCCGCCAATGGTGATGTTTGCGGCCAACCAATATTCAGACGGGCGGCGCAAGCATACGGTGCTCAATGCCGAACAAACCGGCTGGTTTGTCTGGAACATGTGCACCTTTGATCTGCGCGAGGCGATGAATATCACCGCGCAGGAATGGCCCGATGGTGTTGATGAATTCGCACAAGCAGGGCTGACCAAAGCGGCTTGTATTGACGCCCCCGCCCCGCGCGTCGCCGAGAGCCCCGCGCATTTTGAATGCAAGTATCTTTCGACGCACCGTCTGCGCGGCAATTCCGGTCACGGCTGGGTCGATGTGGTATATGGCGAAGTGGTGCGCATCCATGTCAAAGACGAGGTGCTGACGCCCCAAGGCAAGTTGGACTACGGCGCTATCAAGCCCTTGGCAAGGATGGGATATTACGACTACACGGCCGTAACCGAGACCTTTGAGATGCGGATTGCCAACGCCAGCGGCATGGCCGCTGACGGTCTTGAGGGCAAGGCCTAGGGTGCAACGCGCGGGTTGGGTTTGATTGGCCCCTCGACCCAGATCGGATTGGACCATGCCCGCTTGCCAGCGGCATCCATCACCGCAACCCGCACCCAAGGCGAATTGTTCAGCCGCGACAAAGGCACCTCGGCGCGGGTCAGCGAATGGCCGTGAACCGCCTTGGCGCCCGTGCCATGCCCCAAGGCCACCACCGAAACTACCGCCGAACATTCCACTACGATCGTGTCACCCTCAAGGCGCACGTCACGCAGTTCAGGCCCTTGTGTAGAATAAAAATGCCCTGCCTTGAGCGCCGAAAGCAGTGCCTCGGGCGTGTTTTCGAGTGATTTCACCATCACCCAGCCGCCAAAATGGTCTGGTTCCGAAAAATGCGCATCGTCGGTGGCAATCATGGTCAGCCGCCGCCCTTCGGTCAGCAGCAGGTCCGCAATGGCAAAGCCGTCTGGGCGATCACAGCCCTTGTCACAGCCGGTGTTATAGATCTCGACCGCGTGGGCGGCTGTGATTGTGCGGGCGTCAGCAAGGGTCAGGCCCGACCATTGCGGATGCGCGATGGCGACAAACGCGCCCGCTGCGACAGCACGCGCGGCGATCTCGGGCCCCGTCTCTTGCCCGGCAACCGGTAGAAAGCTGGGCGCGTTCGAGGGCGCGAAATCGGCAGGCAAGCCAACGGCAAGGATATGCCACAGCTCGCCGTTTTCCATTGCACC
Source organism: Pseudorhodobacter sp. (assembly GCA_024642045.1). Classification (GTDB taxonomy): domain Bacteria; phylum Pseudomonadota; class Alphaproteobacteria; order Rhodobacterales; family Rhodobacteraceae; genus Cypionkella. The sequence goes on along the minus strand of JAHEBX010000046.1, from coordinate 14,301 downwards.
CGAATGCAGTTCCGCCCCCAAAATGGTTGTGAAGCTTTCGTTACGCATCGGAACGGTATCAACAATCGGATAGCCCCAGAGCCCGACAAAATGATCGGTCAGAGCGATGAAATCATAGCCCTCGGCCTGATATCGGCGACAAACCTCTTCTGGCGCGAGCACGCCATCAGACCGGGTCGAATGGGTATGCAGATTGCCACGCCAGAAACGTCCGGCAGCGGTAAAGGCGGGGTCGCGTTGGGTCATGGACTACCTCTTGAAATTGCGCCTAAGCTATCGGAATTCGAGCAACAGTAAAGTGACGTCCAGGCCCCTTTTCGCGCCTAACACATTCATGCTATGTTATTTAAAGAAACGTCCGGAGACCGAAATGGCATTGGGTAAACGCAATAACGATCCGCTTGGGTGCGCCACGCTATCTGCAGACGAAATGTCGGTGCGCGCGGCTGAAGCAGCGGCCTTCTTGAAGGCGCTTTCGCACGAAGGGCGGCTGATGATTCTGTGTCATCTGTCTTCGGGAGAAAAATCGGTGACGACGCTGGAGGATCTTTTGGGCGCGCGGCAAGCGGCTGTCAGTCAGCAGTTGGCGCGGTTGCGCAGCGATGGCATGGTCGCGGCGCGCCGTGATGGCAAGACAATCTATTACTCGATCCGCGATCCCAAAGCAGCCGCGATCATGGCAATGGTGTATGACATGTTCTGCGGGCCCAATGCCAAGCCGAGCTTGGCCGCGCAGTTTGCCCCCGTTTGAACGCGCCTAACCGCGCCCGATAAAGGGCATGTCGCGTGCCATAATGGTGACGAAAGGCACGTTCACATCCAAAGGCAGTTTGGCCATATTCAGGACCGCCGTCGCGACATGGGCGACGTCCATGACGGGCTCGATGCGCATTTGACCGTCAGCCTGTAGCGTTCCTTTGGTGAATCCCGCCGCCATTTCCGTCAACGCATTGCCAATGTCGATCTGGCCACAGGCAATGTTAAAGGCGCGCCCGTCCAGACCAAGCGTGCGGGTCAGCCCGGTGACTGCATGTTTCGACATCGTGTAGGGCACCGATCCCGGACGCGGCACATGCGCGGAAATCGAGCCGTTGTTGATGATGCGCCCGCCCTGTGGCGACTGATGCCGCATCATGCCAAAGGCCGCGCGCGCACAAAGGAACATGCCCGTGATGTTGGTGTTGCACACCGCCAGCCAGTCCTCGACCGCTATTTCGTCGATCGGAGCGGATTTGGCGGATATGCCTGCATTGTTAAACAGGACATCAAGGCGCGGCAGCTGGCGAAACGCGGCTTCAATCTGAGCCGGATCGGTGACGTCGGCCACCAGAATGCGCGCAGGCCGGCCTTGGGCGGTTTCCAGCAAGGCTGCCTCGCGTCGCCCCATCAGCGCCACATCCCACCCCTCGGCCAGAAAGGCGCGCGCCGTGGCCCGCCCGATGCCGGAACCCGCCCCGGTGATCAAAATGCTGTGCTGCGTCATCACTTACCTCCAGATCGCCAAAAGGCTCAGCAGCCAAACAGCGACATAGCCCAATCCCATAACCGCCACCGCCGCAGAGCCCGCGTCCTTGGCGGCTTTGGCCAGAGGGTGACGCTCGGTCGAGGTATAGTCAACTGCGGCTTCGATCGCGGAATTGACCAGTTCCAGCACCAACAGCAGCAGGCCCGAAAGCACCACCAGACCACAGGCCCAAAGCGGTGGGCCCAGCAACACAAGCGCACCCCAGCCAATCAGATTGATATAGCTCCACTGCCGCAAGCTCTTTTCTTCGCGCCAGGCGTGGCGCCAGCCATCAAGGGAAAAGCCTGCAGTGCGCACCAGTCGGCGCAGTTCTTCGCTCAGCGACATAGCGGTGGCCCTTTTGTCTGATTTGCGGCCAGACTGCTTGGCTACATGCGGGGTGTAAAGAGCCCACTGTATGTTTCTGCCGCAGGCCGGGATGCGGGTTTTGCCCCCGGCCCATAAGACATCTGAACAGAGTGGATGTCGGTCAGACCTTGGAACCGCGCGTTGCGGCCGCATAAAGCCCCACAGCTGCGGCGTTCGAGACGTTGAGGCTGCCAAAGGCCCCCGCAAATGGGATACGCGCGATGATATCGCAGGTTTCACGGGTTTTCTCGCGCAGGCCCGGCCCCTCGGCCCCCAGAACAAGGGCGACAGGATGCGTGCCCGTCGCGTCCATCGCCTCGCCCAACGCCATCGTGCCCTCGCCATCAAGCCCGATCATGCGGTAGCCCATCGCTTTCAGCTCTTCCATCGCCTCGGCCAGATTGGTGACCTTGAGGTAGGGCTGGCGTTCCAGCGCGCCACTGGCGGTTTTGGCAAGCGCACCGGTTTCGGGCGCAGAGTGGTGGCGCGGGGCTATGACCGCCCGCGCCCCGAAAACTTCGGCCGAGCGCAGGATCGCGCCGACGTTGTGCGGATCGGTTACCCGGTCCAGCAGCACGACCAACGGCTCGCCTGCACCCGAGATCGCCACATCGGCAAGTTTGCCCCAGTTCAGCGGCTTGACCTCCAGCGCAGCCCCCTGATGCACCGAGCCTTCGTCGATCGGCACGTCAAAACGGCGCGGATCCGCGATTTCGGGCGCCATGCCCGAGGCCGCAACCGCCTCTTCCAGCTTATCCAATGCGTTCTTGGTGACGACGAGGCGGATTTTCTCGCGCGCCGGGTTCATCAACGCATCACGCACCGCATGCAGACCGAACAGCCAGACTGTCTCGCGCGCTTCGGCCCGTCGAGCGCGTTCTTTGTCCACCACCCAAGTGGGTTTCTTGTCACCCGACATCGATTTTCACCTATCCTCGTTCGCGGGTGACAATGCGCGGACTGGCGGTCAGGCGCAAGGGCGGCCGGCGTGGAATTTCCAACGGTGCCCCTTGACGCCCTGAATGGCTTTCGGTAATCCCCCCTTCATGTTGGGCGACGCGCTGCAAGGTGCGGCAGTGGACTGTAACTCCGCCGAGGTGACTCACGCCTGGTTCGATTCCAGGGTCGCCCACCATTCCTTTCTCACAGATCCGGCTTCGGCCGGATTTTGTATTTGTGGCCCAAGGCTTGGCTTGTTAGGTCTGTCACAAAGGGGACTCTGATGTCATTTTCCTATCGATTCAGCCATGCGATCACCCGCAAACCCAGCGCTGCGGCCGTCGGTGGTTTGCGCGCGGTGGACACGGGCGCGCCCGACGTGGGCCTGATGGCCGAGCATCACCGCGCCTATGTTTCGGCGTTGCGTGAAACGGGGGCGACGGTGATCGAGCTTGAGGCGCTGCCTGCCTATCCGGATTCTGTCTTTGTCGAAGATACCGCCCTGTGCCTGCCGCAAGGCGCTGTGGTGATGCGTCCCGGCGCGCCCTCGCGGCTGGGCGAAGCGGCGGAAATGGCGCCGCATCTGGCGCGGCTTTACGGAAAAGTCGCGCGGATCGAGGGGGCCCAGAGTTTTATCGAGGGCGGCGATATTCTGGTCACCGAGCGCGAGGTTCTGGTGGGACGATCTGCGCGCACCAATGCCGCCGGAATCGCCGAGCTGGCCGGAATTGTGGCCCAGTGGGGGCATCCGTTGCGCGAAGTGATCACGCCACCGGGGGTCCTGCATTTCAAGACCGATTGTTCGCTCTTGGATGCCGAAACGGTGCTTGCAACCCAGCGGCTAGCGGCCTCGGGCTGTTTTGCGGATTATCGGGTGATCGAGGTGGCCGAAGGCGAAGAGGCCTGCGCAAACACCATCCGTTTTAATGACGTGGTGCTTGTGCCCGCGGGATTCCCGCGCACTCTGGCACGACTGAAGGATGCGGGCTTTCGCGTGGTCGAGATCGGCAATTCGGAATGTGCCAAACTGGACGGGGGCATGTCGTGCTTGTCCTTGCGCTTTACGCCGACACCATGACCGTGCCCAAGTTCAATATCCTTGCGGTGGTTCAGTCAGGCCGGCTGCAATACGAAGCCCTGCTTTTGGCCGCCAGCCTGCGCGCGACCAATCCCGACTTTCAAGGCACGCTGTATCTGGCCGAGCCGCAACAGGGCGGCAAATGGCAACGCAATCCCGCCGTGACAAACCCAGCGGTCCGACAGGCCCTGCGCGATCTGGGGGCTGTGTTCCTGCCGTTTCAGGCGCAAGTGTTTGGCCAAGACTATCCGCACGGCAACAAGATCGAGGCGATTGCCACCCTGCCTGAAGAGCCCTTCCTTTTTCTGGATACAGACACGTTGGTGGTGGGCGATCTGAGCACGGTAGGGTTTGATTTCAACCGCCCGTCTGCTTCAATGCGCCGCGAAGGCACCTGGCCGACGCCAGACCTGTATGGCCCCGAAATCGGCACCATCTGGAAAGCACTCTATACCCGTTTCAACCTCAGTTTCGAACCAACGCTCGATCTCGGCCAGCCCGAAGGCTATTGGCAGCGCTATATGTATTTCAACGCGGGGTGGTTTTTCCACGCCAGCCCGCGCGCCTTTGCGACGCGGTTCATCAGCTATGCGATGACGCTGCGTGACCACCCGCCCCCCGAATTGATCGGGCAAGAGATTTACCCTTGGCTGGACCAGATCGCCTTGCCTTTGGTGATTCATTCGCTGGGCGGCGGACGTCCAGGGCCAGAGCTTGCAGGTTTGGACGGCGATGTGACTTGTCATTATCGAACATTACCGCTACTCTATGCACGCGAAAGTGACAGGGTTGTTGAGATTTTAGAACAAATCTGCGAGCCGAAAGAGCTGCGCCGTCTGCTGCGGGAATTCGAGCCTGTCAAGATGATGGTGTATCAAAATCGCGGTAAAAAGGCGCGCGCGTTGTTTGATCGTCACGATCTGCCACGACGCGAACGCGCGATCCGTTTTGTGCTGAAACGCGAAGGCCTTTGGCTGCGCTAAAGCCTAAGGACTGGCAAAAGCGAGGCCACCAGCAGGGTGGCCATCGTCCAGTTGAAAATCCGCAAGGTGCGCGGCGCGGCCAGCCAAGCGCGCAAAGCCTCGCCCATCGCCGCCCAAAGTGAAACCGAAGGCAGATTTACGCTGGCAAAGACCAACGCCACCAGTGCGACGCCGTGCCACTCGCCCGAGGGCGCATAGGCGCTGGTCGCGCCCAAGGCCATCGCCCAGGCCTTAGGGTTCACCCATTGAAACGCGGCCGCCTGCAGAAAACTGAACGGCCGCCCGCCCACCTTACCCGCTTGAGGTGCGCTGGCATGGGCGATCTTCCACGCCAGCCACAGCATATATGTGACCGAAACGATTTTCAGCACGACGAGCGCTTGCGGTGCCGCATGGATCGCCCCCGCCAGCCCCATGCCGACCAGAAACACCATCAGCGAATGACCGATGCTGATCCCAAGCATGTGCGGCAGGGTACGGCGCAGACCAAAGTTCACGCCTGAGGCCAACAGCATCATATTGTTGGGTCCCGGCGTAACCGAGGTGACGAAAGCAAAGCCCAAAAGGCCGATAAGAAGATCATATGTCATCGCAGCAGTATTGCAGAAATTGGTACAAACAGATTGCAAATGCCGCGCCATTACGACAAAACTTGCAACAAATGACCGATTTTGACGCCATAGACCAAAAAATATTGCGTGAGCTGTCTAAAGACAGTTCGCAGTCGAACCTGCATCTTGCGCAAAGGGTGGGTTTATCGGCTTCGGCCTGCTTGCGCCGCGTGCAGGCACTGGAATCAACAGGAGTCATCAAGGGCTATCGCGCCGTTCTTGACGCGTCCAAACTTGGAATCAGCTTTGTTGCCTATGTCACTGTGGGGCTCAACAGTCATACCAAGACCGCGCAGGAGGCCTTTGAACGGGCGATCTCGCGGGCGCCACAGGTGCGCGAGTGCCACAACATCACCGGCACGGTGGAATACCTGTTGCGGGTCGAAGCCCGTGATCTGGCGAGTTATAAATTCTTTCACGCCGAGGTTTTGGGGGTTCTGCCGCAGGTGCAATCCATCACCAGCTATGTCGTGATGGCGAGCCCCAAGGATGAGCGCGCCTAGTGGGCGAACACCCCATCAAGGCTGGGGAACCCTTTGATCTCAATAGGGTTGCCAGAAGGGTCGCGGAAAAACATCGTCCACTGCTCGCCGGGCTCGCCCTGAAACCGCACCGAGGGCGGCAAGATGAAATCGATGCCCGACGCAGCCAGTCGGTCAGCTAGCGCGCGCCAGTCTGGCAAATGCAGCACAAGGCCCATATGCGGCATCGGCACCAGATGCGCGCCAACATGGCCGGAGTTGGTGGTCGCAAAGGGCGCACCCAGATGCAAGCTAAGCTGGTGACCGAAAAAGTTGAAATCGACCCACGTGTCGGTGCTGCGCCCTTCAGCACAGCCGAGCGTGCCCCCATAAAAGCGACGTGCGGCGTCAAGATCGTGAACATGAATCGCAAGGTGGAAGGGCGTCAGCATCGGGGGTTCCTTTCGGCTGTCGCGATGCTAACGCAGGGCCCGGGCGGGGCATAGGCAGAAAGTGGTCAGCCAAACATCAGAAAGAACTTGGAATAGGGCACTTTCAAGCCGCTTGCGGCCGTCGAAATCGCCGCAGCATCTCCAGATTTAACCGCCGCATCGAAGGCTTGAACCGAGGCAAGGAAGGGCTGTTTCAGCTTGTCATAGTCTGCGTTGTCGGCAGCCTCTGGGGCAGGACGCTGCGCGATCTGATCGGCAAGATAGGTCAGAACGCCCGCGTGGTTGGCCAATGTAACGGGGTCGGTCTTGGCGAGGTCAAGTGCAAGGATTTCTTCCATTTGCGCGTGATAGGCGTTCATCCGGTCGGAAAAGCTGTTGAGGCCGTTGCGCTCATGCAGGGCGCCAAACTCTTCGCGTACGGCTTCCAGTGTCAGGTGAGCCGCGGGGAGGTCACCGGCTGCGACCTGTGTGTGTGCCATTTCGATCTTGGCCTGCACGTCGCTCAGCGTTGCCGCCCATTTCGGGTCAGTCTCATACTGCGGCGGTGGCGCCTTGGCGTAAGTGCCCGCGATACCGGACCAGCTTTGAGCAAAGCCATCCAAGGCTTTGGCCGATTTCGCCGCATCGCCCGAGTTGGTGGCAAAAAGCGCCGTACGATAAGAACCATAGCTTTGGCGCAGTATGGATTCAAAGTCCTGCACGGGGCCCGCCTGCGCGGCGGTCAGGGCAATCGCAAAGCCGAATGTTGCGAGGGGAAAGGTTATTTTCATGGCAGCCTCCTTAATATTGCGTTTTGTGAATATAATATAAATCCCCTGCCCGCTTTGCGCTGGATCAAGTCGGCCGTACGGGCTTCGTCACGCGGGTGGTAACATATTGATATTGCAATCTATGCTTTGGACCACTTTCGGAATAGGGTTTGCCCGCAGGGATTTCATCGCTTAGTCTGCGCACAAACAATCCTTGGAGGACGCGATGACCAAGAGCCTAGGCTTTGACACCCTTGCTATTCACGCCGGCGCCGAGCCTGACCCCGCTACCGGCGCGCGTCAGGTTCCGATCTATCAGACCACCGCCTATGTGTTCCGCGATGCAGACCACGCGGCGAAACTGTTTAATTTGCAAGAAGTTGGCTATATCTATTCGCGGCTGACCAACCCGACGGTTTCGGCCTTGGCAAATCGTGTGGCGGCGCTGGAAGGCGGCGCGGGCGCCGTGTGCTGTTCGTCTGGTCACGCAGCACAGCTGATGGCGCTGTTCCCACTGATGAGCCCAGGTTGCAACGTGGTGGCCTCGTCGCGGCTTTATGGCGGCACGATCCAGCAGTTTTCCAACACCATTCGCAAGTTCGGCTGGTCGGCAAAGTTCGTTGACACCGACGATCTGAAGGCGGTCGAAGCAGCGATTGACGACAAAACCCGCGCTGTGTTCTGCGAAACCATTGCCAACCCCGGCGGCTATGTCACCGATCTTGACGCGCTGGCGCGGATTGCCGATCAGGCGGGGATTCCCTTGATCGTCGACAACACCACGGCGACGCCTTACCTCAGCCGCCCGATCGAACATGGGGCGACGCTGGTCGTACATTCAGCAACGAAATACCTGACCGGCAACGGCACCGTTACCGGCGGCGTGGTGGTCGATAGCGGCAAGTTTGACTGGTCGCAAAACGACAAATTCCCCAGCCTGTCGCAGCCCGAGCCCGCCTATCATGGTCTGAATTTCCACGGGGCGCTGGGGGCGATGGCCTTCACCTTCCATTCCATCGCCGTAGGCTTGCGCGATCTGGGCATGACGATGAACCCGCAGGGCGCGCATTACACGCTGATGGGGATCGAGACACTTTCCTTGCGCATGCAGCGTCATGTCGAAAACGCGATGATTGTGGCGGAGTATCTGGAGCAAGATCCGCGGGTCGAGGCTGTGACCTACGCGGGTCTGAAATCCTCGCCTTACAACCACCGCGCACTGTCGATGCTGCCCAAGGGCGCGGGTGCGCTGTTTACGGTCTCGGTCAAAGGCGGCTATGACGCCTGCGTCAAGCTGGTCGATAACCTCAAGCTTTTCAGCCATGTTGCAAACCTTGGCGATACGCGCAGCCTGATCATTCACCCTGCCTCGACCACGCACCGTCAATTGGACGAGGCGGCTCAGGTGCGGGCGGGGGCTGCGCCGAATGTCGTGCGACTGTCGATTGGCATCGAAGATGTGCACGACATCATCGCCGATCTGGATCAGGCTTTGACCGCCGCAACCAAGTAAAGCAATGCGCCCCGTCTGACACTCAGGCGGGGCTTGTTTTTACTCGGCAATCTCAAAGCTGACGGAGACGCTTTGGGATATGGTGATCTGACCCGCTTCAACGGGGATTTTTGCTGAGGTCATGCGATAGGACGCAACCCCACCACCCAAGTTGCCGCCATCGGTGATTGCCGTAATCTTGCCCAGCTTGACACCTGCGGCCTCGGCAAGGATTTTTGCTTTGGCGGCCGCATCAGCGACGGCTGCGGCGCGGGCTTCGTCTTGCAAGCCGCGCGGCTGCGCAAGATCAAACGACACGCCTTGCAGGCTATTGGCCCCGTCAGAGATCGCACCGTCAAGGATCGCGCCCAGTTGATCAAGCGCGCGCACCCGCAGTTGCAACTGGTTTGCGGCGGTAAAGTCCCCCTCTTGCCCGCTCAGGCTTTTGCTTGCCCTCGGTTGGTTGGGATAAAGTTGCAGGTTCGAGGTTTGCAGATCGGTGTCAGCAATCCCTGAAGCCTTCAGCCGTTCGATGACCTTGGTCATCTCAGCGGCATTTGCCGCCATCGCCGCGACCGCGTTATCGCCGGTGGTGATGACACCGAGGCTGACAATGGCGATATCAGGGCTGGCGATGATGCTGGCCTCTCCGGTCACAGTGATCTGACCGACATCAGCCTGCGCCGTTTCGCTTATGGGCAGCGCCATCAGGGCCGAAAGAACAAAGGGGTGAAATGTGCGCATTGGAACCTCTCGAGTGCGGAAATCAGCATTATAAAGCACACCCTCAGCAGCTAAGGCAAAGCTTGGCCGAAGGGGCAAAAAACCTTGGCTTTTTCTTTTCATCGGCAAATTCCTGCTATAGGAAGGGTGTTAACTTTTGGGCTGTGTTTCCGCAGGCCGTCCTCTTGTGCTAGACGCGTGAAATGAAACCAGCTTTTGCCCTAGACTTTCGCGATGACACCGTCAGCTTGTTGCACCGCTCGGGCGGTGGATGGAAGCTGATCGGAGCCACTCCCATTGGTGCGCCCGACATGTCGGAGGCACTGAATTATCTGCGCTCAACCGCGCTTGGCCTGTCACCCAAGGGCATCACCACCAAGTTGATCATCCCGAACGACCAGATCCTGTACACATGGGTTCACGCGCCGGCCAGCACCGCAGAAGAGCGCCATGCCCAAGTGATCAAGGCTTTGGAGGGTCGAACGCCTTATGCGGTTTCGGATCTGGCCTTTGACTATTCCGGTGATGGGCCTGACCTTTTGGTCGCCGTGATTGCCAAGGAAACCTTGGGCGAAGCTGAGGCGTTTGCCTCTGAATATCGGTTTAACCCGGTGTCATTCGTGGCGGTGCCCGATACAGCCGATTTTGCCGGCGAGCCGTGGTTTGGCCCGACGGCAAATGCCCCAACCCTTCTTGGCAGCAAAAAGCTGGAGCGTGACACCGAAGCTGTTTCCTTGAAGGGACAGCCAAACGATGGCGCAGTCGCACCCTTGGACCCGGACGCGTCAAGACCAGAGGTGTCTGTTTCCGCACCGGCCGAGGATCCTGCCCCAACCGCCCCGAAGATCGAGGCGCCGCAGGCAAAAACTGCTGAACCAGATCCGGCCGAACCCGAACTGGCCTCTGAGCCCGAGCCATCCGAGTTAGAGCCATCCGTGCCCGAGCCTTCCGAGCCCGAGCCATCTGAACCAGAGCAACAGCCAGACACCGCGCACAAACCCGAGGCGGGCAAGATCGAGTCGGGCAAGCCTGACGCAGAGATTGCAGAACCCGCGTCACGGCCAGAGCCTGCCGCCAAGGTCGAAGCCCCTGCACCAAAAGCCGAAATAGGCGATGCAGCGCAGCCCGTGCCGATCAGCGTCGACGAGGCGGACGACCGTGATTTGATCGCACGTCTGGGCGATACTTTGTCCAAACCGATCCAACAGCCCGAGCGCCCGGCACCTGCGGCCAAAGTACAAACGACGCCGCCAATAGCTGATATTGATGAAGCTCCCATGGCGCTTGACGTTCCGTCCGACGACCCCCCTGACGACGAACCTCAGGGCGCCGACGCAATTCGTGCTGCACTGTCCGCCAAATCGGCGCGCGTCACGGACGTCAAGATCGAAGATGACGTTCCGGATGCCCCATCGGCGGCTGCGTTGGCGGCATTTAACACGCGCAGGCAGGACGGTGCCCCGCATCTCTCGGGTAAACCCTCAGCCAATGCGGCACCCGCTTTGGGGGCTGCAAAGCCAAATGTTGCACGCCCGCTTGCCCCCGTTGCGGGTGGCAAGCCCGCCAAGAATTCTGCCCTGCGCGGCATGGGGGCGCTGGTCAGCTCTGCGACAACCCCCAAGCGGCAGAAGGTCGAGATGCCCAAGGCCTCGGTCAGTGCCGCGGCGACCTTGGATGTGCCTGCCACATCCAATCCCGCGGCTCCGGCCCGCAGACCGCTGGCCAAAGGCCCCGGCGGGTTTGCCCTGCGCGAACCTGTCCGAGGCAAGCCGCGCTATCTTGGGCTGATCCTGACTGTGGTGCTGCTGTTCCTGCTGGCGATGATTGCCGCATGGTCGTCCTATTCACTTGGCGCGTGGAATATGGACGGCAGCGCGCCCGTGCAATCGGCCAGCGTCGATACACCAAGCGCCCCTGCCGCCAGCGCGGATACGCCCGATCCGGCCGATGAGATGCTTGCTGATGGCCAAGACCCCGAGGCTTTGGCCGATGGACAGGCCAGCGCGGCCGCAACCGCAGATGCCGTGCAAGCGCCTCAGGACCCGGTTGATCTGACCGCAGACATTGCGACAGCAGATCCCGCACTGCAAGAAACGCCTGTGCAACCTGATCCGGCGGCGGCCGAGGTCACGGTGGCTGCACCGGCTTTGGAACCCAAAGCGAACGCACCCAAGACCCAAGCCGCAGAAGCCACCATTGCGCAAGGGGTCACGGCATCGACCGACGGGACCCAAGACGAAATCTTCCTCGCCTCGATGGATGCCCCGCCTTCTGCACCCGATCCGCTGTCGCTGCCACTGCCCGAAGCAAGGGGAGATCCGCTGCCCGCAGCGCAACCTGCCCCGCCGCCTTTCGGGACAGTCTACCAGTTCGAAGCGAATGGCACGATCCGACCAACGCCCGAGGGGATAATCACTCCTGAGGGCGTTCTGCTTCGTGCCGGCAAACCGCCGCGGGTCCCCGCCGAGCGCCCCGCTGCAATCGCCGCCGAAGCTGCAGCGCTGGCCCCTGCGGCGCTGGCCCAGCCTGCACCAGACGCCGTAACCGATGCGCCCGCCGCCGTCTTTGCAGATCCTGCACTTGCAGGAAAATTGCCCAAGCCACGCCCAGCAAGTCTTGTGCCGCCAGCCGATGCACAACAAGGCTCGCTTGCCCCTGAGCAGGGCAGCCGCGTCGCCAGCCTGCGCCCGCAACCGCGCCCAAACACGGTTCTGGCGGCGGGTGAGGCCGCCCGGCTTGCCTCCTCTGCTGCGACGCTCAGTGCAGCACCCGCAGCGTCCAACACTGCAACTTCGGGAAGCCCGCTCGCGATCGCCATCAGCCGTAAGCCCGAAGCCCGTCCGCGTGATATGTCGCGCGCGGTCGAGGCCGCGATCGCGGTCGCAATGAAACAACCCGCGCCCGCGCCCATCGCCGAGCCTGATCCCGCCCCAAAAGCAGTGGCCAAGGCGGCCATTGCCGTGGCGCCCACGGCACCAGAGGCCGACGGCGAGCCCGATACCGTTGCGTCAAACCGCAAGACCCCGCTGCGCACAACGGTGGCCAAGCAAGCAACCTTCAAGAACGCGATCAATCTGTCCAAGATGAACTTGATCGGCGTCTATGGCACTCAGTCCAATCGCTATGCCCTGGTGCGTCAGGCCAACGGTCGCTATAAAAAAGTGCGGGTCGGTGACAGCATCGACGGCGGCCGCGTCGCAGCGATTACGGCCAGTGAAGTCCGCTATCAAAAAGGCAGCCGACTGATTTCTTTGGCGATGCCTTCTGGCTGATCCGTCGCATGGCGCCTTGCGGCACCGGATCTGTCGCACAAGCGCTTGACGCAATTGTTACAAATCCACCGCATGGCTGATACAATTCGTGCGCGAAGTTGCATTGCGGCGTCTCCATCCATGCGTGATACTCATCTTTTATCCGTATTCTATCCGAGGATTGCGCATGCTGAACCCGACCGATTACCGACTGTTGGCCGAGCTTCAAGCAAATGCCATGACCGCGCAACATCGGGATGAGATTGTGCTTCAATGGCGCGGCAAGTCCGCACGCCGCCGTCACATACGCGAAGCCTAAGCACGTCTGCTAGCCTGCCCCCCGGCCCATCTGACCCGTGAAAGACATCAATGGAAAGCTTTCTGTTCCAAGCCTCACTTTACCTCGGCGCCGCTGTTCTGGTGGTGCCGCTCGCGGTTCGATTGGGCCTTGGCTCGGTGTTGGGGTATCTGGCCGCGGGCATCCTGATGGGACCGGTTCTGGGCCTTGCCGGGACAGAGACGGCAGACCTGCAGCACTTTGCCGAATTTGGCGTGGTGTTGATGCTGTTTCTTATCGGGCTCGAGCTGGAACCCAAGGCACTGTGGGAAATGCGGCACAAGCTTTTGGGCATGGGTGGGGCGCAGGTCATTGGCACTATGGTCGCGGCCTTTGTTATTTTGACCTGGCTGCAAGAGTCGGCTTCGGTGGCGCTGATCCTGAGTATGATGGCAGCCCTGTCTTCAACCGCAATCGTGCTGCAAACACTGTCAGAAAAGAACCTGATGCGCACCCAAGGCGGGCGGTCAGCCTTTTCGGTGCTGCTGACCCAGGATATTGCCGTGATCCCGATGCTGGCGATCATTCCGCTCTTGGCGATGACGGAATATGCGGGAACCACATCCGACACCTACGGTATCACCAATGCCGAAACCGCGGTGACCGTGGAAAAGGCCGCCGATCCGCTGATGACCGTTATGCAATCGCTGCCTGGCTGGGCCGCAGGAATCGTTACGATCTTGATCGTGGTGGGGATTGTGCTTGCGGGTCACTACCTCAGCCGCCCTGTTTTCCGCTTTGTCCATGCCGCAAAGCTGCCAGAGATGAGCACCTTCATCTCGCTGCTGATGGTGCTCGGCATCGCATTTCTGATGATGCTGGTGGGCCTTTCGCCGGCCTTGGGCACCTTTGTGGCGGGTGTGGTTTTGGCCAACTCGGAGTTTCGCCATCAGCTGGAGGCGGACCTCAAGCCCTTTAAGGGGTTGTTGTTGGGTCTGTTCTTCATGACGGTTGGTGTGGGCATCAATTTTGGCATGCTGGCACGTCAACCGTTTACCGTGTTGGGGCTTACTCTTGGGCTGATGGGGATCAAAGCGCTGATTTTGCTGGTGATTTCCTTTGTGTTCAAACTCAAGCCGCAAGACCGCTGGCTGTTCTCGCTCAGCCTTGCGCAGGGTGGCGAGTTCGGGTTTCTGCTGGTCAGCTTTGCCCGCTCAGAACGCGCCTTGCCGCTGGCGGCAGGGCAGATGGCGCTGTTGGTCATCAGCTTGTCGATGCTGCTGACACCGCTATTGTTCATCGGCTACGACTATCTGACCAAACGCTTTGCCCCCGCCAAGCCTGATCATGCGCCTGACGAGATCACCGAAAAAGGCAAGGTCATCGTGGCAGGCATCGGGCGGTTTGGTCAG
>JAHEBX010000195.1 GCA_024642045.1 Pseudorhodobacter sp. | reverse complement strand
CAAAAGGGGGAAACCACATGCAAGCCTTGATGCGACCTTGGGGACATATGCACTATCGCATTGACGGTGCGCCGGACGGGCCGACGGTGGTCTTTGCAAATTCGCTTGGCACTGATTTGCGGCTTTGGGATGCCGTCTTGCCGCTGCTGCCAAGCCGGTTTCGGGTGATCCGCTTTGACAAACGCGGCCACGGGCTTTCGGATTTGGGCGGTGCGGCGCTGATCGAAGATTACGCCGATGACGCTATAGCGTTGATCGAGGCTTCGGCGTCAGAGCCGGTTATCTTTGTCGGTCTGTCCATCGGCGGGCTGATTGCGCAGGCGGCTGCGGCCAAGCGCCCAGATCTGTTTTGTGCGCTGGTGATCTCGAATTCCGCCGTCAAGCTTGGCACCGCAGAGGGCTGGCAGACCCGCATCAATGCGGTGATCGACACTGGCTTGGGTTCGATTGTCGATGCTGTGATGGAGCGCTGGTTCGCGCCTAAATTCCGCACCACGCCGGAATTGGCGCTGTGGCGCAACATGATGCTGCGAACACCGCCGCGTGGCTATACGGCCGCCTGCGCCGCCTTGGCCCGCGCCGATCAGACCGAGGCTGCGCGGCGACTATGTCTGCCCAGCTTGGTTATCGCGGGGGCAGAAGATGGCGCAAGCCCGCCCGAAGTGGTGCAAGCCACCGCCGCCCTGATCAAGGGCGCAGAGTATCGCCTGCTTGCCGGTGTAGGGCATCTGCCTTGCGTCGAAGACCCCGTAGCCTATGCCGCTGCCATCGTGCCATTTCTGGAGACACATCTATGAGCGATTTTGCGACAAAGGGCATGGAAACCCGCCGCCGTGTTTTGGGCGATGCACATGTCAACCGCGCCGAAGCCGCCAAATCCGCCGCCGATGCGCCGTTTCAGGCGCTCATCACCGATGCGGCTTGGGGCCATGTCTGGTCGCGCGACACCATCAGCCTGCGCGAGCGCTCGATGCTTACCATCGCGCTCTTGGCGGGTCTGGGCAATGACCATGAGCTTGCCTTGCATATCCGCGCCACCGCCAACACAGGCGCAAGCGAAACCGATGTGTCGGAAGCATTGCTGCACGTTGCGATCTATGCCGGCGTGCCGCGCGCCAATCATGCCATCAAAATCGCCAAAGACATATTCGCTGAAATGGCAAAGGGAGAGGCCAAATGAAGCCCGCTGAATTTTATCAACGCGACCGGCTCTGGCAGCCGCCCGCCCTGACGCCCGACTATAAAACCAGCGTCGCACGCAGCCCGCGGCTTGCGATGTTGTCATTGCAAAGCTCGATGTCGGAAATCACCGGCCCGACCTTTGACCACTCCGACATTGACGCCATCGACAATGATCTGATCAAGAACTACGCAAAAACCGGCGATCCGGTGGGCGAGCGGATCATCGTGCATGGTCGTGTGCTGGATGAAAACGGTCGCGGTGTGCCCAATACTTTGGTCGAGATTTGGCAGGCCAACGCGGGCGGGCGATACCGACACAAGAAAGACAGCTACCTTGCGCCGATTGATCCGAACTTTGGCGGATGTGGGCGCACGATCACCGACGATCAGGGCTATTACTCCTTTCGCACGGTAAAACCGGGGGCCTATCCTTGGCGCAATTGGGTCAACAACTGGC
The DNA here is from genome assembly GCA_024642045.1 of Pseudorhodobacter sp. GTDB lineage: Bacteria > Pseudomonadota > Alphaproteobacteria > Rhodobacterales > Rhodobacteraceae > Cypionkella. Next base: position 4,077 of record JAHEBX010000195.1, on the reverse strand, counting down.
GGCCCGCGCATATCCATGTCTCGGTCTTTGGCACCGCCTTTTCGCAGCGCCTGATCACCCAGATGTATTTCGAAGGCGACCCCCTTATCGCCAAATGCCCGATTGTGCAGACAATACCGGACCAGCGGGCTATCGATCAGCTTATCGCGCCTTTGGATCTGAATGCCGCGGTGCCGCTTGATTGTCTTGCCTACAAGTTTGACATCGTGCTGCGGGGCCGGCGCTCGACCCTGTTTGAAAACCGCCTGGAGGGAAATTGATCATGGTGCAGCCATTGAATTACCTCAAGGAATCGCCGTCTCAAACCGCGGGCCCCTATGTCCATATCGGGCTTGCGCCGGCCGCGGCGGGGTTCAACATCTTTGAGCGAGAGCTTGGCTGGGATATCGCCGGACCTGACGCACAAGGCACCCGCATCCGGGTAGAAGGCGTCGTCTATGATGGCACCGGCGTGCCGGTGAAAGATGTGCTGATTGAGGCATGGCAGGCCGATGCCAACGGGATTTATCCCCATGTTGAAGACCCCCGCCACGCCGATTGTGCCAGAGGCTTTCGTGGCTGGGGCCGCGTGATTACCGATTTTGACACCGGCGTCTGGGGCTTTGACACCATCAAACCGGGCGTGGTCCAGGGCCGTAATGCCCGCCCGATGGCACCGCATATCAACCTGTGGATCGTGGCGCGCGGCATCAATATCGGGCTCAATACGCGGATCTATTTCGACGACGAGGACAATGCCGCGGATCCGGTGCTGAACCTCGTTGAGCAGGTCCACCGCCGCGACACGCTGATTGCGCACAAGACCGGCCCCAATACCTACCGTTTCGACATTCGCCTTCAGGGCGAGGGCGAAACCGTGTTTATGGATATCTGAGCCATGGCAAACCCTTGCATCATCTGCGTCGCCATCACCGGCTCGCTGCCCACCAAAGCCAACAACCCCGCTGTGCCGATTACGATCTCCGAACAGATTGAAAGCACACAAGCAGCTTTTGAGGCGGGTGCAACCATCGCGCATTGCCATGTGCGCGATGACGCGGGCAAACCGACTTCGGACCCAGAGCGTTTTGCACGGTTGATGGAAGGATTGCACAGACATTGCCCAGGCATGATCGTGCAGCTTTCGACTGGCGGACGCTCGGGCGCGGGGGCGGCGCGCGGCGGCATGTTGTCGCTGCGGCCCGATATGGCCAGCCTTTCCGTGGGCTCGAACAACTTTCCAACCCGCGTTTACGAAAACCCGCCGGATTTGGTCAACTGGCTGGCGGCGGAAATGCTGACCTATGACGTCAAGCCCGAGATCGAGGCGTTTGATCTGTCGCATATCGTTCAGGCCACGCGGATGGCTTTGGATGGTCGCCTCAAAGGCCCGCTTTACGTGCAATTCGTCATGGGGGTCAAAAACGCCATGCCCGCGGACGAGCGAATTTTCGATTTCTATATCGAGACCCTAAAGCGGCTTGCCCCGGATGCGCAGTGGTGTGCGGCGGGGATCGGGCCCAGCCAATATCTGATCAACGACTGGGCGATCCGCAAAGGCGGACATACGCGGACGGGGCTTGAGGATAACGTCCGCATTGACCGTGACACGCTTGCGCCTTCTAACGCGGCGCTGGTCAAACGCGCGGTCGATCTTTGCGCCAGCTATGATCGACCGGTTGCAACCTGGGTCCAGGCGCGCGAGATACTTCAGCTGCCCCTCTCTGCCTGAAAGGCCAAACATGCCCGCAGCCCCTGCCGACAGCGCCCTCTACCGCGGGCTTTTTCACGATGAAGACACCGCGCGGCTGTTCACCGACACAGCCGAAGTGCGCGCGATGCTACTTGTTGAGGGGGCTTTGGCCAAGGTGCAAGGCGCGTTGGGGATCATCCCTGCCGAATCTGCGGCCTTCCTGCACCGCGCTTGCATGGAGGTGCAGATTGACCCCGCGTCGCTTGCGTCGGAAACCGGCGTCAATGGCGTGCCGGTGCCCGCACTTGTTGCCGCCTTTCGCAAGGCCTGCAACGCTCCCGATCATGCCCAATTTCTGCATTGGGGTGCCACCAGCCAAGACATCATGGACAGCGCACTGGCCCTGCGACTAAAACCAGTGCTCGATCTGTGGGAGGCGCGGCTGACGGCGCTTTTACATGGCTTGGCGGCTTTGGCGCAAACCCATGCCGCCCTGCCGATGGCCGCGCGCACCTATGGGCAGATCGCCACCCCGACGAGTTTTGGCGCGGTGGTGGCGGCTTGGGGCTGGCCGCTTCTGGCCTATCGGGACCAGATTGCGGCACAGCGCGAGGCACTGTTGCGGGTATCGCTTTCGGGCGCGGCTGGCACGCTTTCGGCGATGGGCGAACAAGGCCCCGCCGTGCGTGCCGGGCTCGCTGCGGCGCTGGGTCTGCGCGATCCGGGGCACAGCTGGCATACAGACCGCTCTGGCATTACCGGCTTTGCGGCGTGGCAGGCGGGGCTGATGGGGTGTCTGGGCAAGATCGGTGAAGACCTTATTTTGCTGGTGCAATCCGGTCTGGCCGAGGTCCATATCGACGGCGGCGGAGCATCGTCGACGATGCCGCAAAAGCAAAATCCGGTCGGGCCTTCGACATTGGTCGCGCTGGCGCGGCATAGCATCGGACTGGGTGCCACATTGCAAGGTGCAGCACTGCATCGCCAACAGCGTGATGGTGCCGCGTGGTTTACCGAGTGGCTCACCCTGCCGCAACTTTGCATCAACACAGGACGCGGTCTGGCTACGGCGGTCGATATTACGGCGCGCCTCACGCCCGATGCGGTCGCAATGGCGGCGGTGATGGATGACGACAGCGGGCTGATCCAAGCCGAGGCCCTCACCTTTATGCTCGCAAAAACTCTGCCGCGTCCGCAGGCACAGGCCGCGATCAAGGATCTCTGCCAACAGGCGCGGGCCGGGTCGGCGCCGCTGGTGCAGCTGTTCGCACAGGCTTATCCAAACATCGACTGGGCGACGGCTTTGGCAGGCGGCGCGGCACTGGGACAGGCGCCAACCGAAGCGCGGGCTTTTGCGGCGCGTGTTGCCAGCGGTATGGCCTGATCGTCGTCGACATTCTTCAGTCCGATTCAATCGACGATATAGCGCAGGTTCACTCCTTCCAGATCATCTGGGTTCAGCCGATAGCGGATGACGTTGCCTTCGTGGAGCCCCGCGATCTGCTAACGGACGTAGGCGACAACATCCGCTCGATGAGCATCAGGTAGTTGTTCCGATCAGCCGTTCGACATGGCCGCCGTAGTGTTTGCCGCCAAGCGGACGATACTCGACAGCAATGCCCCAATCTTCGCAGGCCATTCTGAAGGCATCGCTGTGGAACTCCTGCGCATGGTCAAGGTGGATCGCCTTCGGGATACCGGCTGTTGGCCAAACCAGCTCTTCCAGTGTTCCCGGGACGCGGATCGATTTCCGGCGAACGCAGTGATCGAGACATAGGGCTATCGACAAGACAGATGGCGCGTCGATAGTGACCTAGGCCCCGTGAACAATCTGGGTCGCGACATCAATGGCAAGCGTCAGATAGCTGATTCTACTAGGGTCTGTTGGCCTTCATCGCGTTCTTATTACGGTTGCGGCGGTTGAGATGAACGCTGCGAAGCTTGTGTCAGTTTTGCAGTAGCTTGCGGCGGCCTATCCTTTTTCGGCGCGGGCCCTTTTCAGGGCCATCCGCTCTTTCATCCGCATGTCTCCGTCTTTGGTGCCGTCGTGCCAAGTCCCGAACAGGCGATCGAAGGGCAGAAGACCATCGGCATAATTCACTTCGAAATACTTGTGATGCAGATAATGCGCATATGCCTGTGTATCGATGGCGCCTTCGTCGCCCACCTCGATCTTGTCAAAGCCTATGTGTCCTATGACCGCGCCAGTGCCGGTCACCTGCAGGTGGTACAGCACCAGAAGCGGGTGCGAGGGAAGGACGAGGTGGATGAGGACGTCGGACCAGTAAAGCAGGTGCTCGACCGGGTGCATGGAGAGCGACGACCACGGGCTTGGGTTGACGGAATTGTGGTGGACCGAATGCACCCAACGGTACAGCGGGCCTTGATGGATCAGCCAGTGCACG
>JAHEBX010000045.1 GCA_024642045.1 Pseudorhodobacter sp. | reverse complement strand
GCGGCCGTGTTCGGCGGTGAATACTTCGATGATCGCCGAAGTTTCGCCGTGCAACCGCATCGACAAAACTGCCCCTTGATCGCGCCATTCCATGGGTCAGACTATCCGCGCTTGGGCTTGCGAGAGCAAGGCCTTGCCTTGGGCATCAAAGCTGTCAAACTTGGCAGATGGTCGCCCTTGTTCTTGGATTTCCTGGCCTTGCCGCGCGGCGTGGCAATTAGAATTCTGACGTGCAGACTTCAGGCCAAGCCGTCTTGATCCAGCAAGGTGCGACCCTGCCGGTCTTCTAACTCGATCACCCAAAGATCAGGATCGCGGCTGCGTTGGCGGGTGAGCAAGGCATCCACGTCGGGTTCGCCACCTTCGGCCAGAACCACCCAAACGCGCGTATCGGTGCTGAGATCGAACGAGCGTTGAAAGGCGCGGGCGTGGCCGTCGAGTGTGGCCACCTTGACCAGCACCGCCCCCGCCGTGGGATCGCCCCGCGCCGTCAGATAGGCGGGAATATTGGCCAAGCGCAGACGGGTGAGATAGGCTGCAACCCAAAGCTCGGAGGTCAAACGCGGGGCCAAGCCTTATCCTTTCTGCCAAACATCCACGACGCTTTGGCCAACACCTTCAAGCGTCGCCGTCTTTATACTCCAGCCCCATTTCCGAATAGCGCTCGGGTTCGTTTTCCCAGTTCGGGCGCACCTTGACCTGCAAGAACAGATGCACGGTGCGGTCGAGAAACTCGGAAATCTCGGCGCGGGCGGATTGGCCGATCGCCTTGATCGTCTCGCCTTTGTTGCCCAGAACGATGCCTTTGTGACCGTCGCGCCCGACATAGATCACCTGATCGATGCGGGTGGAGCCGTCTTTCTTATCCTGCCACTGTTCGGTCTCGACGGTCAGTTGATACGGCAGTTCCTCGTGCAGACGTAGGGTCAGCTTTTCGCGGGTGATTTCGGCGGCGATCATCCGCATCGGCAGGTCGGCGATCTGGTCTTCGGGATAGAACCAAGGGCCTTCAGGGATCTGGCTAGCAAGCCAAGTGCGCAGATCCTGCACGCCATAGCCTTTTTCGGCCGAAATCATAAAGGTTTTCACGAAGGGGTAGGCTTCGTTCAGCTTTTCGGCCATCGCCAGCAAGACATCGGCCTTGACGCGGTCGATCTTGTTGATGGCAAGGGCGACGGGGCGGTCGCGGGGCAGCTCGTCACGCATGCGCTCTACGATGCTCTGCGCACCTTCGGTCAGGCCGCGATGTGCCTCGATCAAAAACACGATGACGTCGGCATCGGTGGCCCCACCCCATGCCGCCTTGACCATCGCGCGGTCCAGACGGCGTTTGGTGCGGAAAATGCCGGGTGTATCGACGAAAACAAGCTGCGCCGCCCCCTCCATCGCCACGCCACGGATACGGGTGCGGGTGGTCTGCACCTTATGCGTCACAATCGAGACTTTCGCCCCCACCATGCGGTTGAGCAGCGTCGATTTGCCCGCATTGGGCTCGCCGATCAGGGCCACAAAGCCCGCGCGGGTGGCTTGCGCTGTGGCGGTCTGCTCGGGCGTCGGGGCTTGGGTTTCGTCAGTCATCTGCATTCTCCATCCGGGCCAGAAGGGCACGGGCTGCGGCTTGTTCGGCCACGCGTTTCGATCCGGCGCGGGAGGATTCTGCCTCGCCATTGGCCAAGGTCACCTTAACGGTGAACATCGGCTGGTGGTCAGGGCCTTCACGCCCCTCTTCGGTATAGGCGGGCGGCGGCATGCCGCGCGCTTGGGCCCATTCTTGCAACGAGGTTTTCGGATCGCGGGCGTCGTGTTCGACGCGGCCGATGCGCGTGCCCCAGAGCCGCAGGACCAGCGCGCGGGCGGCGTCAAAGCCGCCATCCAGATAGACGGCGGCAATCACCGCCTCCATCGCGTCGCCCAGCAGCGCTTCTTTGCGCCGCCCGCCCGACAGCATTTCCGAACGCCCCAGTTTCAGCACATCGCCAAGGCCCACGTCGCGGGCCACTTCGGCGCAGGTCTCTTTGCGCACCAGAGCGTTGAAGCGCGGGGCAAGTTGGCCTTCGCTGGCCGCGACATCCGCCCCCAACAGGGCTTCGGACATCACGAGGCCCAGCACACGGTCGCCCAAAAATTCTAACCGCTGATTGTCGGGGCGGGTCGCCGAAGAGATCGAAGCATGGGTCACTGCACGCAACAGCAATTCCGGCGTGCGAAAGGCATGGCCGATGCGAGCCTCGAAGGTTTTCAGATCAGCCGAAAGTCTCATGCGGCACCCGCCCTAAAAACGAGCCAGCCTCGCAGATGCGAGGCCAGTGCGTTTTGAGTGCTGATCGAAAGATCCGTCATACGCGATTTAGTCCACCGCCTTGAAGAAACGATCCGCGCGCCATGTCCAGAAATACAGCATCGACTTGCCTGCGGACGAGAAGATGATGCGATCCGCGCGGCCAATCAAATTTTCGGCAGGAACAAAGCCCACGCCACCAACGGCTTGGCTAAAACGGCTGTCTTGCGAGTTGTCACGGTTGTCGCCCATGAAGAAATAGTTACCTTCGGGCACGACAAAAACATCGGTGTTATCGGCATAGCCGTCATTTTCGATGTTCAGAACATCATGCACAACGCCATTCGGCAAGGTTTCCTTGTAGCGCGAACGGGTGCAAATGGCCCCATCGCCGACCGAGCCGTTTTCACAGCGCGGGCGGTTGCCCATCGGGCCTTGTGGACCCATGACCTCTTCAAACTGGCCATCCGGCACCTGCGGCGCCTCGGCGCCGTTGATAAAGAGGATGCCCTTTTTCACCTGAATCTTGTCACCCGGCAAGCCGATCAGGCGCTTGACGAAATCCGAGCCATTGACCGGATGGCGGAACACCACGACATCGCCGCGCTGCGGTTCAGAGGCGAGGATGCGGCCCGATATCGGGCAGATCGCGAAGGGGCAAGAGAACTTCGAATAGCCGTAGGCCATTTTGTTCACAAAGACGAAATCGCCGACCAGCAGCGTGTCTTTCATCGATTCCGAGGGAATCCAGAACGGTTGGAAGAACAGCGTGCGGAACACCCCCGCGATCAACAGGGCGTAGACAACGGTTTTCACCGTTTCAACAAATCCGCCATCGTTCTTTGCCATATATCATATCCTTGGTGGTTTGGCGCTACATGCGCGCGCAGGCTGGGGGAGTCAAGTTCGGGCAGGCAGCGGGCGCGCTTCGATCACCACGAATGCCTGCGCCCAAGGGTGATCGTCGGTCAAAGTAACGTGAATGACCGCTTCGTGGTCGGGTGGGGTCATGGCGGCGAGGCGGTCGGCGGCCCAGCCGGTGACGTGCATCACAGGCTGACCAGAGCGCAGGTTGGTCACGGCCATGTCCTTCCACGAAATTCCCATCGCAAGGCCGGTGCCCAGCGCCTTGGAGCACGCCTCTTTGGCGGCCCAGCGTTTGGCATAGGTGGCGGCAATGGCGCGGGGGCGACCTTCGGCCTTGCGCTGTTCGCGTTCGGTAAAGACGCGGTTTTTGAAGCGGTCGCCATGGCGTTCCAGCACGCCCGCAATGCGGTCGATATTGGCAAGATCGGACCCGATACCAAGGATCATGGCAGCCGTTTCGTGGCGGGCTGGGGGAGAGGCAATTCAGCGTTCCTTGGCAAGCAGCGGATGCGGCCAACCTAAGGCCGCGCCCCAAGCCTGTCTAGCGGGGCAAATTCGCTGCGCCATGATGCAAATCAACGCGCGGGGCAGGCTTAAGGCAGAAGTTGCGCGCAGGGCGCATACGCCCTTGGATGAAGGATAAAGCAAATGACCCTTACAAGACGCATGAGTTTCCTAGCCATTGGTGGACTTTTCGCAGCGCTTAGCGGCACCTCGGCCTTGGCTGCGGACAGCACCATCGCAGTTTCCTTGTGGGACAAGGGCGCGGATTCGGTGATGATGGACGACGCGCATATGTTCCCGCTCGGCAAGGATATGATGGCCAATATGGGCATGGCGATGATGGGCATCACCATCGATAACGCCACTGTTCCGGCGGGCAAGGTCACCTTTGACGTGGTGAATACGTCGAAAGATATCATCCACGAGATGGTGCTTTCCCCGATTGCATCGCTGGATGCAAAGATACCCTATTCAACAGATCTGAATAAGATCGACGAAGATGCCGCGGGTCATCTGGGCGAGGTTGCCGAGCTTGATCCTGGCAAGTCGGGGGTGCTGGCGATAGATCTGAAACCGGGGCTCTACCTGCTGTATTGCAACATTCCGGGCCATTACATCGGCGGTATGTGGACGGTTCTGACGGTTACGGAATAACCGGCAGCGCGCGGGCTTGGCCAAGGGTCAGCCTGCGCGCGCAAGGTCCATGCGACGGCGCATCTCTTCGATCGCCGAGCCTAGGCCTTCAAAAATGGCCTCACCGATCAGGAAGTGACCGATGTTGAGCTCGCGCACTTCGGGGATGGCGGCGATGGGGGCGACGTTGTCAAAGGTCAGCCCGTGGCCTGCGTGCACCTCTAGCCCCAAGGAATGGGCAAAAGCCGCACCGATGCGCAGAGCTGAAAGTTCGGCTTCGGCCTCGGCGAAACGGCCCTCGGCGTGCAGGTCGGAATAATGGCCAGTGTGCAGTTCGACCACAGCGGCACCGATGCGGGCACTCGCCTCGATCTGGCGGGCGTCATGGCCGATGAACATAGACACGCGGCAGCCCGCATCGCGCAAAGGCGCGATGAAATGGGTCAGGCGATTGGCATCGCCCGCCACGTCAAGACCGCCTTCGGTCGTGCGTTCCTCGCGCTTTTCGGGCACGAGGCAGACGGCATGTGGTTTGAGACGCAGCGCGATTGCGGCCATCTCGTCGGTCGCAGCACATTCAAAATTCAGCGGAATCCCAAGACCTGCGCGCAAAGCCTCCATATCGGCGTCGCGGATGTGGCGGCGGTCTTCGCGCAGGTGGGCCGTGATGCCATCGGCGCCTGCCGCCTCCGCCAGCAAGGCGGCGCGCAACGGGTCCGGCCAAGCAGAACCGCGGGCGTTGCGCACGGTGGCAACGTGGTCGATGTTGACACCCAGTCTTTGCTTTGGCTGCGTCATGGACACTCTCCTGATCGGTTAGGGCGCGGGATCGCCGCCGCCCTTGGCAGACCTGTCTGTTTTGTCACCGCGATGCTTGAGCCGCGCCGCCGCGTCAGCCACAGTCGCACGCAGCTTGCGGCGGCGATCCTTGCGGTCTTCGTGCTTGGCGGCACGGGCCTTTTGATAGGCCTGCACGATCGGAATGGTGACATAATAGGCCACCGCCGAGATCACGAACCCGGGGATCAGGGCGCCGATGAAATAGGGCACATAGATGTCATGCCAGAACCGGCGCAGGCCACCCCAATGCATGGTTGCGTCGGTAAAGATCGCAAGGAAATTGTGCCACAAATCCACGCCCGCATGACCAAAGGCCCCTGCGATCGCCTCGGCGGTCAGCGGGGCCTCGATGCCCAAGAGCCAATGGCCAAAGGTCATGGCGAATACGGCAAAGAAAGGCGTGGTCACCGGATTGGTATTAAAAGTACCCAAGAGCGCCGCCAAGAGGTTGCCGCGTACCAGCCTGGCTGCCGCCCAAGCGGCCACAAACTGCAACCCCGGCAGCGGCAAAAAGCCGATTAAAAATCCCGCGAATACACCGCGCGCGATGCGGTGTGGTTCATCGGGCAGGCGGCTCATCCGATGGATGACATAACGGGTCGCGCGCCTGAACCCCCCAGAGGGGTAAACCATCTCGCGCAACCAGGCGAGCCATCCTAGCGGTTCTCGGCGTTTAAAGACCACGTCGGTCTGTCCTTCCCTGCCCCGCCCGCCGGAATGATCCGTCAGGTCAGGGTTTACGTGTCAGATCGCGATGCCGCGATACCTGAGCTACATCTGTTTCCGCTTCTAGCGCGGTCATGACCTTGTGCAAGTGTTCAACGTCGCGCAAGTCCACGTCAATGATAAGTCTGTAAAAATCCGGTTTACGTTCTGTGAAGCGCAGATCGGATATGTTCGCCTTTTGCTCGCCAATCAAGGTACAAATGCGGCCTAAAACGCCGGCATCGTTGGAAATTGCCACATCGAGGCTAACCGTGTTCACAGCTGCGTGACGTCCCTGATCCCAATGCAGGTCAACCCAGCGGTTGGGCTGTTCCTCGAACTCTTCCAGTGCCGGGCAATCGATGGTGTGCACGATTACGCCCTGACCGCGATAGGTGATGCCAACGATCCGCTCGCCCGGCAGCGGCTGGCAGCAGGTCGCGCGGCGGAAGGTTTGGTCATCCGACAACCCCAGCACCGCGCGGGCCGAGACAATTTCGTCTTGTTGCGAGGCAGCAAGTTCAGGGTAGAGCGTCTCAACAACCTTGCGCGCGGTAAGCTCGGCAGAGCCCAGACCCGCCAACAGATCGGTCTCATCCGAAAAGCCCAGCATCTTAGCTGCCGTGCGCATCGCCTTGTCGGTGGCCTTTTTGCCTACATGTTCAAAGGCGGCGCGGGCAAGTTCTTGGCCCAAGCGCACAAAACGGCTGCGGTCCTCTTCGCGCAGCGACCGACGGATCGCGGCCTTGGCACGCCCTGTCGAGACGATGTCGATCCAGCTGGCCTGCGGTTTCTGGCCTTCGGCGGTGATAATCTCGACCGACTGGCCGTTTTTCAGTCGTGTCCAAAGCGGCACACGGATACCGTCGACCTTGGCCGAAACGCAGGAATTGCCGATGCGGGTGTGGATGGAATAGGCGTAATCCAAAGGCGTTGCCCCGCGCGGCAGCTGGATCACATCGCCTTTGGGCGTAAAGCAGAACACCTGATCGGAATACATCTCAAGCTTGACGTTTTCGAGGAATTCATCGTGGTCGCCCTCGTCCAGCCGCTCGGTCATCGAGGAAATCCACTTGGCCGGATCAATGGCAAAGGGGTTTCGCGCGCGGACGCCCTCGCGGTAGGACCAATGCGCGGCCACACCTGCCTCGGCCACTTCGTGCATCTCGCGGGTGCGGATCTGCACCTCGACGCGCTTGCCATCACGCCCTGACACTGTTGTGTGTATCGAACGATAGCCGTTGGTCTTTGGCTGGCTGATGTAGTCTTTGAACCGACCGGGAACCGCGCGCCAGCGTTGGTGGATCACCCCGAGGATCCGGTAACAATCGGTGACCGAGCTGCAAATCACGCGAAAGCCATAGATGTCGGACAGGCGGCTGAAGGCAAGATCCTTTTCCTGCATCTTGCGCCAGATCGAATAAGGCTTTTTGGCGCGGCCATAGACATCGGCCTCGATCGAAACTCTGTCGAGTTCGGTGCGAATGTCATTGGTGATCTGATGCACCACGTCGCCGGATTCGCGCTGAAGCGTCAGAAAGCGGCGGATGATCGAATTGCGCGCCTCGGGATTGATGACGCGAAAAGACAGATCCTCCAGCTCTTCGCGCATCCACTGCATGCCCATGCGACCGGCCAGCGGCGCGTAGATTTCCATCGTCTCGCGGGCTTTTTTGATTTGCTTTTCCGGCGCCATCGACTTGATCGTGCGCATGTTGTGCAAACGGTCAGCCAGTTTGACCAGAATAACGCGCAGGTCTTTCGACATCGCCATGAACAGTTTGCGAAAGTTTTCTGCCTGCTGCGATTCGGTGTTGGAGAGCTGCAGGTTGGTCAGCTTGGTCACGCCATCAACCAACTCGGCCACCTCGCTGCCAAACATCGCAGTCACTTCGGCATAGGTCGATTTGGTGTCTTCGATGGTGTCGTGCAACAGCGCGGTGATGATGGTGGCATCATCCAACTGCTGTTCGGTCAGAATGGCTGCGACCGCGACGGGATGAGTGAAGTAGGGCTCGCCGGACTTGCGGAACTGCCCCTCGTGCATCGCCATGCCATAGGCATAGGCTTGGCGGATCAATGGGGCATTGGCGCGCGGATTGTAATTGTGGACAAGGGCGATGAGGTCTTCAACGTCGATCAACTTCACCGCCCCTATGGCCGGAAATATCGTAATTTCCTGTAGTTATAGCTCGCCTTGTGCTTCCATCAATGCGCGCAAAAGCTTTTCTTCCGACATATCATCCTGCATCGGGCGATCCACTTCGCCCGACATCAGAAGTGCCATCTGGTCTTCTTCCGGCTCGTCCACCTCGATCTGGGTCTGGTGGCTTTCGATCATCCGCTCGCGCAGGCTTTCGGCAAGCTGAGTTTCCTCGGCGATTTCGCGCAGGGCGACAACCGGATTTTTGTCGTTGTCGCGGTCTACCGTCGGCAGGTCGCCAGACTGGATTTCGCGGGCGCGATGAGCGGCCAACATCACCAGTTCGAACCGGTTCGGCACTTTGTCAACGCAATCTTCAACCGTCACGCGGGCCATGAAAGACTCCAGTAGGTATGGGAATTTGGAAGCGCCTATTTAGGGCCGATAGACAGGCTTGACAAGCGTATAATCAAACAGATGCATCCGAGGGCATCGCCACAACGGCCTCGCGGTCAGCGCGCGGCAAAGCAGCCAGCATCTCAGTCACGCTCTGCCCCGTCACCGGATGACGCCAGTCGGGCGCCACATCTGCAAGCGGCACGAGCACAAAGGCGCGCTCGGCCAGTCGCGGATGCGGCAAGATCAGCTGATCCGGCGCAAGCCTTACCTGCTCAGACAGAGCAAGGCGCTGCCAGTGGCGATAGGTGACCAGATCCGGCGCGACCAGATCACCAACCGCAAGCAGATCGATATCCAAGGTCCGTCCGGCCCAGCGACTGATCCGTTCGCGCCCAAAGCGGGCCTCGATTCGATGAAGCGCGGCGAGTATTTTTTCAGGCTCGATATTGTGACGTAACGTCACGACGGCCGCAGCGTTCACGTAATCAGGCCCCGCCCCGATAGGGAAACATGGCGTTAAGTACAATTTGCTCAGTCTGGTCAGGCTCAGGCCCTCGGCCTCTAGCGCCTTAATTGCCTCTATAAGAACGGCTTTCGGCGGATTCCCACCGAAATCCAGGTTCGATCCGAATGCAACCAGCGCTTGCTTTCCTGTGGTCATAGTCAGTGGTAACCTTGGCCAATAAGTCGCCTTGCCGAGCGAGAAGTCCGATTGGTATACGCGGAGACCAGCTGACGTAAAGATGGTGCTTTGGAATCAGTTTGTGAGGTTCGTTTGCTGCGCTGTATTTCTCTAGGGGATTAACAATGTTTTACAAGGACGAACGGCTTGCGCTGTTCATTGATGGATCCAACCTTTACGCTGCGGCAAAAGCGCTTGGGTTTGACATCGACTACAAGCTTTTGCGTCAAGAGTTCATGCGCCGTGGAAAACTTCTGCGCGCCTTTTACTACACCGCCTTGCTTGAAAATGATGAATATTCACCCATTCGACCCTTGGTTGACTGGCTGAATTACAACGGCTTCACCATGGTGACGAAACCGGCCAAGGAATACACCGACAGCCAGGGACGCCGCAAAGTCAAAGGCAATATGGACATCGAGTTGACCGTGAATGCTATGGAACTCGCACCGCGCGTTGATCACATCGTTCTTTTCTCGGGCGATGGCGATTTCCGTCCGCTGGTCGAAAGTCTGCAGCGTCAGGGCGTGCGTGTTTCGGTGGTCTCGACCATCCGCAGCCAACCGCCGATGATTGCTGACGAGCTGCGCCGCCAGGCCGACAACTTCATTGAGCTGGATGAATTGCGCGATGTCATCGGGCGCCCGCCACGCGAGCCACGCTTAGATGGCACGGACATGATGGTCGATGTAAAGTAACCAGACCCAAAGAAGCCGGCCCAGACCTCTGCGCCGGCTTTTTCTTGGCCGGTGAGGCAATTGCATGCCCCTGCCCGATCCGATAGTTTTGCCGCAAAAGGATCCCCCCATGCCTATGCCCAAGCCCGACCTTACCCTCTATCTCGCAGCGCCACGCGGATTTTGTGCCGGCGTGGATCGTGCAATCAGAATCGTCGAGTTGGCGATCGAGAAATGGGGCGCGCCGGTCTATGTGCGCCATGAAATCGTGCACAACAAATTCGTCGTGGATGCATTGCGCGCCAAGGGGGCGGTGTTTGTCGAAGAGTTGGACGATTGCCCCGTTGACCGCCCGGTGATCTTTTCGGCGCATGGCGTGCCGAAATCGGTGCCCGCCGCGGCAGAAGCCCGGGCGATGATTGCCGTGGATGCCACCTGCCCGCTGGTGACCAAAGTGCACAACGAAGCGCAGCGCCATTCCGACGCAGGGTTGCAGATGGTGATGATTGGCCACGCCGGCCACCCCGAAACGATTGGCACAATGGGGCAGTTGCCCGAGGGCGAGGTGCTGTTAGTGGAAACCGCAGCCGATGTCGCAAAGCTGGTGGTGCGCGATCCGGCCAAGCTGGCCTATATCACCCAGACCACGCTTTCGGTGGATGACACGGCGGGGATTGTAGCGGCACTGCAAACCCAGTTTCCCGCAATTATCGGGCCGCACAAAGAAGACATCTGCTATGCCACCACCAACCGTCAGGCTGCGGTCAAGGCGATTGCGGGCAAGATTGATGCGCTTTTGGTGATCGGCGCACCTAATTCGTCGAATTCCAAGCGGTTGGTCGAGGTGGGGCGCACGGCTGGCTGTGGCTATGCCCAACTGGTGCAGCGGGCCACTGATATCGACTGGCGCGCGCTTGAGGGTATTCGCGCGGTGGGGGTCACGGCGGGGGCGAGCGCGCCGGAGGTGTTGGTCAACGAGGTCATAGACGCGTTTCGGACGCGTTTTGACACGAGCGTCGAGCTTGTCGAAACGGCGCAAGAGCATGTGGAATTCAAAGTCCCGCGTATTCTGCGAGAGGCCGTTTGACGATGCGAGGCCACATACCGCCTGCTGCGCTATGGCTCGGGCTTGCGGGTCTGCTGCCGTTTTTGTGGGGAGCCGCAACCACCTTGAATGAAGGGCTGGCCGCTTGGGGTCTGTGGGCGGCTGGGCCACGGCTGACTGGGGTGCCTTTGGTGCTGGGCTATGGGGTGATTATCCTTGCGTTTATGTCAGGCGTGCTTTGGGGTTTTGCGGCGCGCGCCCCCGGACCTGCGGGCGTCTACTACGCGCTTTCGGTGCTGCCAGCCCTTTGGGCGCTGTTCAGCGTGGGCGGCGATACGATTGCAAGCCTGCGATTTCTGACACTGGGCTATATCGGCCTGTTTGCGCTGGACGTGCTGTTTGCCCTGCGCAGATTTGCGCCAGATTGGTGGCTGCAATTGCGGCTTTTGCTGACCTTGGTCGTGCTGGCATGTCTTGCCACCACGGCCTTGGCTTGATTGGGGACGCAATGCCGGAACTTTTTGCCTATACTGACGGAGCCTGCTCGGGCAATCCGGGGCCCGGGGGCTGGGGTGTGTTGATGGTGGCCCGTGAAGGCGCCGAAGTGGTCAAAGAGCGCACGCTGAACGGCGGTGAGCCTGATACCACCAACAACCGGATGGAGTTGCTGGCCGCGATTTCGGCGCTGGAGGCGCTGACGCGGGATACCGCGCTGACGATTGTGACCGACAGTGCCTATGTCAAAAACGGTGTCACGGAATGGATCCACGGGTGGAAACGCAACGGTTGGAAAACGGCCGCGCGCGCGCCGGTTAAGAACGTCGATCTGTGGCAGCGGCTGGATGCGGCGCAGGCACGTCATCAGGTGACATGGCGCTGGATCAAGGGGCACGCAGGACATGCCGAGAACGAACGCGCCGATGAGTTGGCGCGCGCGGGCATGGCGCCGTTCAAGCCCGCGGCCAAACCCGCAAAGTAGCTAGGTTTCCAGCGCCTGCGCCGGATCGACGCCAATCTGTTCGCACATCCGCGCCGCGTAGGAATTCGGCAGGGGCGCGTTGCGGCGCCACCAAGGCTTGGTGCCATTGGTATAGAGGTGGACCGATAGCGTGTTGTCGGTAAAGTGGCCCTCAACACGGCCATAGGGGTCAAAGAACACATCGTTCAGCTGAAACGGCACCGGATAGAGATAGTCCGAGCTGAGCGCCTTTTCATAATCGCCGGTCTGCTGGGCAAAGTAGGTAAAGGCTTGCGGGCCGAAGGCGGTACGCTCGGCGTTGTAGATGCGCACGGCTTGAGGCAGGCTGGTGTCTTGTTTTTCGATCTTTTTGCGCTGCTGTTTGTTGAACCATGCGGGCGCATCCGGCAGATTGGTATAATAGTCGATCAGCCGGTGAATGAGATCGCCCTGCTGCGGAATATAGACGACGCCGCAATTCAGAGCGCCCCTAAACCCATGCCCTGCATAGATATTTTCCATCTCGTCGGGAAAAGGCCGATGGCAGAAGGCGTCGCAGTCGATCCAGATCGCATTGGTCTGCTGGATCATGTGATAGCGAAACACGTTCGACAGAAAGCTTTCAGACGTTTGGCGCACGATATCCATGTCAATCGGCATGATGTCTGTCGCAGGCCGCACCGTCACACCTTCGGGCACATTGCTGACGGTATCCGTGCAATAAAGCGTGGTCGGGTGGCCTTGGCGCACGTGGCTAAGCAGGCAAAGCTGGTTGAGGTATTGCAGCTTTTCGCCAATCCAGAGCGAGGCCACGGGTCTGCGAACGGGGGGGGTCATAACTGCCTCTACTTTTTGTTTGGTTTTTCGGAACAATGCCGCATGAGGGCTGTGCTGTCCAGCGGGCCTCAGACTGGCAGAGGCGCGCGATAGACTCGCAGCGCGTTGGGATCAAAGCCGTCTTGCGGGGCAAACCCCTGCGGGTGATAGGGCGTCGCGTGGTGGGTTTCCAGCCAACGGCCGTAAAGAACGATCTGGGTCACCCCCTTGGTCTGTGCCAGAACCGCATCCAGCTTTGCAGGGTCAAGGATCGGGTCGGCCACCACCAGCGCTGTTGGCCCAAACTGCTGGATCAGAGCCACCGCTGCCGCCACGGGATCGCCCGCAAGCTGTTGCTTTGAAAGGCTAAAGCGGTCATTAAAGGCGCGATTGCTGAGCTGGCAGACAAGCTGCATCATCTGACGCAAACCCGCGTTGTCCTCTTGCAAAAGCCATGTGGTATCCGACCGCTCATTCGCCGCATGCCCTGCGACAAAGCCAATGGCAGAGCCCAGTTCCAGCACCCGCGCGGCCTTGTCCAAGGCAGATGGCAGCTTGCGGGCGAGGCCGCGCTCGAATTTGCCCTGCTGGATCAGCGGCAATACATGGGCCGCAAAAACCCGTGCGTCCGCCGGTAGTTTCATCGAGTGATTGGGAAAGACATCGACAGATACGGGCTGCGAGAGGTCGATCTCGCCGGGGTTATAAGAGCCCATCGGCACGGCTTCGACGGGCTCTTTTGGCAGGGCCACGCGCGCGGCTTTGGCCTTGGCCCCGCGCCGTTTTTCGACATCGGACATCAACGCCGCGATCTTTTCGCGATCCCGCGGCTGCGGCGGCTTGGCGACGATCTGGGTGATAGGAACCTCGGAGGCGCGGGCAAGATCGGCGACAAGATCGGCATAGGCTTGGGTCTGGCGGATCTCGGCCAAGCGGGCTTCGGCGCGATCAAGTGCTGCAAAATGCAGGCGGTTCAGTTCGGGGTCCGCCAGCAGTTGGTCGATGATGCGGTTGCGCGCTGGGGTATAGCGCAGCATGGTATCATCGCGGACTTCGTTGCGATCCTGAAGCGACCAATAGTCGGAATTATACTTATCCTTCTTATTGTTCACATTGCCGCGCAGTTTGCGAATGGCATAGCTGTCAACCGATTTGACCGCGTAGTGATTGAGCTGCACCCAGTCATAGCCCACCGTCCGCGTGATCGAGCGCCAGCCACGGAATTTGAAGTAATCCTCCATCTCGCGGCCCGACCCGTTCAGCCATTTGATCTGATCGGGGAATTCGGTTTCGACCCATTTCGCTTTGATCTTGGGGCGGTGGATTCCCAGTTTCCATTTCACATCGTCAAAGGTGAAGAGTGTTTTGACCCCCCAGCCCTTGTTCCAGGTTATGGGCGCTGCCCATAGATATTGTTCTGTGACGGGTGCGCGGCTCCAATCAACCACGCCGCCTGACCCGAAGATGCGCCAAGTGATCACCACCCCATTTGCGCCCTGCGCCTTGGTGGCGGTCAACAGATCATCCAGCGTGCCATCGCCGTATTTGATCGAAACGAACTCGTCAGCATCAAACACCATCACCCAGTCGGATTGCTGCACGACGGGTTCAGCCTGCGCGTAGTTAAGCGCCGAGGGTTGCGGGCGGATCCCTTCGGGGATGTCGTTGCGGCGGTGGTGGCACAGGCCCAATTCTTCAAGCCGTATCAGCATGTCGTCGGTGCCATCCGAACAATCGTTCGTATAGACGACAAGATCGGAGAACCCCACCGCAAGATGATGCGCGACCCATTCGATGAGGTAGGGGCCTTCGTCTTTCATCATCGACACGGCCGTCACTTGACCATGCGGGCTGCGGTGGCGCTTGAGCGCAAACTCGATTGTGCCCCAGCGATCCGACGCCCCCTTCGGGCGCGCAGCAGCGTCGAGGGCAGTTTTCACCTTGGATTTCTGCGCTGCCACGAGAATACCTGCTTGTTTTTCCGAGAGTTTAGCGTGGTGCGGATTCACAGGGCAAGGGGGTGGGTGAAACTGTTGCCGACTGTTGCACGCGAAGGGCCGAATGTGACTCTTTGATCGGAAATACTTTCAAATTGATGCCAGATGAGGCAAGCTGATCCGATGGCACGCTTGAAAATAATCTCGGATCACGAAGTTCTGGCCGTTGTGGTGAAGCTTTTGCTATTACAAGGCGAAAAGTCTGTGACGTTTGCTGCCGTGGCGCAACGATGCAAACTGGCACCGCCAACCCTTGTTCAACGCTTTGGCAGCAGCACCGCGATGCTAGAGGCTGCACTGACACAGGCTTGGGATGATCTTGCAGCTGAGACCGAGCGAGTGTTTGAACAAACAGCGTCCAAGGGCGTGCAGGGAAGCCTCAAGGCTTTGGCGGCCTGTGGCGACAGCCCCGCGCTTGTGGCGCAAAGCTTGAAATCGCCCGCGATGACCGCCCGCGCCAAGGCCTGGCGCGATCAGGTTGAAGCACGGTTGGCAGTAAAGCTTGGCTCGGGTGCCAATGCGGCCGAGACGGCAGCGGTGACCTTTGCTGCATGGCAAGGGCGGCTCTTGTGGGATGGGGCGGGCGGCAAGGGGTTTCGGTTCGGCGAGGCGCTAAAGCGGCTGTCCGACTAGCGGTCAACATAGGTTTTATATAACCAGATCAGCGCCATAGCACCCAGAACCGCACCAACCAGACCTGCAGCCCAGCTTGTCAGCGCGATGATGCTTCGCAGTAAAAGCCCGCCGATTAATGCCCCGGCGACACCGATAACAATCGTTGTCGGAACATCGGTTTCAATCCGCATCAGCCGTGTTGCAAGAAATCCGGCGGCAATTCCAACGATGATCAGAAACAGCATGGGCACACTCCTGCGGCGTCATCCCAATATGGGAGGTGGGCGGCGGAATGGAAGTCTCGCGCGGGCGGAAATCTCAGTCAAGCTGCGGCGGCAGGTCCAGCCCGCGCAATACCTCCGTTGCGGACATCGGTCGCTTGCCTTCACGTTGCGCAAGGGTGATCTCTACCGCGCCATCGCCGCAAGCAACGGTAAAGCCGTCAATCACCTGGCCCGCAGTGCCCTGCCCAGAAGCCAAGTGCGAACGCAGCAGTTTCACCCGCTCGCCCCGCACTTCACACCAGGCACCCGGAAAAGGTGAGAGGCCGCGGATTTGGCGATCAACCTCGACGGCCGAACGCGTCCAGTCAATGCGGGCCTCGGCTTTGTCGATCTTGGCGGCGTAAGTGACGCCAATCTCAGGCTGCGGCACCGCAGGCAAGGGCAACGCCGCCAATGCCTGCCCGATCAGCCGCGCGCCCATCTGCGACAGGCGATCATGCAGATCGGCGGTGGTCTCGGTCGCGCCAATCGGTGTCGCCTCACACAGCAGGACAGGACCCGTATCCAGCCCCGCCTCCATCTGCATGATGCAGATGCCCGTCTGGGTATCGCCCGCCATGATCGCACGGTGGATCGGCGCCGCCCCGCGCCAGCGCGGCAAAAGCGAGGCGTGAATGTTCAAGCAGCCAAGGCGCGGCGCGTCCAACACTGCTTGCGGCAGGATCAGCCCATAGGCGACAACGACGGCAATATCTGCGTCAAGATCTGCGAGGTCTTGTTGCACGTCGATGCTGCGCAGCGATACCGGATGGCGAACAGTCAGGCCAAGGGCTTTGGCACGGGTTTGCACGGGGCTTGGACGATCGGCCTTACCACGCCCTGCGGGACGCGGGGGCTGACAATAGACTGCAACAATTTCATGGGCTTGCGCCAAAGCCTCGAGGATCGGAACCGAAAAATCCGGCGTGCCCATAAAGATGATCTTCATGGCTTTTTCCGCAGTTTTTCGGCGCGCGCCAGCAGCATCTTTCTTTTCAGGGGCGAGAGGCGGTCGAAATACATCTTTCCGGCCAGATGATCGATCTGGTGCTGCACCGAAGTGGCCCAAAGGTTAACGAAATCGCGCTCTTCGACGGCGCCCGCCGCATTCACAAACCGTACTGTCACAGCGCGCGGGCGACGGACAACAGCCGATACCCCTGGCAGGTTCGGCGAGGCCTCGTCATGTTCGCGAAACTGGCCGGAGGCGTGCAGGATTTCGGGATTGGCCATCAGCACCGCCTGCCCGCGCTGATCAGAGCAATCCACCACTGCAAGCCGCATCGGCACGCCGATTTGCACCGCTGCCAGCCCGTATCCGGGCATCGCGTCCATCGTGTCGACCATATCGACCCAGATGCCGCGCACCGCATCGGTGATTGCCTCGACCGTTGCTGCGGGCGTTTTCAGGACGGGGTGCGGATAGGGCAGGCACAAACGGGCAGCCATCAGCCACGCGCCAATTCGCGTTTCAGCTTTTCCATTTTGCGCGTAATCATCTGACGCTTGAGCGGGCCCAAGTAATCAATGAACAGCTTACCATCCAAATGGTCGATCTCGTGCTGCACGCAAGTGGCCCACAGACCCTCGAACTGGCGCTCTTGCTCAGCACCCGTCAAATCCATCCAGCGAACCTTGACAATAGCAGGGCGCTTGACCTCGGCGTATTGGTCAGGAATCGAGAGGCAGCCTTCCTCATAAGAGGACAGATCCTCAGAGGACCATGTGACCTCGGGGTTCAGCAGAACCATTGGCTCTGGCGGGCCTTCCTTGATGCAATCCATCACGATCATCCGCTTCATCACGCCGATCTGAGGGGCTGCAAGGCCAATGCCGGGCGCTTCATACATGGTTTCCAGCATGTCAGAGGCCAGTTGAGACAGCTCTGCCGTAACCTCTGCGACCGGGTCGCATGGTTTTTTCAGGCGCGGATCGGGATGGATCAAAATATCGCGGATCATGGCCCCGATTTACGTCTTGGGGGTTCAACGTGCAAGAGTTTGCTGCGATATATCGATAATCCATAGCACAGGCAGAAACAGCATGAATTTTGACGAGCGTATCAATCGTGTTGGCACCCATTCGTACAAATGGGATACCATGGCGGCCACCTATGGCATTGCCCCACAGGACGGCATTTCGATGTGGGTCGCGGACATGGATTTCCGCCCGCCAGCCTGTGTGCAGCGCGCGCTGGAGGCGATGCTCGCGCATGGCATCTATGGCTATTACGGCGATGACGCGGCCTATCTGGATGCTATCCGTTGGTGGATGCAGACGCGGCACGGCTGGACTGTGGAGCGCAACGAGATTTTCACCACGCACGGCTTGGTCAACGGCACCTCGATGTGCATTGATGCCTTTACTGCCGTAGGCGATGGCGTAGTGCTGATGACGCCCGTTTATCATGCCTTTGCCCGCGTGATAAAAGCTTCAGGGCGCGAGGTTGTGGAATGCAAACTGCGCGATAGCGCTGGCCGGTACGAGATGGATTTCGACGCTTGGGATGCCCAGATGACCGGGCGTGAAAAGATGTTGATCCTCTGTTCGCCGCACAATCCCGGTGGTCGGGTCTGGACGGTGTCCGAGCTGCAAGGTGTCGCGGATTTTGCGCGGCGGCATGATCTGGTGCTGGTCTCGGACGAGATCCATCACGATCTGATTTTGGGGGACGTGAAACACACCGCAATGGCGCTGATTGACGGGATCGCCGACCGTTTGGTGATGATGACGGCCACCACCAAGACCTTTAATATTGCCGGGGCGCATTCGGGCAACGTGATTATCGCGGACCCTGCGTTGCGGGCCAGGTTTGCAGAGCGAATGAATGCGATGGGTGTATCGCCAAACTCGTTCGGTCTGTTCATGGCGACGGCCGCATATTCACCCGAAGGGGCAGAGTGGGTCGACGCGCTTTGTGACTATCTGGCGGAAAACGCTCGGGTTTTCGATGCTGGAGTCGCGCAAATTCCGGGCCTGCGCTCGATGCCACTAGAGGCGACCTATCTCGCTTGGGTGGATTTTGCGGGCACGGGGATGACGCAGGCCGAGTTTATCGACCGCGTGCAACGGGTTGCCAAAATCGCTGCCAACCACGGCATTTCCTTTGGGGCGGGGGGCGAGACATATCTGCGCTTCAACCTTGCCACGCCGCGCGCGGTGGTGGTCGAGGCGGTTGAACGGCTGAAAGCGGCCTTTGCCGATCTGCAATGAAGGCGCTGGCGCGGATATTTTCTGCGCTGGTTCTGATGCTGGGCTTGGCGCTGGCGGCGCTGTGGGTTTACACGCAGCTTTCGCCCGCACCTCAGCCGCAGCCGCCGCTTATCGGCCGTGTTGATAGAATTGTGGTGGAAAAGGCCGCGCGGCAGATGGTTGTCTATCGCAGCAATGTGGCGCTCAAGACCTATCAGATATCGCTGGGTTCGCAGCCCGTCGGCGCCAAACAACGTCAAGGTGATGGCCGGACGCCCGAAGGGGTTTTCACCGTTGACCGTAAGAATGCAGGATCGGCGTTTCACCTCAGCCTTGGCATCAGCTATCCAACTTCGGCTGATGTCACGCGGGCGCGGGCGGGGGGCTATGATGCTGGGGGCGACATCATGATCCACGGCCAGCCGAACGCCTTGCCTGCGCATATGGTGATGCCAACCGATTGGACGGCAGGCTGCATCGCCATTTCTAACGCCGAAATCGAAGAGATTTTTGCGGCCACGGCGGTGGGCACCCGCGTGGAAATCAGGCCTTAGGCAAATAGCCCACGGGCGTGTCTTCCTCGCGATAATAATCCAGTGCGGCGTGATCCTGTACGGCGGTCAGGCGTTTGAACTCACACACCAGATCGCCGTTTTCCGCTGTCGAAGCGACGATCAGGCACTGAAACACATGTCGCGCGCCGTCATAGACATCGACCAGGCCACGCAGATTTGGCGCAAGGGCTGCGTCCAGTGCAAAACCATCGTGCCAGAACCGGGTGATCGGAAACACAGCCTCGCCCACCTGCACTCGTAAACGTGCCTTGCGGGCAAAATCGCGCTTGCGCGCCGCCTCCAGCCCGTCGCGAACTTCTTTTGGCAGAAACTCCAACATCTTAGCCTCCCTCAGGTCTTTTGATTGTGCAGCGGAGCGCGTTAAGAAATGTGACAGCCCTTCACACGCCTTACAAAAGCTCGGCGTCTGTTGCGAAAATGGCGCAAATTTTGGCGTCCCCCACAACCAGAACGACACAGCATTGCGGCATCGGAGGGGCTTTTCGCTGCGCAGCGAAGCCGTCACACTGGGTCAGATGATTCGCAGTAAAGGACGTTTCTGGTGCCAAACCGTGTCATAAGCCGCGACGAACTGGATGGGGCGCTTGCTGATGTGATGGCTGCACCCAAGACTGACGCACAGATCGACAGTCTGTGCCTGCGACCCGCGCTGAACCAGCGCCAGATGGTCGACCATCTGCACATGACCCGCGCAGAGGGCATTCCTGGCGAGCGGTGGGCCAGTATGCCGTGGCTTCGGTTGGAGGATGGCAGCCCGCATCCCGGCATTCAGATCTCGATCCTGCCGAGCCGTGTGCTGGATCTGGTCTGGCGCGATCGCGAGGCCTCGCCGCACCCTGGTGATCCGATCGTGGCCGATCTGGACACCAGCGAAGCCAACCTGCCCGTGGGCACGCTGATCCAAGCAGGCACCGCAGTGCTGCGGGTGTCGGAGGTGCCCAACCTTGGCTGCGTCAAATGGAAGGTACGCTATGGAGTGGATGCGCTGCGCTGGGTGGAAAGCCGACCAGAGCTGCGCCTGCGCGGGGTGCTCTGCTCGGTCGAGCGGGATGGCAAGCTGACCCAGCACGACCGATTGCAGGTCCTGCGCTGATCACATCCCTTCGTCTTGCTGACGCGACGCGCGCCGCCATTCGGTGCAGTTGGCGACCATCATGTCGATCAGCGCGGCCCAATTGCGCAGCGCGGCCACTTCTGCATTTGCCCGCGCCCTGATCCGTGTCTCGCCTTGATGGATATCCATCGGCACCGACGGATGTCGCGCGTTCCACGTTGCGATTTGTGCCGATGTGGCGCGAAGCGGCCAAGCAAAAGCCAACAGGTAGCCCTCGCTCTGAGGCGATGCAGTGCATTCGGGCAGTTCGGCGCGCGCGCGGGCATAGATCACGCCGTCCACCACATCAACGCCAGAAAATCCGGCCTCTTGCAGAGCAGTGATCATCAGGCGACCAGTGCCTCTGCGCGTTTCAGATCGACGCTCACAAGCTGGCTTACGCCCTGTTCGGCCATTGTGACGCCGAACAAGCGATCCATCCGCGCCATCGTCACGGCGTGGTGGGTGATGATCAGGAACCGGGTGTCAGTGCGCCGCGTCATCTCGTCCAAGAGATCACAGAACCGCGTGACGTTGGCATCGTCCAGTGGCGCATCTACTTCGTCCAGCACGCAGATCGGGGCGGGGTTGGCAAGAAACACGCCAAAGATCAGCGCAAGTGCGGTCAGGGTTTGCTCGCCCCCCGACAGAAGGCTGAGCGTCGCCAGTTTCTTACCCGGGGGTTGGCACATGATCTCGAGCCCCGCCTCCAGCGGATCATCGGATTCGACCAGCACCAGCCGCGCCTCGCCGCCGTTAAAGAGGTGGGTGAACAGCGTGGCAAAGTTGGCGTTGACCTGTTCAAAAGCGGTCAGCAACCGTTCGCGCCCTTCGCGGTTCAGGCCCGCGATGCCGGAGCGGAGCTTTTTGATCGCTTCTTCCAGATCGACTTTTTCCTGCACCAAGGCTTCGTATTCGTCTGAAACCGCCTTGGCGTCCTCTTCGGCGCGCAGGTTGACGGCCCCCAAAGCCTCGCGTTGGCGTTTCAGGCGCTGCACGTCGGTATCAAGGGTTTCGGCGTCGGGCATGCGGTCGGGATCAACCTTGAGCGTTTCGAGCAATTGGTCAGGCGTGGCGCTGGCTTCTTCGGCGATGCGGGTGGCAGCAGCGGTGACGACTTCGCGGGCGGCTTCGGCGCGGGCTTCGGCGCGGGCGCGGGATTCGCGCGCTTCGCCTGCAAGCCGCTCGCCCTCGCGTTCGGTATCGCGGGCGGCGCGCAGGGCAGCTTCGGCAGAGGACAGCGTATCGGCGGCATCGGCGCGACGGGATTCGGCCGTGGTGATCGCTTCGCTCAGATCTTCGCGCTTGATGGCAATTTCTTCGGGCGCGGCAGAGGCCTCGACCAATTCGTCGGCGGCCTCTGCCCGTCGCGCGGCCAGTTCAGCCATGCGTTTGCCAGCGGACTCAAGGCGTTGTGTCCAGCTGGCCAATTCTTTAGTGGCATCCTGACGGCGGCGCACGCGCGCCTCGCCTTCACGGCGCAACTCGTCATGCGCCGATCTGCGCGACAGCATGGTGATGCGGGCGGCTTCGACAGTGACTTTGCTGTCCTCGAGGGCCGCGCGCGCTGCGTCCAGATCAGGCAGATCATCGGCAGAGGCTGCGGCCTCTTCCAGCCGCTCGCGCGCTTCAAGGGTTTCGGCGCGATAGCGTGCGACCGAGACGTTAGCCGCATCCAGTTTGCCCGCAGCGATGGATTTGTCGGCTTCGGCGCGGGCGGCCATGCGGCCAGCCTCGGCTACGCGCGCATCCGCCGAACGGCGGGCGTCGCGCGCCATCTGGTCGGCGCGGGCAAGGTCGGCGAGGCGCGCTTGCAGGCTGGCGTGGGCTTGGGCGGCCCCTTCGGCGCGAGCTGCGACCTCTTCCAGATCGCGTTTGAGCGCGGTCAGACGGTTGAGCTGTTGCAGTCGCGCTGCAGCGGCCGATGGCGCAT
>JAHEBX010000194.1 GCA_024642045.1 Pseudorhodobacter sp. | reverse complement strand
TGATGAGCCGCAAAAAGCAGATCATCCCATCGCTGAAGCTGTAATTCACCTCAACGCTTTTAAGGGCCGCAAACCGCGGCGGCCCTTTCCTATTTGCTTGGCCGGACTGTTTTATATCCCGACGCAATCGCCGCCGACATGCCGCCGTTGACCGAGATGATCTTGTTCGGGATCTTGCCCGCCAGCGCCCCTGCGGCAGCCGAAGACCGCGCGCCCGAGCGGCACACAAGGATCAGCGGTCTACCATCGGCAATATCCTTGCCCACGGCTTTCAGAAACCCGTCCACGTCCTTGAAAGTCACCAATTTGGCCCCCGCGATCACGCCGGTGTCCTTCCATTCCTCTGGCCTGCGAATATCGACGATCAGCCCGCCACTTGCCTTCATCTGCTCGACAGTCATCGCCTGTCTTTCATAGCCGCTGGCCGCCGACATGCGCACAAAGGCCACGGCCCCCAACACGAGCACCACAACCCCTATAACCACCCATTTCGTCATCTGCAGTCTCCCGCGCATTTTACATTCAATTATCCATATATGTCCTGGAACACAATCGTCTGCAATGGCCTTTTGCCTGCGGTGGCGCTATGTCACGTCCAAGGAAATCCAAGTCGACAGAAAGCGCCCATGACCCAGATCATCACAAGATTCGCCGAAGTCTCTGACCGCTATGATGCGGTGTTTTGTGATCTTTGGGGCTGCCTGCACAATGGCATTGCCCCCTTTCCGGCGGCAGTAGCGGCCTTGCAAGCCTATCGCGCCAAAGGCGGCAAGGTAATCTTGCTCACCAACGCGCCGCGGCCGAAATCCAGCATCGCCAAGCAGCTGGATGCGATGGGGGTGCCGCGCGACGCTTGGGACGACGTGGTAAGCTCAGGCGATGCGGCGCAATACGCCATGCTGACCGGCGCCGTGGGGCGGCGGGTCTATTTTATCGGCGCGCCCAAGGACGAGCCGTTTTTCACTGATTTTGCGGGCGATCTGGCGCAGGTGGCCAAGGACAACCCGCCTATCGAACGCGTGCCGCTGCGCGACGCCGAGGGGATTGTCTGCACCGGTCTGGCCGATGATGGAACCGAGACGCCCGCCGATTATCATGCGACGCTGCTGATGGCGAAAACGCTTGGCTTGCCGATGCTTTGCGCTAATCCCGATATAACCGTGCATTGGGGCGACAAGCTGTTGTATTGCGCGGGCGCGCTGGCGCTGGCCTATGAGGAAATGGGCGGCACCGCGCTCTATTTCGGCAAGCCGCACCCGCCGATCTACGACCTCGCCCGCCGCCGACTTGCGCTGCTGGGCATCGAGGGCGAGCCGCAGATCCTGTGCATCGGTGACGGAATCAATACCGACATCGCGGGCGCGATGGGCGAGAGTTTGGACTCGCTGTTTGTGACGGGCGGGCTTGCGGGGGATCAGTTCGGCGCGGATGACGCAAACCCCGACGCACAGCTGCTGGCGGACTGGTTGGACAGCAAAATGCTGTCGCCAACGTTTAGCATCGGCAAGTTGCGCTAGTGGCGCTGTAATATAATTACGACTTAAGCCGCGAATACGCACATATCATGCGCAAAGGATTTGCGCTGCGGCGCAGCATTTGCTATGCAGCCCATGCAAGCAAAGGAATCTGCCATGCTCGACAATCAGCCCCGCGGCACCATCTGCATTGAGGATCTGGAAATTGGCATGGTGCGGTCCTTGCGCAAGACCGTAACCGACCGCGACATCGAGCTTTTTGCCGAGGTTTCGACCGACCGAAACCCTGTCCATCTGGATGAAGCCTATGCGCAGGCCACAATTTTCGAAGGCCGCATCGCACATGGTATGCTGACGGCTGGGCTGATTTCGGCGGTGATTGGCGAGCAGCTTCCTGGCCATGGCACTGTTTATCTTGGACAATCCTTGAAGTTCATGGCCCCCGTCCGCCCCGGCGATACGGTAGAGGCGGTAGTGAAAGTTCTGGCCATCGACCACGCCCGCCGCCGTGTTACCCTTGAAACCCACTGCGCAGTGGGCAATACCGTTGTTCTAAAGGGCGAGGCGCTGGTTCTGGCGCCCAGCCGCAAGTTCGACTAGGGGCGCGGGCCCCGACCGGGGTTAGATGCAGGTTCATACGCATTGGCAAGGGCTAGAGCCCAGCGCACGGGGTGCCTCTGTTGCCATGGGCAATTTTGACGGCGTTCATCTGGGGCATCAGGCGGTGATCGACCTTGCGCGCCCGCATGGCCCGCTAGGCATTGTGAGCTTTGAGCCTCATCCGCGCGAATACTTTGCCCCCGACGCCCCTGCGTTCCGGTTGATGAATTCGGAAACCCGTGCCAATCGGTTGGCAAAGCTTGGGGTCGAACAGCTGTATCAACTGCCCTTTGATGCGCAGATGGCCAGCCTGACCCCTGAGGATTTCGCCCGCGATGTTCTGGCCGAGGGGTTGGGCGTTTCGCATGTCGTGGTCGGTGCCGATTTCTGTTTTGGCAAGGGACGCGCCGGGCGTGCGGCCGATCTGGTGGCTCTGGGCCAGAAATACGGCTTTGGCGTAACGGTGGCGCCCTTGGTGAAATTTGGCGCGACCGAGATTTCCTCGACGGCGATCCGCACCGCGCTGGCCGAAGGGCGTCCGCGCGAAGCCAAGGAAATGCTGGGCCATTGGCACCGCATTGATGGCGAAGTGATCCACGGTGAAAAGCGTGGTCGCGAGCTTGGCTATCCAACCGCGAATATGTCGGTGAACGGGCTGCATCTGCCACGCCTTGGTGTCTATGCGGTCAAGCTTGACGTGCTGACGGGGCCGCAGGCGGGCAGCTATCTGGGCGCCTCGTCGATCGGGGTGCGGCCGATGTTCGGGGTCAACAAGCCCAACCTTGAAACCTTTATCTTCGATTTCAGCGGCGATCTTTACGGCCACCACCTTTCGATTGGCCTGATCGACTATCTGCGGCCCGAGTTGAAATTTGACGGCCTGCCCGCGCTGCTGGACCAGATGGCGCGCGATTGCACTCAGGCGCGCGAGATTTTGAACGCGCTTTAAGGCTTTTCTTTTCCACGCTGCCGCGCCAGTTTGCGCGGATGACCGATTTGCGCCCGAAGTTCTGGGAAACCATCCCGCTGAAGAAAATGACCGCCCCCGAATGGGAGGCGCTTTGTGACGGCTGCGGCAAGTGTTGCCTGAACAAGATCGAATATGAAGACACCGGCGAGGTGGAATATACCCGCGTCGCCTGTCGGTTGCTGGACAATGAAAGCTGTCGCTGCTCGAACTACGCCAACCGCTTTCAATTCGTGCCGGAATGTATCCGCCTGAACCCCAAGACCTTGAATCGTATTGCTTATTGGTTGCCAAACAGCTGTGCCTACAAGCTGCTGAACCAAGGCAAACCGCTGCCCGAGTGGCACCCGCTGATCACGGGCGATCCAGAGTCGACCCATAGATCGGGCAACTCGATGCGCGGCCAGACGGTGTCCGAGGCCAGCGTTTCAGAAGATGACTGGGACGACTATATCATCCAAGAGGATCACTGATGTTCTTTACCTCTGACAACGCCTCTGGCGCCGCCCCCGAAGTGATGACTGCAGTGATGCGCGCCAATGACGGGTTTACCCGTGGCTATGGTGCCGAAGAGGCGATGGCGCGGGTGACGCAGCGGTTGCGTGACGTGTTCGAGCATCCCGAGGCCGCCGTCTATCTGGTGCCCACAGGGACGGTTGCCAACTCTTTGGCGCTGGCCCTTTATGCCCAGCCGTGGAGTGCGATTTTTGCCCATGCCGATGCCCATATCGCCCAAGACGAATGCGGCGCGCCCGAGTTTTACACCAATGGCGCAAAGCTGATCGCGGTTGAAGGCCCGCATGGCAAGATGACGCCGCAAACGCTGACAGCCGCCTTGGACCGTGTCGGCAATGGCGGCGTGCATGGCGTGCAGCGCGGCGTGCTTTCGATCACCAATGTGACCGAAGCGGGCACGGTTTATACGCCTGCCGAGGTTTCAGAACTGGTCTCGCTTGCCCGCGCGCGCGGTTTGCCCAGCCATCTGGACGGCGCGCGTTTCGCCAATGCCTTGGTGGCGACGGGGGCCACGGCTGCGCAGATGACGTGGCGCGCAGGCGTTGATGTGGTGTCCTTTGGTGGCACCAAGAACGGCTGCATGGGGGTCGAGGCGGTGGTGATCTTTGACCCCGCAAAGGCTTGGGAGTTCGAGTTGCGCCGCAAGCGCGGGGGGCATCTGTTTTCTAAACACCGCTATCTTTCCGCGCAGATGGAGGCCTATCTGGAGGGCGATCTGTGGCTGCGGCTGGCCGCGCAGGCCAATGCCATGGGGGCGCGGCTTGCAGCGGGGCTTGCGGGTCTTGGTGGTGTGACGCTGCGCCATCCGGCACCCGCCAATATGCTGTTTGCGGAATGGGATGCAGGGGGCCATGCGCGTCTGGCCAAGGCGGGTGCCGCCTATTACGACATGCCGGCCCCGATCGGGCGCGAGGCGGCGCGTCTGGTGACATCATTCTGCACCACCGAGGCCGAAGTTGATGACTTTGTCGCAGCCCTAGCAGGCGTCTAGATGCGCCTGCACAAAGGGGGCCAGTTCGCGCGCATGGGTGATCGGCAGCATATGACGCGCGCCTGCGACCGTCACGCGATGCGCGTTCGGCAGCCTAAGTGCCAAGGCCTCGATAATCGCGCCCGCGACCTTTGGGCTCTCGGTGCCACCCGCCAAAAGCACGGGCACCTTGATCGCCTCAAGCCGCCCTGCGTGCAAAAGTGCTGCACGATCCTCGGCCAGATAGGGGTTTTTCGCCGCCAAAAGCGGAACGCGCGCGATGATATAGGCCTGAAGCGCGGCAGGAAGGGTGGCCAAGGGCTCGCCCGCACCCCATTGTGTCTGGAACAGCGCCGCCGCCTCAGCTATCCGGCCCTGATCGAGCAAGCGCTGAAAGGGCAGATGTGTGGCCTCGAAATCGGCAAACGCCCGCGTGCCACGGGCTGCGGCAAAGATCGACGGCTCTACCAACAGCAGGCTGCGCACCAGATCCGGCCGCTCTAGCGCCAGCCGCATCGCAACAGTGGCGCCATAGCTGTGGCCAAAGATATCAATGGGTTGCCCGCCAGCCAGGTGCTCTGCCATCTGGGCAGCTTGCGCTGTGTATAGGCCATGCAAATCGCCCTGCCCGTCCCAATCGGGTGCGCGGCCATGCCCAGGTTGGTCGATGGCCGTCAGCGTGACGCCCGATAGCTCATTGGCAAGTGCGGCCCAAGCCCCCGCATGGGCAAGGCTGCAATGCAGCGCCAAAACCGGCCGCGTGCCACCGCGCGACCATGTGCGGTGCGACGGCAGGTCGATCAAAGGGTGCCTGCCAGATGCTGATCCAGATCGTCCAGCCGATCCTGCCCCCAGAACCGCGCCTCGCCCACCATGTAAAACGGCACACCGAACACGCCGCGCGCGCAGGCTTCCTCCAGATTGCCCGCGTAGGTATCGGCGGCCGCGAACATACCCCGATCCGCAATTACAGGATCAAAACCATGCGCCTGCATGATCTCGGCCAGCACCTCTGCTTCGGCAATGTTGCGCTCCTCGGCCCAGACGGCGCGGCTGAGCGCGGCGACAAACCCCGCCAGATCGCCCGCGCCGCCCTTGACGATATGCGACTGCGCTGAAATCACCGCGTAAGAGGCAGGCGCGGGATTGGTTGGCCAAAACGCGGGCCTGATGTTTATCGGGACATCCTGCT
>JAHEBX010000193.1 GCA_024642045.1 Pseudorhodobacter sp. | reverse complement strand
TGATCGGCATCATCCTCTTGGCCAGCCTTGCGCTGCTGCCGCCGATGCTGGCGCGGATTTATGGCTATCCCACCATCACCACGGGCCTAGTGATGGCCCCGCGCGGGGTGGGCACCATGGCGTCGATGATCATGGTGGGCCGCCTTGTGCGCACGGTTGATGCGCGCATATTGGTCACCATCGGCCTGATCCTGACCGCAAGCTCGCTCTACTTCATGACGGGCTTTACGCCGCAAATGGACAATTCGCTGATCATCTGGACGGGCGTGCTGCAAGGGCTTGGGCTTGGCCTTGTGTTCGTCCCGCTTTCGACCATCGCCTTTGCCACCATCGACCCGATCTACCGCGCCGATGCCACCAGCCTGTTCAGCCTTGTGCGCAATATCGGCTCGTCCATCGGCATTTCGGTGGTCACGCTGATGCTGACGCGCAACATCCAGATCAACCACGCCGAACTTGGCGCCGCGATCTCGCCCTACAACCCCAACTTTACCACCCTGCTGCCGGGGGCGGCGCGCAGCCTTGTCACCATGAGCCAAGTCGAGGGTCTTGTGTCGATTCAGGCGCTGATGATCAGCTATCTGAATGATTTCAAACTGATGATGATCGTGACGCTCTGCGCCATGCCGCTGGTGTTCTTGCTGAAAAAGCCACAGCCTCGCGCCATGCCCCCCGGACAGGCCCCCATCGCGCATGACTAAGCTGAGGGGTCGGGGCATTTGCATGGCTCCCCCCCCTTCACATAACCCGCCCGCGCGTGTATGCCCCATTTCTTGAACCGACCGGAGATCTCCCATGCAGGGCAGCGCAAACCTTAACATCATGATCAAGGCCGCACGCCGTGCGGGCAAAGCCCTTGTGAAAGACTTCCGCGAGGTTGAAAACCTTCAGGTCTCGACCAAAGGGCCCGGCGATTTCGTCTCTAAGGCCGACCGCGAGGCCGAGCGGATGATCAAGGAAGATCTGATGGGTGCGCGTCCGACCTATGGCTGGCTGGGCGAAGAAACCGGCGAGACCGAGGGCGCGGACCCAACCCGCCGCTGGATCGTTGACCCGCTGGATGGCACCACCAACTTTTTGCACGGGATGCCACATTGGGCGGTGTCGATCGCGCTGGAGCATAAGGGCGAGATCGTCTCGGCCGTGGTGTTTGACGCGGCCAAGGACGAGATGTTCTGGGCCGAAAAGGGCGCAGGTTCCTGGATGAACGACCGCCGTTTGCGGGTTTCGGGGCGTCGGCAGATGTCCGAAGCCGTCTTTGCCACGGGCGTGCCGTTTGGGGCGAAAAAAACCCTGCCAGCCACGTTGCAAGACCTTGCGCGTCTGATGCCAACCTGTGCCGGTGTGCGCCGCTGGGGGGCGGCCTCACTGGACCTCGCCTATGTGGCTGCGGGCCGCTTTGACGGCTATTGGGAGCGCGAGTTGAATGCCTGGGACATCGCGGCGGGCATCCTCTTGGTAAAAGAGGCCGGCGGCATGGTCGCACCGGTGCGCGAGGGGTACGATATTTTGGAAAAAGGCGCGCTGATCTGCGCCAATGACCCGCTGTTCGAACCTTTGAAAAAGATCATCCGCGACGCGTGATCCGCGACGCTTGCAGGCGCCCTAGCGGCGCGGCACGCGCGGGATATGGGTGGGCTTGATCGGATAGACCGCCTCGGGGTGCGGAGGCTTGCCGTGGGTGCGCGCCCAATAGCCTCGTCCGCCCCGCCGCATCACCAGTATCAGCGTGATCGCGGCCCCCGCAACAAAGCCGCCCACATGCGCAAGATAGGCGACCCCGTCCTGCACCGCGCCAAAGCCGTTAAGCAACTGGAATCCGAACCAGACGCCCAGCACGATCCAGGCCTGAATGGAAAACACGCGGAAAAAGATCACAAAGATGAAGAGCACATCGATGCGCGCGCGCGGGAACAACATCAGATAGCCGCCCAATACCCCAGCAATCGCGCCAGACGCCCCCACCATCGGCTGCGTCGCCGAAGGGTCGCCGACGATCTGCCCGACCGCAGCCGCAAGACCGCAGATCAGGTAAAAGACCAGAAAGCCGACGTGGCCAAAGGCGTCCTCCATATTGTCGCCAAAGATCCACAAAAACAGCATGTTGCCCGCCAGATGCATCCAGCCGCCGTGCAGGAACATATGAGTCAGCAGGCCGATCTCGCCCTGCCCCGTCAGCACACGCGCCGGCACCAGCCCCCAGAGAAAAAGAAACTGGTTCAGGTCGTTTCCCTGCAGGCTGGTCCAATAGCTGACAAACACCACGACGTTGATCGCGATCAGCACATAAGTGACATAGGGCGTGCGCCCCGAAGGGTTATGGTCGCGGATGGGAAACATGGCTCCATCCTGCCTATCGCGCGCGCGCCGTCAAGCGCGAAGGCTTAGCTGCCCGAGACCTCGGCCAAGAGCTGGGCGTTCCCACCCGAGGCTGTGGTGTCGATGCAGACATGGCGTTCCAGAAGCACATGCGCGGCATCGGGCTGCCCGCCAATCAGCGGCAAAATCGGGCCTTGCCGCTGCGCAAGAGCCTGCACTCGGGTCCGCGCGCCTTTCGCGTCGCCCCACCAGATCGCACCAGCAAAGCCTTGCAGCCGCTCCAGCGCTTCGGGTGCCAGACCCGCGGCCTCGACCGCATGGCCACCCAGCGCGCGGACGGCCTCGGCCTGAGCAAGGGCAGCATGCGGGGTCGGCCCAAGGCACAACAGCGGCGCACGCGGCACGGCGGTCAGACGGTTGGACTCGCCGGTCGGTCCCGGCAAGACATGGGCACTGACACTGGCGGAGGGAAGCTTTTGGCGCAGGGTCTTGACGATGTTCGCCTCGTCCAAGAGAGCATCCTCGCCCGCCACTTCGCCGACAGCAGCTGAGGTGAAGCGGTGCAGATATTGCGGACCGCCCGCCTTGGGGCCAGTCCCTGAAAGCCCTTCGCCCCCAAAGGGTTGGCTGCCGACAACTGCGCCGATCTGGTTGCGGTTGACGTAGGTATTGCCAACATGCAGCGCCTCAATCACCTCTTGCACACGGTCATCAATGCGGGTGTGCAGGCCAAAGGTCAGCCCGTAGCCGGTGGCGTTGACCGCCGCCACAACTTTGTTGACCTCATTCGCCCGGAAGGTCGCGACATGCAGCACGGGGCCGAAGATCTCGCGCGGCATGTCCTGAATACCGCCGACCTTGATCACGGTAGGTGCGATGAAATGGCCGCCCGCAGGCGCGGCCATCTCGCGCAAAACGCGACCCTCGGCGCGCGCGGCGGCGATGTAGTCGGCAATCCCCGTCTGAGCTGCCGCATCAATCACCGGCCCCACATCGGTGAACAGATCCATCGGGTCGCCCAGTGCCAGCTCATCCATCGCGCCGTAAAGCATGTGCAACACGCTCGCCGCCACATCCTCTTGCAGATAAAGGCAGCGCAGGGCCGAGCAGCGCTGCCCTGCCGACTGAAAGCTTGAAGCAAG
Organism: Pseudorhodobacter sp.; assembly: GCA_024642045.1. Classification (GTDB taxonomy): domain Bacteria; phylum Pseudomonadota; class Alphaproteobacteria; order Rhodobacterales; family Rhodobacteraceae; genus Cypionkella. The sequence goes on along the minus strand of JAHEBX010000193.1, from coordinate 2,259 downwards.
GATGTCACGCACCGCCTGTTCAGGCAGCGCCGTGCTGTCCACCAGCATCGCGTTCAAGCCGCCCGTCTCGGCAATCAGCGGCGCAGAGGGCGCCATATGCTCTGCCATGGCGGCGCGGATTTTCAATGCCGTCGCCGTAGACCCCGTAAAGGCCACCCCCGCCACGCGCGCATCTGAACAAAGTGCGGCCCCCACCGCACCATCGCCGGGCAAGAGTTGCAGCGCCGAGCCCGGCACCCCCGCCTCGTGCATCAGCTTGACCGCCAGCGCCGCGATCAGCGGCGTTTGCGGCGCGGGCTTGGCCAACACGGCATTGCCTGCCGACAGGGCCGCCGAAATCTGCCCCGAAAAGATCGCCAAGGGAAAGTTCCACGGGCTGATGCAGGTGAAAACACCCCGCGCAGGATGTGCCAGCCCCTCGGCCCCATCGGCATAATAACGCAGGAAATCCACCGCTTCGCGCAGCTCTGACACAGCGTCGGCCAAGGATTTCCCCGCCTCGCGCGCCAGCAGTGCAAAGATCTGGCCAAAGTTCGCCTCGTAAAGGTCGGCCGCCCGCCGCAAGACCTGCGCGCGAATATCGGGCGTCGCGGCCCAAGGCTCGGCCAGCCGCAGCGCGGTGTCGACATCGGCGCTTGACGCCGCAAGCACCTGTCCCACCCGCGCGCCCGTCGCAGGGTTGCGCACATCCTGCCGCATCCCCCCCGCCACACGGCCCGCAAGCAAGGGCGTGGCCTCGAACTCGGCCGCCTCGAACGGGGCGCGTGCGGCCGCAATCTCGGCCAGATCGCCCGCATCGGTTAGATCCCAACCGCGCGAATTCACCCGACCACCAAAGAGCGCAGGCCCCGTCAGAATGGCAGGACTGGACGCAGAAGCCATCGCCTCCATTGCCGAAATCGGACAGGCCGCAACCCGCTCGGGCGAGACTTCCTCGTTGACGATCTGGTTGACGAAAGACGAGTTCGCGCCGTTTTCCAGCAGACGCCGCACAAGATAGGCCAGCAGGTCGCGGTGCGCGCCAACGGGCGCATAGATGCGGCAGCGCGTGCCGTTGTCGGTCAGAACGATATCGTGCAGCCGTTCGCCCATTCCATGCAAGCGCTGGAATTCAAACGATTTCTTATCCGTCGCCATATCCATGATCGCCGCCACCGTATGCGCGTTATGGGTGGCAAACTGCGGATAAATCCGGTCGGTCATGCCCAAGAGCTTGCGCGCATTGGCGATATAGCTGACATCGGTCGCCTGCTTGCGGGTAAACACCGGAAAACTTTCCAGCCCCAGAACCTGCGCGCGCTTGACCTCGGCGTCCCAATAGGCGCCCTTGACCAGACGCACCATGATCCGCCGGTCCAGCCGCTGCGACAGCGCATAAAGCCAGTCGATCACCGCCCCCGCACGTCGACCATAGGCCTGCACCACCACGCCAAAACCATCCCAGCCTTTCAGCGCAGGGTCGCTCAAAACCGCCTCGATCACCTCCAGCGACAGCGCCAGACGGTCGGCCTCCTCGGCGTCAATGTTAAAACCCAAGCCCGCCGCCTTGGCCAAACCCGCCAAAGCCCGCACCCGCGGCACCAATTCTTCCATCACGCGGGCGCGCTTGGCCACCTCATAGCGCGGATGCAGCGCCGACAGCTTGACCGAAATGCCCGGATTGCTGCGAATATCGCCCTTGGTTGCCGCCCGCGCAATCGCCGAGATCGCCGCCGAATAGCTCAGATGATAGCGGCGCGCATCGCCTTCGGTCCGCGCGGCCTCGCCCAGCATGTCGTAGGAATAGGTATAGCCCTTGGCCTCCAGCTCACTGGCGCGTTTCATTGCCTTTTCAATGGTTTCGCCCAAAACAAAGTTGCGCCCCATCTCTTTCATCGCGCGGGTGACGGCGGTGCGGATCACCGGCTCGCCCAACCGCTTGACCGCATTTTTCAGATGCCCCACGACGCTGGTCTTGCCCTCGTCCAGCACTTTGCCCGTCAGCATCAGCGCCCATGTCGAGGCGTTGACAAGGCTCGACGTCGACTGCCCCAAATGCTTGCCCCAATCGCTCGGCGCGATCTTGTCCTCGATCAGCGCATCCATCGTCTCGGCATCCGGCACGCGCAACAGGGCTTCGGCCAGACACATCAGCGCAATGCCCTCGTCGGTCGAAAGCCCGTATTCGGCAAGAAAAACCTCCATCAGTCCCGGTTTGGCAGAACCGCGGATCCGGCGCACCAGATCGGCGCCCGAGGCCGTGATCCGCGCCCGCTGGCC
>JAHEBX010000044.1 GCA_024642045.1 Pseudorhodobacter sp. | reverse complement strand
CGGCCCGCTGGGCGCCCTCGGCCTCGAACAATCAGCCGTGGCGGTTTGCATACGGGCTGCGCGGTGACGAAGGCTTTGCCAAAATCGCAGAAGGTCTGGTGCCGTTCAACCGCAGTTGGGCTGAACGTGCGGGCGCTTTGGTCGCCGTTGCCTCGGACAGTATGCTTACCAAGGACGGAGAAAAGACTCCGAACTCCTGGCATGCCTTTGATACGGGGACGGCTTGGGGATACTTGGCACTGCAGGCGCTGCATGCAGGGTTGAAGGTGCATGCGATGGGTGGCTTTGACGCCAAACGGCTTGCGGAAAATCTGGCTGTGCCCAAGGATTATATTCTGCATGCGGTGGTGGCGGTTGGCCATCAGGCCGAGGCAGATATTCTGCCCGAAGGGTTGCAGTCGCGCGAGATGCCAAACGGGCGTCGCCCGATCCACGAGACGGTTGGACATGGTCGGTTCAAATAGAGAGGGGCGCTGACGCGCCCCTGATCAATCGCCGATTTCTTCGACGCGAAAGGCCCGCGCAATGGGCTGGCTCAGCCGGAACCAGTCTGAGGCCTTGGTGCGGACCTGATGCGCGTCAAAATCGGCGCGGGTGCGGAAGGTTTCCATCACCTCCCAGACCATCGGATCATCGGTCTGGGTGACCTCGAACGAGAGGCACCCCGGTTCCAGATGGGTCAGGCGGATGTGTTCACCGACATGGGTCTGCACGATGGCGAGTTCCTCTGGGGTGGCGCATAACAGGTGCCCCTTCAGCCGTATCATTCAAGTTCAATGGTGCCCGGAGGCTTGGAGGTGATGTCGTAGAACACGCGGTTGACGCCTTTGACCTCATTGATGATGCGGGTCATGGTTTCTCCCAAAAAATCATGGGTGAAAGGGTAGGTGTCTGCGGTCATCCCGTCAACGCTGGTGACGGCCCGCAACGCAACAGCGAAGTCGTAGGTGCGCCCGTCGCCCATCACGCCCACGGTCTTCATCGGCAGAATGGCGGCAAAGGCTTGCCAGATTTCATCGTAAAGCCCGTGCTTGCGGATCTGGTCGATATAGACCGCATCGGCGGCGCGCAGGATGTCGAGTTTCTCTCGCGTAATCTCGCCGGGGCAGCGGATCGCAAGACCCGGGCCGGGGAAGGGGTGGCGACCGATAAAGCTGGCGGGCAGGCCCAACTCGCGGCCCAGCGCACGGACCTCGTCTTTGAACAACTCGCGCAGCGGCTCGACCAGTTTCAGGCCCATCTTTTCGGGCAGACCACCGACGTTATGGTGAGATTTGATCGTAACCGAGGGGCCGCCCGAGAAAGAGACGCTTTCGATCACATCGGGGTAGAGCGTGCCTTGGGCAAGGAATTCAGCGCCTTCGATGTCGTTTGCGTATTTCTGGAACACGTCGATGAACAGGCCGCCGATGATCTTGCGTTTGGTTTCCGGGTCGGAAACGCCTTCGAGTTTGCCGAGGAAAAGGTCAGATTCGTTGGCATGGATCAGGTTCAGATTATAGTTGTCGCGGAACATGGCCACGACCTGTTCGGCCTCGCCCAGACGCAACAGGCCGTGATCGACGAAAACGCAGGTCAACTGGTCGCCGATAGCCTCATGAATCAAGATGGCCGTGACAGAGGAATCAACCCCGCCAGACAGCGCACAGATCACCTTTTTATCGCCAACTCTGGCACGGATTTCGGCGATGGCCTGCTCGCGGTAGGCGTCCATCGTCCAGTCACCGGTGAATCCCGCAAGACGCACGAAGTTTTCGTAGAGTTTCGCTCCCTTGGGGGTGTGGTGCACCTCGGGATGGAATTGCACGGCGTAGAAATGGCGCGAGGGGTCGGCGGTGACCGCAAAGGGCGCATTGGGCGATGTGCCGTAGACGCCAAAGCCCGGAGCGATACGGGACACATGATCGCCGTGGCTCATCCAGACCTGTTCGCGACCCTCCGCAAACCAGCCGTCGAGAATCGACAGCTTGTCAGCGGTGGGGGTTACGAACGCGCGGCCAAATTCGGCGGTGCCGTGGCCGTGTTCGACCAGACCGCCAAGCTGCTGCATCATCGTTTGCTGGCCGTAGCAAATGCCCAAGACTGGCACGCCCATCGACCAGAGCGCTTCGGGCGCGCGCGGCGAGCCTTGGCGGGTGACCGAATCCGGTCCGCCCGACAGGATCACCGCCTTGGGGGCAAAGCCCCGCAGGAAGCTGTCATCGACCTTATTATAGGGATGGATTTCGCAATAGACGTTCAATTCGCGCAGGCGGCGCGCAATCAATTGCGTCACCTGAGAGCCGAAGTCGATGATGAGAAGGCGTTCATGCTGTGTCATGGCCTCGCCTAGCCTTTGGCGCGGCAAATCGCAAGATCGGTGGCACTGAAATTTGTGATTGGGGCCATAAAAGATGGTGTTTAAGCCTTGGGTTGGCTTTGGCGTTTCGACTTGGCTGCGAATTATCGGGCAAGGATGCGGTGGCGTCGTTTCTATTGGGGCGGGATGTCGGTTTTGGAGCATAAGCGGCGGAATTGAGGGGCGGCGCACGGGTTGATTTGGGCATAAGGCTGCAAAGCAGCGCCGCACTGCGGCTGACGATGGAGATCAGAATGGAAGAAACCGGTGGACGTCGCGCACGCGGTGGTGGTGGTTCGGCTCGGCGGGCGGAGCGGACGGCAGTCTCGTTTGAGACGGCAAAGTTCATCCAGCGCAACATTCCGAATTTCGAGATTCTGAACGAGGAAGCGCTGCAGATCATTGAATACAACGCCGAAACGGTGCTGGAAGAGATCGGCGTCAATTTCGTGGAAAACGAAGGTGCGTTGCAGCGCTGGCGCGAAGCTGGCGCAGATGTGCGCGGCGAGCGGGTGCATATTCCGCGCGGTCTGGCACGCAAGCTGTGCAGCACGGCGCCGTCGCGGTTCACCCAATATGCCCGCAATCCAGAGCGCAGTGTCGAAATCGGCGGGCGCAATCTGGTGCTGGCGCCGGTCTATGGCCCTCCTTTCGTGCGCGATGCTGAGGGCGGGCGGCGCTATGCGACGCTGGAGGATTTCCAGAAGTTCGTGAAGCTGGGCTATATGTCGAAGTGGCTGCACCATTCGGGCGGCACCGTTTGTGAGCCGACCGATATTCCGGTGAACAAGCGGCATCTGGATATGTTGCGCGCGCATATGGTGCTGTCGGACAAGCCCTATATGGGTTCGGTGACAGAGCCGTCGCGGGCGGCAGATTCGATCGAGATGTCAAAGCTGCTGTTTGGCGCGGATTTTGTCGATCAGAACACGGTGATGACCAGCCTGATCAACATCAACTCGCCGATGACCTTTGACGGCATCATGATGGGCGCGCTGGAAACCTATGCGGCCAACAATCAGGCCTCGATCGTGTCGCCGTTTATCGTAGGCGGGGCGATGGCGCCGGTGACGGTGGCAGGCACGTTGACGCAGGTGCTGGCCGAGATCTTGGCAGGCGTTTCTTACAGCCAGTTGGTGCGCCCAGGCTCGCCGGTGATCGCGGGGGCCTTTGTGACCTCGATTGACATGAACTCTGGTGCGCCGACGTTCGGGACGCCAGAGGCTGCGCATATCACCTATGGCACAGGCCAGTTGGTGCGGCGTCTGGGGCTGCCGTATCGGTCCGCCGGGTCGTTCTGCGGATCGAAGCTGCCCGATGCGCAAGCGGCTTATGAGACGGCAAACAGCCTGAATATGGGGCTGCTCGCGGGCGTCAACTTTATGCTACACGCCTGTGGTTGGCTGGAAGGCGGCCTTGTGTCGTCGTTTGAGAAGTTCGTGATGGACGCCGATCAGTTGGGCACACTGCATCATCTGGCGCAGGGCATCATGATGGACACCAACGGGCAGGCGATGGATGCCATCCGCGAGGTTGGTCCTGGTGGGCATTATCTGGGCTGCGAGCATACCCAAGCCAACTTTAAGACCGCCTTCTGGCGTTCGGATCTGTTTGACTACAAACCCTTCGAGACCTGGGCCGAAGAGGGTGCGCGTGACACGCAGTCGCTTGCAAGCGAACGTGTTGCCAAGATGTTGGGCGATTACGTAGCGCCTGCGATTGATGAGGGCGTGCGCGAGAGCATCGACGACTATGTCGCCAAGAAAAAGGCGTCGATGCCTGACGCCTTTATGTAACCTGACGCCTTTATGTAACCTGACGCCTTTATGTAAGCGGCAGAACGGCAGACGAAGGGCCCGCAGCAACCTGCGGGCCTTTTGCTGTCAGACAGAGGCCTGGCTGCGCGGCAGCAGGCGGACTTCGGCCATCAGGGCGATCAGCACCTCGATATGGCGCGCGACAGAATAGCTTGCCTCTCCGGCGCGGCGGGTGGCTTCAAGGCGTTCTTCTTCAGCCATCAGATGACCAACGGCGCGGTCTGGAGAAACCGTCCCTTTGATCAGCCTGCGCAGATCGCGGTCACGCCGGTAATCCACGATGCCACAGTGGGCGGCGCGGATCAGCATGCGAGGGCGGCGCAGGTTGGACAAGAGGGCGCGAAAATCGGTCATGGCAGTGCTCCTTTTAACGGTCCCTGACGCTAGCACGACACAACCCACCGTTGCGCAAAGCCCATTTTCGGCGCGCGCCGGATTCCGACATTGTTTAACATTTGTAAACAATTATCGGTAAAGGCTAAGAAATTAACTATTAGGTAACCTATGCCACTCAGGGTTGTTAACCATTGTACGAGGGGCAACTCCCCGAGCACTGTGGCACGGAACACGACGATGCAAAGCAACATTTCCCCGGTGCAGCACCTGCCCGGTTGGCTGCCAGACGCCGTAAGGCTTTATCTGGATCATACGGAAGATGGTCTTTCATATCGGGAGCTTGCGCGGCGAGAGGGGCGTCACGCCTCGACCGTGATGCGCACGGTGCGCCGCTATGAAACCCGTCGCGATGATCCGCTTTTGGATGAGGCGTTGACCGCGCTGACTCAAACCCTTCCCGTAAGTCCCGCCGATGAATCAAAGGATCGTTCTCTCATGTCAGCTCCTGTCCGTTCCTCCCAAATTGTCCCTGATCAAGAAACGATTAATTCCGAAGGCAAGCGTATCCTGCGGCGCTTGATAGAGGCGGGGGCACTGCTGGCTTTTGCGCCCGATATGGAAAAGGCCGTGGTGATGCGTGACTTTCCCGACGGGCGCAGCCTGCGCACGGCGGTGGTGGATCGTACCATCGCACAGGCTTTCGCACTCAAGGATTGGATCAGCTGCCGCAAGGCAGGGCGGATCGCGACCTATGAGATCAGCTCGATCGGCAAGGCCGCGCTCAAGGCGATGCTGGACCACGAGGCGCGTGCGCAGGGTTTTGCCGAAGCGCCGATGGATTTCGCGGGTCAGCACCGCGAATGGGGCGAGCGGAGCGTTGACAATGATGCCGGAGCCAAGCGCATCCGCTATAACTTGGCCGAAAGCCCGGTTTCTGTGCTGGGGCGCCGGCGCGACAAGGACGGCAAGGTCTTTCTGGAACCCGAGCTTGTTTCGGCAGCCGAACGTCTGCGCGAAGATTTCGAGCTGGCGCAGATGGGCCCTCGGGTGGCGCAAAACTGGGAGAGGTTTCTGACCGGCGCGGATCGTGGTGGGTTTCGCTCGGACAGCGGGCTTGCCGAGGGCCCAAGTGCGGCGCGCGACCGGGTGGCGGCTGCCTTGCGCGATCTGGGGCCAGGCTTGGGCGATGTCGCGTTGCGCGTGTGCTGTTTTCTGGAAGGCATCGAGACCGCCGAGCAGCGGCTTGGATGGGCCGCACGTTCGGGCAAGGTGGTCCTGCGCATCGCCTTGCAACGCCTGCACAGGCATTTCGAGCAGACCTACGGGCGCGCGGGCCCGCTGATTGGATAAGGCCGCAGCGGCCAGCGCAGACCCATAGCGGGGTGCCGAGTTGTCCGCTCAACACGCGGGCCCCCAGATCCGGGCGCCTGCAGGATCGGCGCTCTGGACTGAGACAACACGAGAACGGCGGTTTCCAAACCTGGACACTGGCTTGTTGGGCCGCTCGTTTTGCGTGCAGGATGTACTTGACCCGTGCGAGCATTGCTTGACACACATGGCGCTGCGGCGTGAACAGCGTTGCCAATAGGCTGCAGGAGGACTATTTCAGGGACAGAAGAAGTTTCAGGGGGAAATCCGTTGCGCGATCTCAAACTGCCAGAGCAGCGTCACCCGGAAAAGGCGCGTAAGCCTGACAACGCCCAGCCGAAAAAGCCCGACTGGATCCGCGTCAAGGCGCCAACCTCGGAAGGCTACAAGATCACGCGCGACATCATGCGCGAGCACAAACTTGTCACCGTCTGCGAAGAGGCTGGTTGCCCCAATGTGGGCGAATGCTGGAGCCAAGGCCACGCGACAATGATGATCATGGGCGAAGTCTGCACGCGCGCTTGCACCTTCTGTAACATTGCTACCGGTAAGCCGCCCGAAGCCCTGGATGTCTTTGAGCCCGGCCGTGTCGCCGATGCGGTGAAAAAGCTGGGGCTCAAGCATGTGGTAATCACCAGTGTTGACCGCGACGATGTCGAGGATGGCGGGGCCGAGCATTTTGCCCAGACCATCCGCGCCATTCGCAAGCAGGCTCCTGACACCACAATCGAGATTCTGACACCCGATTTCATCCGCTGCGACCCCAAGGTTCTCGAGATTGTGGTAGCGGCCAGGCCCGACGTATTCAACCACAATCTTGAAACTGTGCCTGGCCTTTATCCCGAAGTGCGCCCCGGTGCGCGCTATTTTCATTCGTTGCGCCTGTTACAGCGGGTCAAGGAACTTGACCCCTCGATGTTCACCAAATCCGGCATCATGGTGGGCCTGGGTGAAGATCGCCAGGCGGTCTTGCAGGTGATGGAAGACATGCGCGCCGCCGATATCGATTTTCTGACCATCGGCCAGTATCTGCAACCGACGCCCAAGCATCACCGCGTTGACCGCTTTGTGACGCCTGAAGAATTCAAAAGCTATGAGAACACGGCCTATGGCAAAGGCTTTTTAATGGTTTCGGCCACGCCGCTTACACGGTCAAGCTATCACGCGGGTGACGATTTTGCGCGGCTGCGGGCGGCGCGATTGCAAAAACTGGGTCGCATTTAGCCGCTTGGCGGCCAAGTTTGCGCCCCAGAGCGGGCAGAATAAAAGGGGGGCATTGCACCCCCCCTGCAAGATCAGCTTTCGGGCTGACGATAGGCTTTGTGGCAGGCGGAACATGCGCCACCGAGTTGGGCCATTGACCCTTTGATCGCGTCAGCGCTGGTTGCAGCTGCCGTTTGCATCATGCCCGCAGCTTCGTTCAGACCTGTGATTTTGGTCATGAAGTCGTCCTGTTTGGCCCAGACATCCGCCAGAGCAAAACTATCGGTCGCTTTGCCGGCCTCGGACCCAGCGGGGAATTGCTCCATGCTGATCACCGATGCGATTGCCGCGATGTTTCCCGCAGCTTTGGTTGCCGATGCCTGATCATAAGGCGCGGTGCCTTTGGCCATGCCGCCAAGCGTCGCGAGGTCCGTTGCCATCTGCAGCATCAGGCCATGGCGGATTTCGACGGTGTCTTTAAAGGGATCATCCTGGGCGATGATCGCGGTGGCCGTAAGAGAGGCCAGAAGCGTGAAAGCTACAAGTTTGGTTTTCATCGAAAACTCCGTTCGTGTGCGCAGCTGCGCGGTTTGAACCAAGGACACGTTTGACGTGTATCCTCAGCGGCGGGAAGGTGCGCCCGATTGCCTAAACCAGCAAGCCGGGCGCTTTACACCTCAGGTTATAGAGGCGGAAATTAGATCGTGGGTTTGTCATAACTGGCGGAAAATCGCTTATTTTCCCGCTAGTTCGCTATCGACGGCACCAGCTTGAGGTAGGCCGCCACTGCGGCTCGGTCACTGTCGGGCAGCTTGGCCATGTTTTCGACCACATGCGCCATATGCCCGCCCACCGAGTCGTATTCCGGGGTAAAACCGGTTGTCAGATATTCGACGATTTCTGCTTCGCTCCAGGTCAGTTTGCCCGGAGTGATGTTTGGCACCTTGCTCTTGCCATCGGCACTGACGGCGCCCGACAGCCATTTTGCACGGTCCAACCCACCCAGCGCGTTGCGGGGCGTGTGGCATTCGCCGCAGTGGGCCAACGCCTCGGCGATATAGCGCCCGCGGGTTTGTTCGGGGGTCAGATCGCCGGTAATCACCCAATCGTTGGTCACGAACATGCGCTTCCAGAGGCCGAGGGTGCGGCGGATGTTGAAGGGGAAACTGACCTTGTTGGCCTGGCTTGGCGTGGCCGATGCGGGCAGCGTCTGCATAAAGGCCCACAGATCCGCCACATCTTGCGGAACCATCTTGTTATAGGCCGCGTAGGGCAGGGCTGGGTAAAGATGCGTGCCTTCGGGTGTCACCCCTTGGGTCATCGCGGTGGCAAACTGTGGCAGGGTCCATCCGCCGATCCCGTGGGTTTTGTCGGGCGAAATGTTGGGCGACAGGAAGGTGCCGAACTGTGTCGGAAACTCTTGCCCGCCCGCCAGAACCAATTCGTCCGCGCCTTTGGCATCAGCGGCGGCGTGGCATGACGCACAGCCCGCAGCCCAGAAGACCGTCTCGCCGTTTTTCGCATCGCCCTTGAGCCCATCATAGACGGCCATCGACGAAACACTCGGCGCGGAAAGAAACATGAAGCCGGCAAAGCCGATCAATCCCAAGCCTGCAAGTTTAGTTACCATACGCGCCATAGGGCTGCCTTTCAGAAGCAATTCATAAGAATGAGCATCTAGCGATACGACCTTACGCGAGCCTTAAGTTCCCTGCAGGTCACGCTAAAATTTTGGCCTCGGTTGCGGATTGACGCTCAACCACTGGGGCCAACCAAAGGCCTTCTCCAGCATATAGATCGCGAAACAGATCGCGACCACCGACAGAACCAGTTTTACCTTGCGCGGTGAAGGCGGATTTCGCGCCCACTGCGCCATTCTGATGAACCAATTCTGGTTCATCCGGTGAAACGGACTTTGCCGATGTAGGGCAGGTTGCGGTTGCGTTGGGCAAAGTCGATGCCGTAGCCTACCACAAATTCATCGGGAATCTCAAATCCTGTCCAACTCGCCTTGATATCGACCTCGCGGCGGCTGGGTTTATCCAACAGCGCGCAAACCTCGAGTCGTTTCGGGCCACGACTGAGCAGCAGAGACTTTACATGGGTCAGCGTAAAGCCCGTGTCGACAATGTCTTCGACCACCAGCACATCGCGCCCCGCAATCTCGCCGCGCAAATCCTTGAGGATGCGCACCTCGCGGCTGGAATGGGTGGCGTCGCCATAGGACGAGGCCTCGAGAAAGTCGACCTCGACTGGCAGTTCGATTTCGCGCACGAGGTCGGCGATGAACACGAAAGAGCCGCGCAACAAGCCAACAACGACCAGTTTGTCGCAATCCTTGTAATGTTCGGTAATCTGGGCGGCCAGCGTTTCGACCCGCGCGGCAATAGCCTTGGCCGAGATCATCTGGTCGATGACGTAAGCGCGATGTGGCATGAGGCCCTCTTGATTTCTGCGGGCTTTCTACCCAAAACCAGAGCGCAAGTCACGGGAATAGGTTAGCGATGCCGCGTCATTCTGAAACCAAGGTGCTGCCTTATCGGGCAGAGCAGATGTACGACCTTGTAGCCGATGTCGCGCGTTATCCGCAGTTTCTGCCTTGGACAGCTGCCGCGCGTATCCGGTCGCGTAGCCCGATTGAAGGCGGCGAAGTGATGGAGGCGGATCTGGTGATCAGCTTCAAGGTGTTTCGCGAAAGGTTTGGCAGTCGCGTGACGCTCTTGCCCGGACAGCACATGATTTTGACAGAATATATTGACGGGCCGTTCAAGCATCTGAAATCGGTCTGGCGGTTTCGCGCGCTTGAAACAGGGGGGTGCGAGGTGAATTTCGAGGTCGATTTCGAATTCAAAAATGCCATCCTTGCGGGCATCATCGGGCTTGTGTTCAACGAGGCCATGACGCGGGTCGTGCGCGCGTTTGAGGCGCGGGCGGCCAAGCTTTACGGCTGACCGCCCATTGTTTCAGGAATTCAGCGCTTTAGGAATTCAGTTCATAGGCGCGTTCGCCGTGGATGCTCAGATCAAGGCCGTTGACCTCGGTTTCAAGATCGACACGGATCGGGGTGATCAGGGCGCAGACCTTGATCAGGGCAAGGCTTGCGATCACAGTCCAGATACCAACCACCGCCAGCCCCCCCAATTGTGCCGTCCAGCTGCCGGCGCCCAGTGCGGCCACCATGATGGTCCCGAAAATGCCGCCGACGCCATGAACAGCAAAGACGTCAAGCGTATCGTCGATCTTGACGCGGTTCTTCACAAACAGCACCATTTCCTGACACAAAATGCCGGCAATGCCGCCGATCAACAGCGCCGAGAGCGGGCCGACATAGCCACTGGCGGGGGTGATCGAAGCAAGGCCCGCGATGGTTCCGGTCACAAGACCCACAAGTGAGGCGCGGCCGAATTTGATGCGTTCCCAGAGCGCCCAAGTGAGGCTGGCGGCCGCAGCCGACAGGTGCGTGACCGTGATGGCCATCGCGGCCTGACCGTTGGCTGCAAGCGCCGAGCCGCCGTTAAAGCCGAACCAGCCAACCCACAGCATACCCGCACCAATCATGACCATTCCGGGACTATGGGGTGGGGTCGACTTTGATTTGCGCGGCCCAAGCACCCAAGCAACCAGCAGCGCCGCGATGCCTGCTGTTTCGTGCACAACAATGCCGCCTGCGAAATCATGCACGCCGGTCGCGCCAAAAAGGCCTCCATCTGACAGCATCCCACCGCCCCAGATCATATGGGTGACCGGAGCATAAACGATCAGCATCCAGAGCGCCGAGAACAGCAGCACAAAGCCAAAGCCAATCCGCTCGACATAAGCGCCGACGATCAGGGCCGGGGTGATAATGGCAAAAGTCATCTGAAAGGCAAAGAACAGCACTTCGGGCAGGTTCCCCTGCAGGCTTTCGGGGGTGACACCTGCGAGGAAGGCCTTACCAAGCCCGCCCCAGACAGCGCCTTCGCCGCCAAAGGCGATCGTATAGCCGACGGCAAGCCAAAGCACGCTCATCAGCGCGGCGATAGCAAAGCAATGCATGAACACCGACAGCACATTGCGCGCCCGCACAAGCCCTCCGTAAAATAGGGCGAGGCCAGGCAACGTCATGAACAGCACCAGCGCTGTCGCGATCAGAATAAAGGCGGTATCGGCAGCGTTCATGTCGGCTCCTGATGTGTTTGCGCCTTAAAAGCGGGCAAATCCGTGCATCCGAAAGTGCAATGCGGTAAAATTGCCGCCAATTTTTCGGGCAATTCATTAATTGCACATTTATTAGGCGAAACTACGCTGCATTTGACTGTATCGGGGCGGAATCAGATTTCGCCGAGTGCGCCATCCAGCAGACTGAGCGCATGTTTGCGCGCTGACTTGCGAACCTTTTCCCGCCCGAGCGCACCAAACTCGACGGTTTCCACCCGGCTTGGCTTGCCCCGCTGGGCAAGACCAAAACAGACGCGCCCCTCGGGTTTGAACTCGCTGCCGCCCGGCCCTGCAATGCCGGTGATCGACACGGTCAGATCAGCCAGTGATCGCACCAATGCGCCTTCTGCCATCTCGCGCGCGACCTGTTCGGAAACGGCCCCATGGTCCGCAAGCGTCTGGGCCGAAACCCCCAGCATGTCGATCTTGGCCTGATTGGAGTAGGTGACAAAGCCGCGGTCAAACACCTCTGAAGAACCCGCAATCTCGGTCAGTGCGGCCGCCACCATTCCCCCGGTACAACTTTCGGCACAGGCGATTCTAAGTCCCCAATAGCGGGCTTTTTGCAAAAGGTGGCTGACATCCATCGCTTACCTCATCAGAACCATCGGAATGTGATAGGCTGCTGCCGCCAGCACCGTGGCAATGCCCGCAAACAGCCCCGCCCACAGATCATCCAGCATGACACCGTCGGCATCATGGCGGCGGTCTGCGCGCCCGACAAGCCAGGGTTTCCAGATGTCGAACAGGCGGAAAAACAGAAAAGGCGCGACATAGGCAGGCCAGGGCAACAGCCCTTCCCATCCGCGCGACCAGAACCCGGCGGCGGCGAACAGAAACGCCAGCCACTGGCCTGCAACCTCATCAATGACGAACTCGGACGGGTCTTCGCCGCCGCGCAGCGCCAATTCGCGTCGTACTGACCAAAAACCCGCAAGCGTGGCAACCGCGGTGGCCAGCACCATGGCGGGAAAGCCGAAGTAGAGGTTGATCGCCGCCGCAAGCAGGATCGCCGCAAGCGAGCCCCAGGTTCCCGGCGCGGGCTTGAGCAATCCAACCCCGAAAAAGATCGCGACAAGCCGGCTCACAGACGCACCAGCGCTGCGGTGGCGATGGCGGCGATGCCTTCTTCGCGGCCAGTAAAGCCCAGCCGTTCCGAGGTGGTGGCCTTGACCGAAATCCGTTCCATCGCGACTCCCATGATCTGCGCCAGAGCCGCCCGCATCGCGGTGGCATGTGGGCCAACCTTGGGCCGTTCGCAGATCAGTGTCACGTCACAATTTGTCAGCGTAAAGCCGCGTGCCGTCACGCGTTCCATCGCATGGCGCAAAAAGATATGGCTGGCCGCGCCCTTCCATTGCGGATCAGAGGGCGGGAAATGCTGGCCGATGTCACCTTCGGCCAGCGCGCCATAGATCGCATCGGTCAGCGCATGCATGCCGACATCCGCGTCGGAATGGCCGAGCAGGCCGCGTGAATGCGGCACCTTGACGCCGCATAGCCAGACGCCATCACCGTCGCAAAACGCATGCACATCAAAGCCGTTGCCAAGCCGCAGATCCATTCAACGTCCCTTCAAGATTGCTTCTGCCCGCGCAAAATCATTGGCGTAGGTCAGTTTCAGGTTATCTTCGTCGCCCCCTACGATCAGCACCTCAATCCCGGCAGCGCGAGCAACCTCGACATCGTCGGCGGCCTCACCCTCAAACGCGCGATGCGCCGCAAGGATGGCATCAAAGTCAAAACCCTGCGGCGTTTGCGCGCGATACAGCCCGGCTCGGTCGCGGGTGCCTGTGACCCGGCCATCGGCGCCCGTCCAAAGCGCATCGGTCACCGCAAGCGCCGGGGCCGCAGCGCGCGCATGCTCCAGCGCGTCCAGCACCCGTTTGATCACCGCTGCCGAAACCAAGGGCCGTGCGCCGTCGTGGATCAGTACCTTGGTGATGCCTTGGCCTGACAAGGCTTCCAAGGCATTGCGGACGGAAGCGGCCCGACTTGCACCGCCTTCAACCAGCATCGGGCGCGCGCAGAGCGCGGCGGCCCGCGCGCGATCTTCCGGGTGGATCGTCAACACGAGCCGCATCCCCGCAAAGGCCGCAAGGGTATGCTCTAACACAGGCTGCCCGACCAAAAGTTGCCATTGCTTTGGCAACGCGCCGCCCGCGCGAAGCCCGCGCCCTGCCGCTGTGATGATCGCCGCTGTTGTCATTCACACCCTCGTTTTAGCCTGCATAATCTGCCCAAGGCCCGATGACAATCTGGCCCTATATTACGGCATGTTTGCACAATTTTTAAGCATTGCTTAGAAATGTGGCAGCCATAGTGCTGCAATCGCTTGGACTCTGCTCTTTGCGCAGGCATGGTCAAGCGCAGAAGGAGCCGGAATGACCCTAAGCGTTGGAGACATCCTGTTGACCCCACCGGTGATTCTGGCACCGATGGCAGGGATCACCGATCTGCCGTTCCGACAGATCGTGGCGCGCTTTGGCGCAGGCCTTGTGGTGTCAGAAATGGTTGCCTCCGAAGATATGATGCGCGCGCAGCCGCTGGCGCTCTCGCGTGCGGAATTGGGGATCAGCGAGGGCGCGACGGCTGTTCAACTGGCCGGGCGGGATCCGCATTGGATGGCTGAGGCCGCTCGCTATCTGCAGGGGCAGGGGGCAAAGCTGATCGATATCAACATGGGATGTCCCGCCAAGCGGGTGACAGCGGCGGGCGGCAATGGCGCCTGCGGCTCGGCGTTGATGAAAGAGCCAGAGCTTGCGCTGCGCCTGATCGAGGCGGTTGTCGCGGCGGTGGCGGTTCCGGTGACGCTCAAGACCCGTCTGGGCTGGGATGATGCCAGCCTGAACGCGCCGCAGATCGCGCGGATGGCGCAATCGGCCGGTGTGCAGATGATCACCATTCACGGACGTACCCGTTGTCAGTTTTATAAGGGGGCTGCGAATTGGGCCGCTATTCGCGCCGTCGTTAACGCGGTCGATATTCCGGTGATTGCCAACGGCGACATCGTCGATGAGGCCAGCGCCAGCGCGGCCCTTGCGCAATCGCAGGCCCGGGGCGTGATGATCGGGCGCGGGGCGCAAGGCGCGCCCTGGCGGCTGGCGCAGATCGCGCATCGGCTTTTCGGCGCGCCCGAACCGCAAGTGCCAAAGGGCGGCGATCTGGCCGAACTGATCGTCGAACACTACGAGATGATGCTGAGGTTTTACGGCCGCGAGTTGGGCCTGCGCGTGGCGCGCAAACACCTGGGCTGGTATCTGCAAGAGGCCGGCATCACCGAGACGCGCGATGCCATTCTGACCGCAACCGACCCCTTGAATGTCCAGCGGCTGATCCGCAGCGCCTTTGCCAACAGCCAGCAGGTCGCCGCATGAACACGCCCGAACCAAGCGCGATCTGGGCTTCGCTGCCGTTGCCAGCCATCGTGATCGGGCCTACCGGGCTGATCCATGAGGTCAATGCGCCCGCCGAAATTTTCCTCAACGCTTCGGCCAAAAGCCTGATCGGCCAGCCGCTGCTGGATCGCTTGTCGATCGACGCGCCGATGGAGGATGCGCTGGCGCGGGTGCTTGACCACAGTTCTCCGCTGTTCATTGCCGAAGCGGACGTAACCACGGGCGAGCGCGCGCCGGTTTCCTGTGCGCTGCAGATGGCACCGATTCAGGATAATCCGGGCTATGTTGTGCTGCTGATCTCGCCGCGCGAAATTGCCGACCGTTTGGGCCGCTCCATGCACGTCACCTCGGCGGCCAAGTCGGCTATCGGTATGGCGGAAATGCTGGCGCATGAGATCAAGAACCCGCTGGCCGGTATTTCGGGGGCGGCGCAACTGTTGGCGATGGGGCTGGAGCCGCAGGATCAAGAGCTGACCGATCTGATCGTCGAGGAAACCCGCAGGATCGTCAAACTGCTGGAGCAGGTCGAGCAGTTCGGCAATCTTCGCCCGCCTGCGCGCCGCGCCTTCAACCTGCACGACGCGCTGGATCGGGCGCGTCGTTCTGCCTTGGTCGGCTATGGCGCCGCGATGAAGATCATCGAAGACTATGACCCTTCGCTGCCGCCCACCTTTGCTGACCCGGATCAACTGATGCAGGTGTTCCTAAACCTGCTCAAGAATGCCTCCGAGGCGGCGGGGCCTGCAGGTGGCACGATCCGGCTGCACACTTTTTATGATCATTCGCTGCGCCGTCGGCGCAAGGATGGCACAGGGGCCGCTTTGCCACTGCAAGTCGAGATTATCGACGACGGCCCGGGCATCCCACCCGATCTTGCCGCGGATATCTTTGAACCCTTCGTCTCGGGGCGCGAGAACGGCACGGGCCTTGGGTTGGCGCTGGTGTCAAAAATCATCTCGGATCACGACGGCTGGATTTCTGTTGATTCCGTGCCCGGCCGCACAGTGTTCCGAATTTCCCTACCCCTTGCCCCGCGCGGGCTAGCCGAGGAGCAGCTGTAATGGACGGCACCATTCTTGTCGCCGACGACGATCGCACCATCCGCACCGTTCTGACGCAGGCGCTGACGCGTGCCGGCTGCAAGGTGCATGCCACCAGCAGCCTGATGACACTGATGCGTTGGGTCGAAGAAGGCAAAGGCGATCTGGTAATTTCAGATGTCATCATGCCGGACGGCAATGGCCTTCAGGCCCTGCCGCAAATCGCGCGGATGCGGCCCGGTCTGCCGGTGATCGTCATTTCGGCGCAAAACACCATCATGACCGCGATTCAGGCCGCCGAGGCCGAGGCCTTTGACTACCTGCCCAAACCCTTTGATTTGCCCGATCTGATGAAGCGGTCGGCCCGCGCGCTCGACATGAAACGCCATGCGCCCAAGGCCCCTGCGGTCGCGCCGCGTGAAAGTGGCGAGGATCTGCCGCTTGTGGGGCGAACAGCGGCGATGCAGGCGCTCTATCGGTTGGTGGCGCGGGTGATGAACGCCGATCTGCCCGTATTGATCGCCGGCGAATCGGGAACGGGTAAATCGTTGATCGCGCGCGCGGTGCATGATTTCTCGGATCGGCGCGGCCAGCCTTTTGTGACGGCTCAGGCCTCTGATCTTGCGGGGGTAGATGGCATCTCGACGCTGCTTGCCCGCGCCAAAGGCGGCAGCCTCGTGTTTGATGAAGTCGCCGATTTTGACGACGATGCACAGGCGCGTCTGGTGCGCATGCTGGATGTGATGGGCGAACATGCGCCGCGGGTGATGTCGACCACGCAAATCGATCTTGCCGCCAGGATGGAGTCGGGCGCGTTTCGCAAGGATTTGTTCTATCGGCTGGGTGGCGTAACCTTGTCTGTGCCCGCGCTGCGTGACCGTGTCGAGGACATCCCGCTTTTGGCCGAGCATTTCTTGTCGCGCAGTGAACGCGAGCAGGGTTTGCAACGCAGGCTTTCCCCCGAGGCGATGGCAATCGTGCGCGCCTATCCCTGGCCCGGCAACGTGCGACAGTTGGAAAACATGCTCAAACGGCTTGTTGTGACCGCAAGCGAGCCCGACATCAGCAAAGCAGAACTTGAGGCCGCCTTGGGCAGCACCCAAAGCCCGATCGCCGCGCGCAGTGGTGCTGTCGAGGGTGAAAAGCTGTCGGCCTCGGTTGCGCGTCATTTACAGCGCTATTTCGATTTGCATGGAGGCCAATTGCCCCCACCCGGAGTCTATGACCGCATTTTGCGCGAAATGGAGGTGCCATTGATCGAGATCGCGCTGGACGCGACGGGCGGAAACCAAGCAAAATGTGCCGACTTGTTGGGCATCAACCGCAATACCTTGCGCAAGAAGATCACCGACCTCGATATTCAGGTGACAAGGCGCCGCAAACTGATGTAAAACCGCCACAGGCTTTGTGACTTATGCGTAACGGCGCACAAAAGGCTCAAAGTGCGTGCGGGCGGAGGGCTTCCCCCGCCAAAACGGGTGGGAAACGGTGCGGCGCAGTTCAGCAAACAACACCTGGCTCAGGCTGTCGCGGCTGCGCAGGCAGCGGCGTGTGCAAACCGGGCTGACCTTTGCCTTGGTCTTCATGGGGCCTATGCTCGTCGTGGTGACGTTTCTGGCGCTGGGTCCCTTCAATCTGGGGGCTTCTTCGCAATATCTGCGACTGATTTTCCTTGCCGATCTGATTTACATTCTGGTGGTCGCCTCGCTTGTGCTGGCCCGCGTGATGCGGATGGTCAGCGACCGTAGGCGGCAGTCGGCCGGCTCTGCGCTTCATTTGCGACTGACGGGCGTATTCGCCTTTGTCGCGCTGGTGCCGACAATTCTGGTGGCCGTCTTTGCGGTTCTGACTGTGAACATCGGGCTTGAGGGCTGGTTTTCGGACCGCGTGCGCAATGTTGTCGGCGCCTCTTTGAACGCAGCGCAAGCCTATGAAGATGAGCAGACCAAAGCATTGAAAGATGACGCAAATTCGCTTGCGGCCTATTTGAACATCGCCAAGCAGAAGAGCTTTTTCCTTGTTGATGATCAGGTGCGCCCAATCCTGACCCAAGGTCAGGCGGCGATTCAGCGCGGGATCAAAGAGGCTTATCTTGTTGATGGCGTTGGCAAGCTGAAAACGCGGGGCGAGCGCTCTTATCTGTTCGATTTCGAACCGCTGAGCGCTGATCAACTGACGCGCGCCAAGGACGGCGAGACGGTGGTCATTCAAGACTGGCCCAACGACGAATTCCGCGCGTTGGTGCATCTGGACGCCTATGCCGACCGCTATCTTTACATCTCGCGCAAGGTGGATGGCCGAATTTTGTCGCTGTTGGACGAAACCAAAGAGACCGTGCGGCTCTATCAGCAGCTCGATTCGGTGCGAGGTAAGGTTCTGTTCAATTTCGGCCTGCTCTACCTTGGTTTTGCGCTGATTCTGGTGCTGGCGGCGGTTTGGCTTGGTTTGTGGTTTGCCGAACGGCTCAGCCGCCCTGTCGGTCGTCTTGCCTCGGCCGCGGCAGAGGTGGCCACGGGCAATCTGGATGTGCAGGTTATCGAGGAAGAAGGCGATGACGAATTCGCCACGCTCTCGCGCGTGTTCAACCGCATGACGCATCAGCTTAAAGGGCAGCGCGAGGCTTTGGTGGACAGTCACCGTCAGACCGAGCAGCGCCGGCGTCTGTTTGATTCTGTGCTGAACAATGTGACGGCCGGAGTGATCGGCCTTGATTCTGATGGCGATATCGACTTTTCCAACCGCGCGGCAGAGCGCTTGCTGGATTTTGGCGATGGGCAGACCGATGTGGCGCTTTCGGTGGCTGTGCCGGAATTTGCCAAGCTGTTCGACCGCCTGCGCGAAGGCGGTGGGCTTGCGGTGCAGGATGAGATCCGGCTGACCCGCAAGGGCAAGCTGGAAAGCCTTTTGGTGCGGATGACCGCTCGGCGCAGCGATACGCGGCTGGAAGGCTATGTCGTGGCCTTTGACGATGTCACCGATCTGGTTTCGGCGCAGCGCATGGCGGCTTGGGGCGATGTCGCACGCCGCATCGCGCATGAGATCAAAAATCCGCTCACCCCGATCCAGCTTTCGGCCGAGCGGATCAATCGCAAGTTCCGCACTCAGGTCGCTGATCCCGCAGAGCTGGCGCAATATACCGATGTGATCGTCCGCCAGACCAATGATCTGCGCCGCATCGTTGATGAGTTCTCAAAATTCGCGCGCATGCCCGAACCTGACCGGCGCGAAAACGATCTTGTGGCGCTGGTACGCGCTGCGGTGATGTTGCAAGAAAACGGCCAACCAGATGTCAAATTTCGCCGGAGCTTTGTCGAGGGCCCCGTGATGATGGATCTGGATGCCACAATGATTGGCCAGGCGTTAACAAATTTGATTAAGAACGCCGGTGAAGCTACTGAAACATTGACAGAAAAAGGCGAACAGATTGGCATAGCGCCCGAAATTCGCGTGACGTTGGAACTTGAAGACAATGATGTGGTGATCCGCATCATGGATAACGGGATCGGATTGCCGCCCGATCGCGCACGCCTGTTCGAGCCCTATGTGACCACGCGCGAAAAGGGCACCGGCCTTGGCCTGCCCATCGTCAAGAAGATTATCGAAGAGCACGGCGGCACGCTTTCCCTCGAGGACGCGCCTGCTTTTGAAGGAACCACACATTTTGGAGCAATGGCTGTGATCCGCCTGCCGCGCGCTGCGCGCAAGCGGGCGCGCCTTGCGACAGTAGCCAGTTAGGAGGAATGATGAGCAGCATTTTGATCGTTGATGACGAAAAAGACATCCGGGAACTGATCGGTGAGATTCTCAAGGACGAGGGCTATGCCATTCGCCTTGCTGCAAATTCGGACGATTGCATGTCCGAGATCAATTCTGAGGCGCCCAGCCTTATGATTTTGGATATCTGGTTGAAAGACAGCCGGATGGACGGGATCGATATCCTCAAGACGGTAAAACGTGATAATCCTGACATTCCGATTGTGATCATCTCGGGTCACGGCAATATCGAAATTGCTGTCGCTGCGATCAAACAGGGCGCTTACGATTTCATCGAAAAGCCGTTCAACATTGATCAGTTGATGGTGGTGGTCAGCCGCGCGATGGAAACCTCAAGGTTGCGGCGCGAAAACGCAAATCTGCGGCGCAGGGATACATCCGTCTCAGAAATGATAGGATCAAGTCCGGCCTTCAGAGCCTTGAAAGTACAACTGGAAAAGGTCACCAAGTCTAATGGTCGCGTGATGCTGACCGGCCCCGCTGGGGCCGGCAAGGAAATGGCCGCGCGCTATATTCACGCCAATTCAGGACGCGCTTCGGCGCCTTTCGTCTCGGTATCTTCGGCCACCGTGGATGCCGAACGGATGGAAGAGGTGCTGTTTGGCCGCGAAACCCCGGAACGAGGGGTGGAAAAGGGTCTGTTAGAGCAGGCGCACGGGGGGGTGGTGTATTTTGATGAAGTGGCGGAAATGCCGCTTGGAACGCAGGCCAAGATCTTGCGCGTGCTGACCGATCCCCAGTTCAGCCGCGTTGGTGGCAACGATAAGGTGCGGGTCGAGCTGCGGGTGATTTCATCCACCAGCCGCGATTTGCGCGCCGAGATCGCCGCCGGTCGGTTTCGCCAAGAGCTGTATGACCGCTTGAATGTGGTGCCAATCGCGGTGCCGTCACTGGCCGAGCGGCGCGAGGATATTCCAGAACTTACAAAGGCTTTTGTCGAGATGTTCCACCAATCTCAGGGCCTGCCGATGCGCAAGCTGACACAGGATGCCGAGGCGCTTTTGCAGACCATGCAATGGCCGGGCAATATCCGGCAACTGCGAAACGTGATCGAACGGGTGCTGATCCTTGGCGAAGGATCGGGCGATATCGACGCGCGCGAATTGCCGGGGCAAGAGCCCGCCTCAGATGGCGAAGGCCGCATGGTGCTGGGTGGCGCGATGGCCACACTGCCGCTGCGCGAGGCGCGCGAAGTGTTCGAGCGCGAATATCTGCTGACCCAGATCAATCGCTTTGGTGGCAACATCAGTCGCACGGCAAGCTTTGTCGGTATGGAACGCTCGGCCCTGCACCGCAAACTCAAATCGCTGGGCGTGGTCGGGTCCAGCAAAGGCGGCGCCGGGGGATCAGAGGATGGCAACGACTAGAGTGTCGCCGAAACCTCGCCCCCTTGGCCTTTGCGGTCGTTCAGGCATTTTTGGGCTAGAATCTCTGTAAACGGCACGACATACTTGGTTTTATCGCACCGAGGGGGGTGTCGTAGGATCGCTTAGGCAATAAGGACAAGAAAAAATGGCCGCCGATAAACAAAATTTGCAAGATGCCTTTCTGAACCATGTCCGGAAATCAAAAGTTCCGGTTACAATTTTTTTGATCAACGGTGTCAAGTTGCAGGGTGTCATCACTTGGTTTGACAATTTCTGCGTGCTGTTGCGCCGTGATGGCCAGTCGCAGCTGGTGTACAAGCATGCGATTTCCACCATTATGCCGGGTGGTCCAGTCAATCTGTACGAGGGCGAAGAATAGCACCCGATTTCCCCGAGGACGAGGACGAACCGCTTTATCCAGATGGCGGGATTGACGCCTATGAAACGGCGGCAGTTGCGTCACGCGCCTATGTGCTGCACCCCGATACGCGTGCTGGCAAGACGCGTCGCCTGCCTGAGCATGGCCTTGCCGAAGCCGTCAGCCTTGCCGCAGCCCTGCCTGCGATCGAGGTGATCGGGGCCGAGGTCGTGCGTTTGCCGCGGATTCACCCTGGCATGTTGTTCGGCTCGGGCAAGGTGGACGAGCTGAAAACCCGCTTTCATGCCGAAGAGATCGACCTTGTGTTGGTCGATGGCGTGGTCTCGCCGGTACAGCAGCGCAATCTGGAAAAAGAATGGGGCGTCAAGCTGTTGGACCGTACAGGTCTGATCCTTGAGATCTTTGCCGACCGCGCAAGAACGCGTGAAGGGGTGCTGCAGGTCGAGCTTGCCGCGCTGTCGTACCAACGTACAAGGCTGGTGCGGGCCTGGACTCACCTGGAGCGTCAGCGCGGCGGCTTTGGCTTTGTTGGCGGGCCGGGCGAGACGCAGATCGAATCTGACCGTCGCGCGATCGACGATCAGGTGGTGCGGCTCAAGCGGCAGTTGGAGCGGGTGGTCAAAACGCGCGAATTGCACCGCGCCTCGCGCCGCAAGGTGCCGTTTCCGCTGGTCGCTCTGGTTGGCTATACCAACGCGGGCAAATCGACACTGTTCAACCGGATGACGGGGGCCGAGGTTTTGGCCAAGGATATGCTTTTTGCGACGCTGGACCCGACGATGCGCGGCATCGTGCTGCCGTCGGGGCGCAAGATCATTGCCTCGGACACAGTTGGTTTCATTTCGGATCTGCCGACGCAGCTGGTCGCGGCGTTTCGGGCCACCTTGGAAGAGGTGCTTGAGGCCGATCTGATCTTGCATGTTCGCGACATCAGCCACCCAGAAACCGCAGAACAGGCCGAAGACGTGAACGAGATCCTCGCTTCATTGGGCGTGCGCAAATCTGTGCCGATGGTCGAGGTCTGGAACAAGCTGGATCTGGTCGACGCCAGCCAACGCGATGCGCTGTTGGCGCAGACTGCGAACCGGCAGGATGTGCTGGCCGTCTCGGCC
>JAHEBX010000192.1 GCA_024642045.1 Pseudorhodobacter sp. | reverse complement strand
TGGGTGAGCTTGGATGAGCTTTCCAATATCTTTGGCCGTGCCCGCGCGTTTCACCCCCAGGCTGCCCAAAAGCTGTGAAGTCGTGGTTCTGGGCGGCGGCGTCATAGGGGTGATGACCGCCTGGCACTTGGCCGAGCGGGGCCTTCAGGTGGTGTTGTGCGAAAAGGGTCGGATTGCGGGCGAGCAAAGCAGCCGCAACTGGGGCTGGATCCGCCAACAAGGCCGCGATCTGGACGAACTGCCGATCATGGTAGAGAGCCTTGCGATCTGGAAGGCGCTGGCGGCAGAATGTGGCGAGGCTCTGGGCTTTCGGCAAGAGGGCGTGCTTTACCCCGCCCGAACCGAGGCCGAAATGGCGGGCTTTGAGGCATGGCGTGCGGCAGCCGGGATTGCCACCCAAATGCGGACGGCGGCTCAGATGTCGGCGATGATCAGGGGACTTTCGGCGCCCTGGATCGGCGGGCTCTTTACCGCTTCGGACGCTCGGGCGGAACCTATGGTCGCGGTGCCGGTGCTGGCCGAGGGCGCCGTGCGGCGCGGGGCGGTGTTGGTGGAAAATTGCGCTGTGCGGCGGCTGGATATTGCGGCCGGGCGGGTGCAAGGTGTTTACACCGAGGCGGGCCGGATTGCTTGCGAACAGGTTGTCATTGCTGGCGGGGCGTGGTCGGCATTGTTCCTGCGCGCCGAAGGGGTGAGTATTCCGCAACTCTCGGTGCTGGCAAGTGTGGCTGCGACGGAACCGATGCCCGAGGTCTTTGCAGGCAATGTCGCCGACGACCGTTTTGCCTTTCGGCGCCGGGTTGATGGCGGCTACACAATCGCACCTGGGGGCAGCCATGATTTCTTCGTTGGGCCAGATGCGTTTCGCCATGTAACGAAATTCTTGCCTGTGCTGAAAAAAGATTTCAAATCAACGGTCTTTCGTGCCGCCGCGCCCAAAGGTTTTCCCGATGCCTGGGGCACCACGCGGCGGTGGAGCGCAGATGAGCCCTCACCTTTTGAATCCGTCCGGGTGCTGAACCCCGCCCCGAACATGGCGACCCTGGCGCAGGTACAGGATGATTTCGCGGCCGCCCTGCCGGGCCTTGGCCGCCCAAAACTGCGCGCAAGCTGGGCGGGGATGATCGACACCCTACCGGACCTCGTGCCGATCATCGATCGCGCCCCGCAGATCGCAGGGCTGGTGATCGCCACAGGTCTGAGCGGGCATGGCTTTGGGATTGGTCCGGGCATGGGGCGTGTGCTGGCCGATCTGGTCATGGGCAACCCCGTGGGCCATGACCTGAACCGTTTTCGTCTGTCGCGCTTTCGCGACGGGACCAAAATCGCCGCAGGACCGTCGCTCTAGCCCTTTCATACTGGTCCAAATATCCCCCGCGGAGCGACCGCCCGTTGCTTTACAAGCCTACGGGGGATGACTACACGCTGCGTTTTGGTCTGGGGACTGCGATGACACTTTACTGCGGGATCGACTTTGGCACCTCGAATTCGACGGTCTCGCTGGCGGACGCCTCTGGCGCCCGGCTGATTGCGCTGGAAGGTGATGCCGCAACCTTGCCGTCGGCCGTGTTCTGGGACGCCGACGGTGCGCCGCCCGAGTTTGGTCGCGCGGCGATGGCGGCCTATTTGCGGGGCGAAGACGGGCGGCTGATGCGCGGTCTGAAGTCAACGCTGGGGTCGGGGCTTATTGACGAACGCACGGCGGTAGGGCGGCGGGCGGTGTCGTTCCGCGAGGTCTTGGCGCGGTTCATCGAACATATGGTGCAAAAGCTGCAGTCCGAGGCAGAGGTGAGCCGCGTTGTGCTGGGGCGGCCTGTGCATTTTGTGGACGGCGATGCGGCGGGGGATGCCAAGGCTCAGGACGCACTGGAAGAGATAACACGGGCCTTGGGCTTTGCGGACGTGGCGTTTCAATACGAGCCGATCGCGGCCGCTTTGCAATATGAGCAGACAGTGACGGGTGAGGAGCTGGTGCTGATCGTTGACATCGGCGGCGGCACCTCGGATTTTTCGATCGTGCGGGTCTCGCCCGAACGGGTGGCTGCGGCGGATCGGGCCGGCGATATTCTGGCCAACGACGGCATTCGCGTCGGCGGCACGGATTTTGACCGTTTGCTGAGTCTGGCCGAGGTGATGCCGATGCTGGGCTACAAGGCCAGCGTCAGGGGTGGCGCGGGGCTGATGCCGAACCATTATTTCCTCGACCTTGCGACATGGCACCGCATCAATGCGCTTTACACCCAGCGGATTGCGGCGGACCTCAAGGCGCTGCGGCGCGATGTGGATCGGGGCGAGCTGCTGGACCGCATGATGAAGGTGGTTGAAGAACGCCACGGACATGCTTTGGCGATGGCGGTCGAGGCCGCCAAAATAGCGCTTTCGGATCAAGACGTCGCACGGTTGCAGGTGTCGCAATTCACCGGTGGGCCAAACCCATTGTTGCGGCGCGAGGGGTTCGAGATGGCCGTCGAGGCCCCGATCGCGCGGATCGGGTCGAGCCTGCAGTCGGTCCTGGCGCAGGCGGGGCTGCGCGCAGATCAGATTGGCACCGTGTTCATGACGGGTGGGTCGAGCGGCTTGCCGATCCTGCGATCGCTGGTGCAGTCAGCCTTGCCGGGGGTGAAGATTGCGACGGGCGATATGCTGGGATCGGTCGGCACGGGGCTGGCCTTGGACGCGCGGCGAAAATTCCGCTGAAACGGGGTTGAAGGGGAAAGTTTTTCGGCTCAGGCTGTCGCGAAAAGGAGCGCGTCATGGCTGTGCGGAATCGTTTTGCGGAATTGCTGCCCGAAATCACCGGCTGGCGGCATGACTTTCACGAGAACCCGGAAATCATGTACGAGGTGCATCGCACCGCCGCACGCGTGGCCGAGTTATGCCAGAGCTTTGGCTGTGACGAGGTGGTCACCGGCATCGGGCGCACCGGCGTTGTGGCGCTGATCCGTGGGAAATCAAATACTTCGGGACGTGTGATCGGCCTGCGCGCTGACATGGATGCGCTGCCCATTCACGAGATTACGGGCGCGGTCTATGCCAGCAAAACGCCCGGCGCGATGCACGCTTGCGGCCATGACGGGCACACGTCGATCCTGCTTGGCGCTGCGAAATATCTGGCCGAGACACGAAACTTTGACGGCACCGTGGCGCTGATTTTTCAGCCCGCCGAAGAGGGCGGCGCGGGCGGCAAGGCGATGGTGGATGATGGTTTGATGGATCGTTTTGGCATCCAAGAGGTGTATGGGCTGCACAACGCGCCCGGCCTGCCTGTGGGTCAGTTTGCCCTGCGGCCCGGGCCTCTGATGGCCTCGGCGGACGAGTTTTACGTCAAGGTGACGGGCAAGGGCGGGCATGCGGCTGAACCGCACCGCGCGGTCGATACGACGCTGGTCGCGTGTCACATCGTGGTGGCGCTGCAATCGGTGGTGTCACGCAACATTGATCCGCTGGATTCGGTGGTGGTCACCGTCGGCAGCTTCAAGACCGATAGCAACGCTTCGAACGTCATCGCCAATACGGTGGTGATGGAAGGCACCGTGCGAACATTGGACAAGGACGCGCGCGATCTGGCGCAAAAGCGGGTCTGCATGATTGTAAAATCCACTGCAGAGGCTTTTGGAGCCGAGGTCGAGATCGACTATCGGCGCGGCTATC
This sequence comes from Pseudorhodobacter sp., assembly GCA_024642045.1. Taxonomy (GTDB): domain Bacteria; phylum Pseudomonadota; class Alphaproteobacteria; order Rhodobacterales; family Rhodobacteraceae; genus Cypionkella. Next base: position 2,119 of record JAHEBX010000192.1, on the reverse strand, counting down.
CGGTGACGGTGAACGCGCCCGAAAACGCCGAATATGCGGCTCTCGCGGCAGAAGCGGTGGCGGGGTCGGTCGATCGCGACGTCAAGCCGATCATGCCGGCTGAAGATTTCTCTTATATGCTCGAGGCGCGGCCTGGCGCCTATATTTTCCTTGGCAATGGCGACAGCGCCATGTGCCACCATCCTGCTTATGATTTCAACGACGAGGCGATCCCCGCCGGTTGCAGTTTCTTTGTAAACTTGGTCGAACAACGTTTGCCTGCGCAAAAATAGAGGTGCCCCATGGCTGTTAAGAACCGTTTCGCTGAAATGCTGCCCGAAATCGCGGGCTGGCGGCAGGATTTCCATCAAAACCCTGAACTGCTGTTCGAGGTGCATCGCACAGCGGCGCGGGTTGCCGAATTGTGCCGTGAATTTGGCTGTGACGAGGTGACCGAAGGCATTGGCCGCACCGGCGTTGTGGTGGTGATCAAGGGCAAGACCGATACCTCGGGCCGTGTGATCGGGTTGCGCGCCGATATGGATGCGCTGCCGATCCACGAGCAGACGGGGGTGGACTATGCCTCCAAGACGCCCGGCAAGATGCATGCTTGTGGCCATGACGGGCATACCTCGATGCTGCTGGGGGCTGCGAAATATCTGGCCGAGACGCGGAACTTCGATGGCACGGCCGTGCTGATCTTTCAACCTGCCGAAGAAGGCGGCGGCGGTGGGCGCGAGATGTGCGCCGATGGCATGATGGACCGTTGGGGCATCCAAGAGGTTTACGGCATGCACAACATGCCGGGAATTCCCGTGGGCCATTTCGCGATCCGGCCCGGCGCGATGATGGCGGCGGCAGATCAGTTCGAGATTACAGTAACGGGGAAAGGCGGCCACGCAGCCAAGCCGCATGACTGTATCGACACCACAGTGGTGGCCGCGCATATTATCGTGGCGTTGCAAACCATCGCCTCGCGTGGGGTCGATCCGCTGAAACAGGTAGTGGTTTCGGTCTGCACGGTGGCAACCGACAGCACCGCGCACAATGTCATCCCGCAGGTGGTCAAGATGAAAGGCACTGTGCGCACGATGGATTTCGGCGTGCAGGACTATGTCGAACGGCGGGTAAAAGAGATCGCCGAAGGCACAGCGCTGGCTCTTGGGGCCAAGGCGGTTGTCGACTATCAGCGCGGCTATCCGGTGACGGTAAATGCCCCTGAAAACACAGACTATGCCGCCGATGTGGCGCGGTCGGTTTCGGGGCAGGTGGATACCGACACGGCGCCGTTGATGGGGGCGGAAGATTTCAGCTTTATGCTGCTGGAACGCCCCGGCGCATATATCTTCCTTGGCAACGGCGACACCGCGATGGTGCATCACCCGGCCTATAACTTTGACGATAACGCCATTCCGTTTGGGTCAAGCTGGTATGCCGGTATGGTCGAGGCGCGGATGCCGGCCGCCTGAGCAGGCCGCAAGAGTGCAAAGCTTAGCCGCCCGTGTGTGACATGTGGCGGCTCATCTGACCTTTGACGGCTTGACGCGAATAGTCAAAATCGTGGCCCTTGGGTTTGCGCGCAATCGCGGCGCGGATCGCCGTTTCAAGCGCCGCATCGTCGGCGCTGGCGCGCAGCGGACGGCGCAGGTCGGCCATGTCTTCCTGACCAAGACACATGTACAACTCGCCCGTGCAGGTCAGGCGCACGCGATTGCAGCTTTCGCAGAAATTATGCGTGAGCGGTGTGATGAAACCGACGCGCTGGCCCGTCTCGCTCAGCCGGACATACCGCGCAGGGCCACCTGTTCGGTCGGGCAGGTCAATCAAGGTGAAGCGATCGGCAAGGCGCGCGCGCAGGTCTTTCAGCGGCCAGTATTGATCTAGTCGTCCGACATCGCCCATCTCGCCCATCGGCATGACCTCGATAAAGGTCAGATCGTGATTTTCGCGTGCACACCAGTCGGTTAAGGTGAAAAGCTCATCCTCGTTGAAACCCTTGAGAGCCACGGCATTGATCTTGACCGCCAGGCCTGCCGCCTTTGTCGCCTCGATGCCATCCAACACTTGCGGCAAGCGGCCCCAACGGGTGATCTCGGCAAATTTCTTGTCGTCGAGGGTATCGAGCGAGACGTTGATACGC
>JAHEBX010000043.1 GCA_024642045.1 Pseudorhodobacter sp. | reverse complement strand
ACGGCGACGACGGCGCCACCAAGAGCGCCATGTGATCTTTAACGTGGCGATGCGCGGCGATGCCTGGGTGCAGGTGTCAGAGCATCGCACCCGCGATGGCGGCACCGTGATCTTGCAGACGGATGTGACCGACATCATCCGCGCCGAGCGCGAAGAGCGTGGCAAGCAGCTTGACGATCAGGCGCGGGTCATTCGCGCCACGCTTGACCATATCAATCAAGGTGTTGCGATCTTTGATGCACATGCAGACCTTGTCGGGTGGAACCGGCAACTCTCGACGCTTCTGGCCGTGCCACTGGCCCGTTTGCGCATCGGCGGCGGGGTCGAGCAATTGGTGCACCGTATCACGCTGGATTTCGATTTTGGCGAGGCGATGGATGCGGCCAAGCTGTTGGCTTGGGTCAAGGGGCGGCCGGGGCGGCCCGATCTGAACTTCGAGCTGCGCCGTGCCGGGCTGGTGCTGACTGTCTTTGCGCATGAGACGCCGGAAAGCGGCTTTGTGATGAGCTTTACCGATGTCACCGCTGAACGTGAGGCCATTTCTGCCCTCAGCCGGGCCAATGAGACGCTCGAGGCCGGGGTCAAGGCGCGCACGCTGGAGCTGGAGGACGCCCTCGACACTGCCGAGCGCGCCAATGCCAGCCGCTCGCGTTTTGTTGCGGCGGCCAGCCACGATCTGCTGCAACCGCTGTCTGCGGCCAAGCTGTTTTTATCCTCGATCGCGGATGCCGCGATTGCGCCCGAGGTGCGCAGCACTTTGGACAAGGCGCATAACTCGTTGGTGTCGGTCGAAGGCATTCTGGATGCCTTGCTCAATATCTCCAAGCTGGAGAGCGGCAAGGCATCGGTGACGGTCTCGGCTGTCGAACTCGGGGCGATGCTGGCGCAGTTGCAAGAAGAATTTGCCGGTTTTGCCTCAGCAAAGGGGCTGCAATTGATCGTACGTCCGTGCGAATATGTGGTCACCTCGGATCCCGCCTATCTGCGCAGGATTTTGCAAAATCTGATCGCCAACGCCATTCGCTACACCCAACAGGGCAAGGTTCTGGTGGGCACGCGCACCCGAGGTAAAGCGGTGCGGCTTGAGGTTTGGGATACGGGGCCAGGTATTCCCGAAGCCGAACAAGGCAATATTTTCAAAGAGTTCCATCGCCTGAATGCGCGCGCGTCGGCCAGCGAAGGCATGGGGCTTGGTCTTGCGATTGTCGAGCGCGCCTGTGGGCTGTTGGGGCATCCTCTCGAGCTGAACAGCCGGCTTGGGCGCGGCAGTTGCTTTGCCTTACAGGTGCCGCTCTCTACGGTCGAGCCACCGGAAACCAGACTTGCGCCACAGCTGCCCGTGCAGATGCAGGGGCGGATCGGCTTTCTGGTCGAGAATGACGAAGACCTGCGCCGCGCAATGGGTCTGGTGCTGGAAAAATGGGGTGTCGATGTGCTGGAGGCGGCCAGTGGTCAGGCGGCGCTGGCATTGATCGACGAGCTGGGCATCCTGCCGGATTTCTTTTTGATCGATCACAGGCTTGGCGACGGGATCAGCGGGTTGGATCTGATCGCACAGCTGCGCGGCATGGGGGCGGGCGTTCCCCTGATGTTGGTGACGGCCGACCACTCGCCCGAGTTGCGCGCCAAGGCAGAGGCGATGGGCGTCGATCTGCTGATGAAACCGATTGATGCCGAGGCGTTGCGGCGGGTGATGGCAGGTTTTGGCCTTCTCGCGCCAGCTACGACCATAGAAGCATAGCCCGACTGAAAATAGCGTTTTAGGATGCTGCAACGGGAAGAGGAGAGCCTATGCAACTGACGGATACCCGCGACATCATGGCCAGTCCCGAAGTGGTTTGGGCGGCAATTCTGAACCCTGAGGTCTTGAAGGAATGTGTGCCCGGATGCGAAAGCATGACCGGCAGCCCCGAGACAGGATTTGAGGCGGTTGTGGCGCAAAAGGTGGGGCCCGTTTCGGCGCGTTTCACCGGTTTGGTTACGCTTTCCGACATTTCCCCCCTGAAGGGGCTGAAGATTTCGGGCGAGGGCAAGGGCGGGCCTGCGGGCTATGCCAAGGGTGGGGCCACGGTGACGATGGAACCGATCGAAGGCGGTACGCGGCTGTCCTATGCCGTCGAGGCCAATGTCGGCGGCAAGATCGCGCAATTGGGCAGCCGCATCATCGACAGTTTTGCCAAAAAGATGGCCGACAGCTTTTTCGAGCGGTTCCAGACAGCCGTCGAAGGCCCCAGCGAAGACGCCGAAGCAGAGGCCGCGCCAGAGGCTGCGAAAAAGGGTTGGTTCAAGCGTTTGATTAGCTGAATCGCAACGAATATAAGGGAGGACGCAATGACAAAGGTCACTATGGTTGTAAACGGCAAGTCCGTTTCAGCCGAAACTGAGGGGCGGACACTGCTGTCGGGCTATTTGCGCGAAGGTTTGGGGCTGACGGGCACCCATGTCGGCTGCGATACCTCGCAATGCGGGGCGTGTGTGGTGCATGTGAACGGCAAGGCTGTCAAATCCTGCACAATATTTGCACAGGATGTGGCTGGCGCCGAGGTTCGCACGATTGAAGGCATGGCCAATGCAGATGGCAGTCTTGGCGTCGTCCAGCAGGCGTTTCAGGACCACCACGGCCTGCAGTGCGGGTTTTGCACGCCCGGTATGGTGATGTCTTCGGCGGCGCTTTTGGCCGAAAACCCCAAGCCGACCGAGGCTGAGGTGCGTCACTATCTTGAGGGCAACATCTGCCGCTGCACAGGCTATCACAACATCGTCAAGGCCGTGTTGGCAGCCTCTGGTCAAGATATTGCTGCAATTCCTGCAGAATAAAATCAATTCATTAGCGGTCGTTTTTAACGTATCGCATTAAGGGAGGATGCTATGCCGAAAGATCACGGTATCGGCGCCAGCGTTAAGCGGCGCGAGGACATCCGGTTCCTGACCGGACAGGGTCGTTATACGGCTGATATTGACCTGCACAAACAGACCTATGCCTATTTTGCGCGCTCGGAAATGGCGCATGCCAAGATCAACAAGATTGACACCAAGGCCGCCGCGGCGATGCCAGGCGTGATTGCGATCATGACGGGTGAAGATTTCGTTGGCATGGGTGGCAATCCGGCAGGCTGGTATATTCCCAGCCGCGACGGAGCGGCGATGAAAGAGCCCAAGCGGCCCGTGCTGGCGCATGGCAAGGTGCGTCATGTCGGCGACGCTTATGCCATCGTGGTGGCCGAAACGCTGGAGCAGGCCAAAGACGCGGCGGCTGCGATTGAGGTCGATTTCACCGAACTGCCCGCGATTGTGAATATGGCCGAGGCTGTGGCCAATTCGGCCAACCGCGTTCATGACGAGATCGACAACAACGTCTGCTTTGATTGGGGCTGGATCGAGGACAACCGTGCGGCTGTCGACGCGGCCTTTGCCAAGGCGCCGCATGTGACCACGCTGGAACTGGTCAACAACCGCCTTGTCCCGAACGCGATGGAACCGCGCGCCAGCATTGGCGATTATGATGCGGGAACGGGGGATTATAAGCTCTACACCACGTCGCAAAACCCACACCTCACGCGGTTGCTGATTTCGGCTTTTGTGATGGGTATTCCTGAAAACAAGCTGACCGTGATCGCGCCTGATGTCGGTGGCGGGTTTGGGTCAAAGATCTATCACTATGGGGAAGAGGCTGCGGTTCTGGCCGCGTCAAAAGCCATTCGGCGGCCGGTGAAATGGGTGGCCGAGCGGTCGGAAAGCTTTCTGACCGATGCGCATGGCCGCGACCATGTGACCAGGATTCAGCTGGCTCTGGAAAAAGACGGCACCTTCCTTGCGCTGCGCACCGAGACGATGGCCAATGTGGGCGCGTATCTGTCGAACTTTTCCACCGCGACGCCAACCTTCCTGCATGGCACGCTGATGGCGGGGCCATATAAGACGCCACTGGTCTATGTGAACGTCAAGGCGGTGTTCACCAACACTGCCCCCGTTGATGCCTATCGGGGTGCGGGGCGACCGGAAGCGACCTATTCGATCGAGCGGATTGTCGATTTGGCGGCGGATGAGCTGGGGATTGATAAGGTCGAGATCCGGCGCAAGAACCTGCTGACGCCCGATATGTTCCCCTACACCTCGCCCGTTGGTCTGGTCTATGACGTGGGTAACTATCAGGCTACGCTGGATAAATTGATCGAGCTGGGTGATCTTGCGGGCTTTGAAAAGCGCGCGGCGGCCAGCAAGGCCAAGGGCAAGTTGCGGGGGCTGGGACTGTCAACCTGGATCGAAGCTTGCGGGATTGCGCCGTCGCATCTAGTGGGCCAGTTGGGCGCGCGTGTCGGTCTTTATGATGCCGCGACCGTGCGGGTGAATGCGACGGGCACCATTTCGGTGATGACGGGCGCGCACAGCCACGGGCAGGGGCACGAGACGGTGTTCGCGCAGATCGTGGCCGAGCGTTTGGGGATAGCCGAAAGTGCGGTCGAGATTGTGCACGGCGACACCTCGAAGATTCCGTTCGGGATGGGGTCTTATGGCTCGCGGAGTTTGGCCGTGGCGGGATCCGCTATGGTCAATGCGGTGGACAAGATCATCGCCAAAGGCAAAAAGATAGCCGCCCACATGCTCGAGGCTGCCGAGGGCGATATCGAATTTGCGGATGGTAAATTCAGCGTCGCCGGCACCGATAAGGCCAAGACCTTTGGCGAGGTCGCGTTTTCGGCTTATGTGCCGCACAACTATCCGCTTGAAACGCTGGAGCCGGGGTTGGATGAGACCTCGTTCTACGATCCGGCGAATTTCACCTACCCTGCGGGGGCCTATGCCTGCGAGGTCGAGGTGGATCCGGCCACCGGCCATGTCGAGATTGCGTCCTTCACCTGTGCCGACGATTTTGGCAATGTGATGAACCCGATGATCGTCGCGGGGCAGGTGCATGGCGGGGTTGGGCAGGGCATCGGTCAGGCGATGTTGGAAAACACCACCTATGATGCGAATGGCCAGCTGTTGTCGGCAAGCTATATGGACTATGCGATGCCGCGTGCCGAGGATGTGCCGTTCTACACGGTCGACCATTCCTGCAACACGCCCTGCACCCATAATCCCTTGGGCGTGAAGGGCTGCGGCGAGGCGGGGGCGATCGGCAGCCCGCCCGCGGTGGTCAACGCCGTGGTCGACGCGTTGCAACGTGGCGGCTACAAGCATGTGACACATATCGATATGCCAGTCTCGCCGTCGCGGGTCTGGTCAGCGATCAACGGTTGAGGAGGACCAGCGATGTATGATTTTGAGTTCGTGAAGCCTTCGACGATTGCCGAAGCCACCAAGGCGCTGGCGGGCGATGGCGCGCAGGCGCTCTCGGGCGGACAGACGTTGCTGCCGACGATGAAGCAGCGGCTGGCCGCGCCGGGAACTTTGGTGAGCCTGAACGGCATTGCCGAGATGAAGGGCGTCTGCAAGGGCGATGGCGGTTTGCACATCGGGGCTGCAACACCGCATGCGGTGGTGGCAAAAGAGGCCGCTGCGCATTACCCCGCGCTTGCGGCCTTAGCGAATGGCATCGGCGATCCGGCCGTGCGCAACCGGGGCACACTTGGCGGCTCGGTGGCCAACAATGACCCAGCGGCCTGCTATCCCAGTGCGGTTCTGGCCTCGGGGGCGACAGTGGTGACAAACAAGCGCAAGATTGCGGCGGATGACTATTTCCAAGGCATGTTCACCACGGCGTTGGAAGAAGGCGAGTTCATCACCGAAATCGCCTTTCCGATCCCGCAAAAGGCGGCCTACGTCAAATTCAACCAACCTGCGAGCCGCTTTGCGCTGACCGGCGTCTTTGTCGCCAAATATGCCGATGGCGTGCGGGTCGCGGTGACGGGGGCCTCGAACGACGGAGTGTTCCGCTGGAAAGAGGCCGAGGCGGCGCTGTCGAAAGACTTTTCTGCGGCGGCGCTTTCGGGACTGACGGTCGATTCGTCGGACTTTATCCATGACCTGCATGGCACGCCCGCCTATCGTGGCAATCTGGTCAAGGTTTTGACCGCACGCGCGGTTGCTGCGGCCTGAAAACGGCTGAATTTTGCAAAGGGCTCCGCATCGCGGGGCCCTTTGTCATGGCGGTGTCACCGAAACTTGCGACACAGAGGCAATATCTGGGGCTTGCACCGGTTAATGCGCCAGATATAGTCGAAGTTAACGGGGCGGCTGCTTCCGCCCCCTGCCTGCAAAGGCGAAGGGTCGGTAAGGGAGTCACTCTCGGAATGGACGGCGATTTTAGAACTCAATTTGTGCGGGAACCTGCGGCGCTGAAACAGTTTCCGGCGTTGGTGCTGAATGCGGATTTCAGACCGCTGAGTTATTACCCGCTGTCGCTCTGGCCTTGGCAAGAGGCGATCAAGGCGGCGGTGCTGGACCGCGTGCAGATCGTCGCGGAATACGACCAGGTGATCCGAAGCCAGCGACAAGAATTCCGCATACCCTCGGTTGTTGTTCTCAAAGATTTCGTAAAACCCCAAAAGCGCGTGGCCTTCACGCGCTTTAATCTTTTCTTGCGGGACGAGTTTTGCTGCCAGTATTGCGGCAGCAAGGGGGATCTGACCTTTGACCATGTTTTGCCGCGCTGCCGGGGCGGGGTGACCAGCTGGGAGAATGTAGTGGCGGCGTGTTCGCCGTGCAATCTGCGCAAAGGTTCGCGGACGCTGAAGCAGGCGGGCATGCACCTCGCCCGCGTCCCGCGCCCGCCGACGGCCAGCGAGATGAACGCCCACGGCCGCCGCTTTCCGCCCAACCATCTGCACGACAGCTGGATGGATTACCTCTATTGGGATGCCGAGTTGGACGCCTGAGCTTAGACGCCCAAGCGGTCGCGCAGCGCGTAATACCAAGAGCCCAACATCGAATAGGGCACGCGCAACAACCGCCCGCCGGGGAAGGGATACCACGGCACCTTGGCAAAGACGTCAAATCGGGTTTTGTTGCCGTCGATGGCTTGGGCGAGAATTTTGCCAAAAGTATGCGAGCCGGTGATGCCGTGGCCCGAGTAGCCGTGTGCGAAATAGGTGTTATCTCCCAGACGCCCCAGTTGCGGCACCCGGCTGAACGACAGCGCAAAATTACCGCTCCAGGCAAAGTCGATCTTGACGTCTTTCAGCGCGGGATAGACCTTTTCCATCGCCGGGCGCAGCTTGGCTACAACATCGGCGGGATCGCTGCCGCCATAGACCGTGCCGCCGCCAAAGATCAGGCGCTTGTCGGCCGTCAGGCGAAAATAGTCGAGGATATAGCGGATATCCTCGACGCATTTATCGGTTGGCAACAGGGCATTCGCGCGCGCCTCGCCCAAAGGCTCGGTCGCCATCATTTGCGTGGACACAGGCATGACGCGGGCGGTCAGGGCGGGAACCACATTGCCCAGATAGGCGTTGCCGCACAAAACCAAGGTCTTGCAGGTAATGCTGCCGCGTGCGGTTTTCACCACGGGTTGCGCCGCTTGGGTGTCGGCGCTGAGGACAGGGGATTGCTCGTAAATCACGCCGCCCAGCTTTTCAAACGCTGCGGCCTCACCCAACGCAAGGTTCAGCGGGTGCATATGCCCGCCGGTGTGGTCGATCATCCCGCCCGCATAGCGATCCGAGCCGACATGCGCGCGCAGCTGTTCGGTGTCGAGCATATCCTGATTGTGCAGCCCATAGCTGGCCCACAGGGCGCGACGTGCCTCCAACTCGCGCATATGCGCCGAGGTCAGGCCTGCAAAGATGTTGCCCGGTTTCAGATCGCAGGCGATGTCATAGGTTTTCACCCGCTCGCGGATGATCTCGCCGCCCTCTTGCACCAGCGAGGCCACAAAGGTCGCGGTGTCCTGACCATAACGGCCCTTGATGGTTTGCAGGCTGGCGTTCAGACCGTTGACGATCTGGCCACCGTTACGCCCCGAGGCCCCCCAGCCGACGCGCGCGCCTTCAAGGATGGCAACCTTATAGCCCTTTTCCACCAGATGCAGCCCCGTGGACAGCCCGCTGTAGCCGGCACCGACGATGCAGATGTCGATCTGCTGATCGCCCATCAGAGCGGGGCGGTCGGGAGAGGGATTCGCACTGGCCGCGTAGTAGCTGCCCGTATGTTTGGTCTTGCCGTTGGAGGCAAAGGTCTCAATGGCCATGGTGCGGTCTCCTTAAAGCGGTTCATTCAAAGCCGATGGCAGTGGCAAGCCCGGTTTGTTCTTTGCATCGCTTGGTGTACGCCCGTCGCAGCAATCCAACGCAGGTCGTGCCGTTTGCAGTGGCAGGCGTCTTTGGGGTATCGAAGCGCGGCTATTTCAACTGTGAAACAGCGCGAGCCAGATCCTGCAGAGCCTTGGACTGCGCCTGAACGATGGTGGCAAAACTGTCATCCGCCAGCGGGGTGGTCAGCTTGAACCTGCGCACAATATCCGATCCGGCTCCGGCGTTGGGGGCGACAAAATACTGCCCGTTCAGATGGAACTGACCGTCGTTGCCGGCGTAAATCTCGGTGATGCGAATTTCCAGCCGGCGGTCGGCGGGCTCGCTCAGAGGCCAGGGCTCGACAATCGCGGTGGCCTTGCTTTGGGTCGAAATCTCGTCGGCGATCAGCTGGCTGATCGCAGCCACAGGCTTGTCGGCCCAAAGTTTGTTCTTGGTCGTGCGCAAGACGCCATCCGGGGTCTGCACCGCGATTTCCGAGGCAAGCGCGTAGTCGGGCAGGGCTACCTGCATCACCTCGACCCGGCCCAGCCGGTTGGCCAGCCCGCCCTGACTGAGCGATGGTTTCAGCAGATAAAGCTCGTTCTTGCTGCTGCCCGAACAGGCGGCCAAGAGAACAGCCAGAACAACCGATGCAAGACCATACCGCATGCGAAACCTCATTTTCCCAAGATGAACGCCTGCGGATTGCGCTCGATCGTGCGTGCCAGAGCCTCGAAAGAGGCAGCGGCTTCGCGGATCTGGCGCAGGGCAGACAATGTGTTGCTGTTGAAATCCGACTTGTCGCCGTAGACCGCCAGCACCTGATTGACCGAGGCCACAACGCCATCAAGCCGCTTGATCAGATCGGGCACCTGCGTGGTTGCATCGGCGATGCTGGTCGCGGCCTTTTGCGCCGAGTCGAGTGTCTTGTTCAGGTTTTCCGTCGCACCGCCCTTTTGCAAATCGGTCAGCACAGACGACAGCGATGCCAGCGCGTCGCTCAGCGATTTCGGCAAAGCGGCCATGTCTTGCGACCCAGCAAGGGTGTTCAGCGAGGCGATCAGATCCGCACTGTTCTGGGTCAGCTGCTCAAGCGGCAGACCCTGCGCCTTTTTGCCAAGCTGGTTTACTGTGTCGATCAGCTCTGGCACGCCGACCGCGCTGTCCGAGACGGCCTGCGCGGCCTCGGTTGCGCTGGTCATGGCGGCGCCGATGCTGTCGATGGTTTTCGCCGTGTTCAGATCGTCAAAGAAGGCACCGGCTGCATCAATCGTCTTGAGCACCGACTTGGGAACGGCCTGAGTGTCGGGCGAGCTGATCACAGCATGGGCATCGTCCAGCAGGCTTGAGATTTTCTTTGGCAACTCTTGCGTGGCATCCTGGCCTGCAAGCCGTGTCATCTGGTTCAGGAATTGGGTGGCCGACGTCATGACCTCTTCAATTGGCAAATTGCCAATCCGCGTCATCAACCCTTGCGCCGAGGCCACAGCATCCCCGACCGCGGGTGGCGCATTTGGAATGACCGGGAAAGGCTTGGCGTTGCGATTCAGGCTTGCGGGGGGCATGTCGGCGACCTGTGCAAGATCGATGATATAGGTGCCGCCGAACAACCCGGTCGAAGCGACACGGGCGCGCAGATTGTCGGCCTTGATCTCGGTATCCAGAAAGTCGAGCGTTTCGGCCTCGGTTGCCTCGGGGCTCAGGCCCAGCTTATCCGCCGAGATTTGCAGGTCTATCCGTTGCTCGACCTTGCTTTTGCCGTCGGTGATGGCGCCAGATTGCACGCTGAGGTTGGAAATCTCGCCCACTTTCAGGCCGCGATAGGTGACATCCCCGCCCAGTTTGAGACCCCGCACTGACCCGTCAAGCAGCACCGAAACCGTGACAGGGGCTGTCGATATATCGGTAAAGATGCTGTCACGGGCGGTATTGGCATCGGAATACAGCCGAAAGGCCTGACGCTGCAGGATCGGATGGCCGCCTGACAACAGCGTATTGAATTCCACACCGCCCTGAATCAGCGACGAAAGGCTGCGCACATTCAATTTGACGCCAGAGCTGTCCAGCGAGACGGAAAAGCCCGAGGTGTCCCAAAACACCGTGGTCGTGCTCAGTTGTTCATTGTAGGGCGCTTGCACAAAAGCGTCGATCAACACGCCGTTGCCACTGTCGTCCAGACGCAGATTGCGCAATTCGCCCACGCGAATACCACGAAACATCACCGGCGCGCCTTCGATCAGCGCCCCGCCGTCATCAGCCGACAGTGTCACCCAAGTGCCAGATCCTGCCGTCGTTGCCAGCGGCGGCTTGGGCAGGCCCGCATATTGCGGTGCCATCTTGCCGACAATCTTGTCATCCCACGAGCCTTCGACATACACGCCCGACAGCACGGTATTCAGGCCCGATATTCCGTTGAAACCGATCTGAGGCCGAACGATCCAGAACTTCGCTTCCGAGTCGATAAAAGGGATCACATCATTCTGAACGCGGATGCCGACCCGAACGCTTTTCAGATCCGAAGTGAAGCCAACGCTTTCAACCAGACCAACGGTAACTTCACGGTATTTCAGCAGGCTTTCGCCCGGGGTAAGCCCCGCCGCATCGGTAAAGGTGACATAGATCACTTCGCCGCGATTGGCAAAACTTTGCCACGCAAGGGCCAGCGACACCACAAGCGCAAGCAGCGGTATGGTCCAGACAACCGAAACTCTGGACCAAAAGCGCGCGCCCACCGGGGCCAGATCTGGTTTTGGAAGCGAGTTTTCTTGCGTCATTTTAGTGAACCATCGTCCTTTTCCCAGATCAAACGCGGGTCAAAGCATTGTGCCGCGCGCATCGTAAACACCACCGAGAGCGCAAAGAGGATCGCCGCCGGCCCCGGGTGTATCTGCGCCACCGCCCCCAATTGCACCAATGACGACAGGATTGCCACCACAAACACATCAATCATCGACCATCGGCCGATGAATTCGACGATATGCAACAGCTTGTGACGCCGATGACTGGACAGGGTTGCGTGGCGCTGCAAACTCAGTCCCAGAAAGGCAATCGCCAGAAACTTGCCGATCGGCACGATCACCGAAGCAAAAAACACGATGCCCGCCACCGCGTATTCGTGGTGTTTCAGCAGTTCGATCACGCCGTTGACGATTGTGTTTTCGGCCTTGGCCGAGGTCAGTGTCTGGGTGACCAGCATCGGGTAAAGATTGGCCGGAATATAGCAGATAAAGCCGGCGATGAGCCATGCCCAGACGGTTTGCAGCTCGGCGTCACGGCTGTGAAAATGGCTGCCGCAATGGGGGCAAGCGGGGGTGCCGGCCGGACTCACCCGGCCACAGGTGCGGCAGCCCACAAGGCCCAAAGACTGTGCTGTTCGCGGCAGATTCATGCTTGCGACCGCGGCGCCTGGGGATCAATCAGCCGCCAGACGGTCCAATAGCACATCAGATTGTCCTTGAACGTCAGCACGACCACCAGTGCGGAAAAGGCCCAAAACGCCGGACCAAGACTGACAGCGGCGATCCCCGCGACTTTGATCAGCGCGACGACCGCTCCGACAACGTAAATCTCGACCATCGACCAAGGTTCGGTCGCCTCTACAAAGCGCAGCGCGGCACGCGCGCGCGGCCGCGGCGGCAGGTTCCGCTTCAAGGGTGCAATTGTGTAAAACAGGGCTGCAATCCGCAGCGGCGGCAGCAGGATGATCATCACCAACACCAGCGCCGCAAGCGGAATCATCAACCCTTGCGAAAAGGAAAGTGCCGTTTCAAAGATCGAGCTTTGGTGTGTATGTCCGCCCACGTTTATGGTCAGAAACGGAAAGAAAACCGCGGCGATCATCAAAATCGCCTCGGTCAGCGCCAAGGCCGAGATGCGGGCAAGCGCACGGCGGCGCGGGAAGAACAGCACGCGGTGGCAGCGCTGGCAGCGCGCCCGCTTTCCCACTGGCGTGACGATGTCCTGATGCAACAGCCCGCAGGACGGGCAGGCAAGCAGTCTGTCAAGCGAGGGCAGGGATTCGGCTTGGTTTACGGTCATCGTGCAAGTTTACAGGCAGGAAAGGCAGACACCAGTCCGAATCGCGGGCCAAACTGTCAGCGGCGCGCCGCGCGCGCCAGACTATAGGCCAAAATAAGGATACAGCCCAAAACCAAGAGCCCAGCCGCAACCCCCGGTGCGATCACAGCCTGTCGGACCATCAGGGCCACAGCGGCAATCAGCGACAAAAGCTGAACCGCCAGTTTCCCGTCGTCGACAAAAAGCCCCACCAATTCGCGCGCGATCGATGCCATCAGCTTCATAATGCGGCTCCTCCTTGGGCCTTGCGCGTCCTCAGGATCCGCACGGCCATGGCGGACACCAGCCCAAACAGCGCCAGCAACCCCAGCACCGCCAGATCCGCCCCCGGCCATTCAAAGCCCAGACCCTCGCCGATCCAGAAGAGACCGAAAGCCGTCAGCATCAGACCTACGGCGAATTTAAGAGCGTTTTCAGGAACTTGTGACAGTGGTTTGTGCACAAAAACCCCGATCAGCAGCACCAGCAGCACCGCCGCCAAAGCGCCCAATCCCGCAAAGACAGTCATTTGATGTGCCGTGCCGACAGCGATGACGATAAAAACCACCTCGACGCCTTCCAGCAGAACCGCCTTAAAGGCTGCAAGCCCGGCGAGATAATCCGCGCGCTTGTCGGCCGCCTGTCGCTTGAGCAGGTCGGTTTCCTTGGCAAATTCGGCGGTTTCGTCATGCAGCGCGATGAAACCAGCGCTGCGCAAGATCGCCTTGCGCAGCCAGCGCATCCCGAACAGGATCAGAAGTGTGCCGATCACGAATTGCATCAGTTGCAACGGGATCAGCGCAAACAGCGGGCCAAACACCAGCACCAACACTACCAACAGCGCCAGCGCCAGCCCCGAGCCGATCAGCGCAGGACGCCAGCTGCGCGTCAATGCCACCGCAAGCACGATGGTAAAGGCTTCCACCACCTCGACGAACGAACCCAAAAAGGCGGCGGTTACGGTTGAGGTGATGGCAGTCAGGTTGTGCATTGAGATTGGCCTTTCGATCATCTTTGGCTTTGATATACCGCCTAATCGGCTCTGCGCACACCCCGAGATATTGCGCATGTCAAGAAAATGGCTTGAATTTCGTATCCTGCGCGCGCTCAATGGTGGCATTTGCGGCTGTGTGGAATTGGATTGCAATTCTGCAGATGCAGTGCTGGACTTGCAGCGCAGCAGGGGGTAAAAGCGCGTCGTTAGCGCTAACAATTCGCGCTTATGGCATTTGATCGGCCCGAAAGTTCGGCCCAAACGACGAGGTAAGCGATGGTTTCGCGTGTAATTCCAGTGGACGCTTTTGATCTGGTGATCTTTGGCGGCACCGGCGATCTTGCCAAGCGCAAGATTTTGCCTGGGCTTTACCGGCGGTATCTGCAGGGCCAGATGACCGATGACAGTCGCATCATCGGGGCGGCGCGTGCCGATCTGGATGACAAAGGGTTTCGTGCGCTCGTGGCCGAGGCGATTGATGAGTTTGTGCCCAAGAACCGTCGCGACGCAGCGGTCATTGCAGGCTTTCTGGAAAAGATCTCATATATTTCGATCGATGCTGTGGGCGAAAACGGCTGGGCCAAGCTGAAAGCTGCGGTGCGCCCCAAGATGGTGCAGGCGTTCTATTTCTCGGTGGCCCCTTCACTGTTTGGCGATATCGCCGAGCGGCTGCACACATGGAAAATCGCCGACAGCCAGAGCCGCATCGTGGTGGAAAAACCCTTTGGCCGCGACCTTGCTTCGGCCAAGGCGCTGAATGCGGTGCTGGCCAAGCATTTCAATGAAGCGCAGATTTACCGCATCGACCATTACTTGGGCAAAGAAACCGTACAGAATCTGATGGCTGTGCGTTTCGCCAATATTCTGTTCGAGCCGCTGTGGAAGGCCGAATATATCGACCATGTGCAGATCACTGTGGCCGAGACGGTTGGCGTTGATGGCCGTGGAGCCTATTATGACAAGTCGGGAGCGATGCGCGATATGGTGCAAAACCATATGATGCAGCTTTTGTGCCTGATTGCGATGGAGCCGCCCTATCACTTTGACCCTGATGCTGTGCGCGACGAAAAGCTCAAGGTGATCCGCGCTCTTTCGCCGGTGGAACCTGCGGATATTGTGCGCGGCCAATATCTTGCGGGTGGGGGCGAGGGCAGCTATCTCAAACACAGTGAGAATCCGCAGAGCAAGACCGAGAGCTATATCGCGTTGAAAACCACGGTGTCGAACTGGCGCTGGCAGGGCACGCCGTTCTATCTGCGCACCGGCAAGCGGCTGCGCGCGCGCGCCAGCGAGATTGCGATCACCTTCAAGCAGCCGCCTCATTCGATTTTCGACAACGAAAGCGGCTGGCATGAAAACGTGTTGGTGATCCGTCTGCAGCCTGATGAAGGCATGAACCTGATGGTGATGATCAAGGAACCGGGCCCCGGCGGCATGCGGATGATGCAGGTGCCGTTGGATATGTCGTTCGCCGAGGCTTTGGGTGACGACGCCGAGGATGTGCCGGACGCCTACGAGCGGCTGATCATGGATGTGATCCGCGGCAATCAGACGCTGTTCATGCGCGGCGACGAGGTTGAGGCGGCTTGGGCCTGGACTGACCCGATCATCCAAGGCTGGGAGGCGCGCGGGGATAAGCCTCAGGGCTATGACGCGGGCTCGTCAGGGCCAGAAGATGCGCTGATGTTGATGCACCGCGACGGTCGCCGCTGGCGCGAGATCAAGAAATGAAGTTTGAAACCTATCCTGACCGCGAAGCGTTGATGATTGGGCTTGCCGGGCGCATCGCCTCGGAACTGCGTGAGGCGTTGACGCGAGACGGGCAGGCATCGCTGTGCGTGCCGGGGGGCACCACGCCGGGGCCGGTGTTCGATATCCTGTCGGCGGTGTCGCTTGACTGGACCAAGGTCGCCGTGTTCTTGAACGATGAACGGTGGGTGAGCGAAGACCACCCCCGCTCGAACACGCGGTTGTTGCGCCAACGGTTTTTGGTAGACAAGGCCGCCAAAGCAAATCTGGTGCCGCTCTATGCGCCAACGGCGGCCCCCGAAGCCGCGTTAGCCGAACTTGGTGCCGAAATCGCCAAGCATCTGCCGATCACCGTGCTTTTGCTCGGGATGGGGGCGGACATGCACACCGCAAGCCTGTTTCCGGGCGCTGATCGGCTGGCCGAGGCCTTGGCGCCGGATGCGCCGGTTTTGCTGCCGATGCGCGCCGATGCTGCGGGTGAGCCGCGCATAACCCTCACCGCGCCCGTGCTGGCGGCGGCGAAGAACATTCACATCCTGATCACTGGCGTCGAAAAGCGGGCGGCCCTCGAAGCGGCCGCGCAGTTGACGCCCCTAGAGGCCCCCGTGCGGGTGGTTCTGGATCATGCAACAATTCATTGGGCGGAGTAAGCCATGACGAAATGGCAGGCGTTGCAAGACTATCATCGCGGCATTGCGGACCGATCGCTGATCTCATTGTTCGATCAGGCCGGGCGCGCGCCAGAGTTTTCGGTTTCTCTGGGCGAGATGATGCTGGATTATTCCAAGACCAATATCGACAGTAGAGCCAAAGGCTTGCTGCTTGATCTGGCCAATGCTTCAGGCGTGGCGCAAAAACGCGCGGCGATGTTTTCGGGCGAGAAAATTAACGATACCGAAGGGCGCGCGGTGCTGCATACCGCGCTGCGGGCAGGACCAAAGGCGGTGATCACCCTCAATGGCGCCGATGTCATGCCCGAAGTGCGCGCGACGCTGGCACGTATGGCGGCGTTCGCCCGCGATCTGCGTGCCGGCCGGATCAAAGGGCAGGGCGGCGCGATCACCGATGTGATCAACATCGGTATTGGCGGCTCTGACCTTGGGCCTGTGATGGCGACACTGGCGTTGGCGCCCTATCATGACGGGCCGCGCGTGCATTACGTCAGCAATGTCGATGGCGCGCATATTGCCGACACGCTCAAGGGTTTGGATCCGACGACCACGCTGGTGATCGTGGCGTCGAAAACCTTTACCACGATCGAGACGATGACCAACGCGGAAACAGCACAGCGCTGGATGGCGGCAAAGGTCAAGGATACGGGCGCGCAATTCGCAGCGGTCTCGACAGCGGCTGAAAAGACAGCGGCCTTCGGCATTGACCCCTCGCGCGTCTTTGGCTTTGAGGATTGGGTCGGCGGGCGCTATTCGATGTGGGGGCCGATTGGCCTTGCGCTGATGATTGCGATCGGGCCCGAGCGGTTCGAGGAATTCCTTGCCGGTGGACGTTCGATGGATCAGCATTTCCTGACCGCCGATTTTGCGCAAAACATGCCTGTGCTCCTGGCTCTTGTCGGCATCTGGCACAATCAGATCTGCGGCTATACCACGCGCGCGGTGCTGCCCTATGACCAACGCCTGAGCCGGTTGCCAGCCTATCTGCAACAGTTGGAGATGGAGAGCAACGGCAAGTCGGTGGCGATGGATGGCTCTGCCCTTGCCACCGACTCTGGCCCCGTTGTCTGGGGCGAGCCGGGCACCAACGGCCAGCACGCGTTCTATCAGCTGATCCATCAGGGCACGCGGGTGGTGCCGTGCGAATTCATGGTGGCCAAGGCCGGACACGAGCCGGACCTCGCGCATCAGCATCTGCTGCTGGTCTCGAACTGCCTTGCACAATCCGAGGCGCTGATGCAGGGGCGCTCGCTGGCCGAGGCCACCGCGATCATGGCGAAAAAGGGCGTGACTGGCCCCGAGCTGGACCGTCAAGCGCGCCACCGCGTGTTCCCCGGCAACCGGCCTTCGACCACGCTGGTCTATCCCAAACTGACGCCGTTCGTATTAGGGCAGATCGTAGCGCTTTATGAGCATCGTGTCTTTGTCGAAGGGGTGATTTTGGGCCTGAATTCCTATGATCAATGGGGTGTGGAATTGGGCAAAGAGCTGGCCCTTGCGCTGCAGCCGATCCTTGAGGGGGCCTCGGCTGCGGCCAAAGACGGCTCGACGGCGCAGCTGGCGGCTTGGTTCCGCGCCTAAGCTCTCATCTGCGCAATCAGCGGCGCTATAGCGCGGGCCGCGATGGCATCGGGCGTATCTGACAGGGCCGCGCGCAGATCGCGAGCCAGATCTGTGGCGCGATCGAACATCGTTTGGTCGTGGTAGACGGTCTCTATCAAGGCGCGCACTTCGGTGGCACCCCTGTGGCCTCGGGCTGCAACCCGAGCCACGCCTTGCGTCTCTGTTGCACGGGCGTGCCAGTCTTGTTCGTTGTGTTGCGGCAGGCACACCTGTGGCAACCCCGCGTAAAGCCCCAACGACAAGATGCCATGCTGCCCGCTGTTCAGCATCATGCGCGATTTGCGCGCGATTTCCGCCACAGGCACCTGCGCAGGTTCGATGATCATGCCCGAGGCCGCCAGCATTTGCGCGACACCTGGCGGCGCGGCCGGCAAATAGCCACGGCGCGGCAGCTTCAGGCCCGCGACCGCCGCGACGATCTCAGGATCATTCACCTCGGAGGTCGAGAAATATACAAAGACCTCATCCCCAAGGAGCGCCGAATTCGGGGCTATATCGGCAACGGGCGGCAAATAGGGATCGTGGCGCTGGTGGCGATAGGGGTCCAGAAAGGGCAGGGTTCGCACCAATGTGCAATCGGCGCGATAAACCTCTGGAAAGCTGGCAAGGCGCGGCCCGCCCTTGCGCTGCAGCACACGGTTCAGATTGCCCAGAATGTCGGCCTCGTCATAAAGACGCTGCGTCTGGCCTGGGTCGTGCAGCGGAAACGCGGCCATGTGCCAAGGTGGCAAACCATAGCCCGTGCCCGTCGCAATCGTGGGAATGCCCAGACAACGCGCCGCCAACAGCCCCAGTGGGGCATAGTCCGCGATGAGCAGAGCAATCGTGCGGCTTTGCAACACATAGAGCCACCAATCGAGCACCGCTTCGATCCGGTCTTCGTGATCAAAGCCCAGATCGCCCAGAAACTCGCCCCAAGTGGCGGTTGGCACGGCATCGGGGCCGCTTCGCCGCGTGGCCGTATACTGCAGCCCCGGCCCGTCAAACGTGGTAACACCCACCTCGGTCAGCAGGGTCTCGAACTGGCGCCGGCACAGGGCTGCGTCGAAATCGAAACCCTGTCCCAGCACGCAAGCAAGCTGACGCAAGGTAACCAAATGGCCGCGCCCGGCCCCGAATTCGTTTGCAAGCATGACTCGCGGTCGCGGCATCCGGTTAAGGTCTCATGGTTTCATGGCTTTGGTGCGGGCGGATCACAGCACTGGATAGCCCGAACCACAAGAGCCGCAGCCACCGGACTCGCCACCACCCGGCGGCGGCGGAGGCGCAGGCGCCAGAATGATATCCGGGCTATCAAGACCTGCGCTGCAATCGGTGTACGACAGTTGGTCCATCGGCAGCCCCAACTCTTGCGCAATAAAGGCCTTGGCCTCGGCGGCATCATACATCACTTTGCGGGTCAGCCCGTTGTCACCGATCTTGAACACATGACGGGCTCCGTTGCTGTAAATCAGCAAAGCCGGAACATAGGTGCTGCCATCTTTTGTGTTGCAGCGGGTCAGGTTCAGGGATTGCGCGTCGACGGATTGGCTGAGTGACACCAAACTAATAAAGGCCGCCACGGCGACCCGATCAATCTTGTTCAATGGAGTTCTCCAGAAATAAAGAGATGGTTTTGGATTCTTTGAAAATAACGGTGCCGACTTGTTAAAAAGACGACTCTTAATAAAGGTTAATATAAACCTTTTATTGCCAAAGCCCTAGTGGAAATTTGAACCGGTTTTAGCAAGGCATGTTGGATGTCGGAGTTTCCTCCGACATCTGGGTTTCTAGCGCAGCGCGGCGGTCACGATGACTTCGACCAGATAGTCGGGCGTCGCGAGTTTCGCCTCACCTGTGGCGCGTGCAGGCGTGTGGCCTTGTGGCACCCAGGCATCCCAAACCGCGTTCATCTCGGCAAAATGCGCCATATCGGCCAGCCAGATTTGAGTTGACAGGATGCGCGTCTTATCGGTGCCTGCGGCGGCCAGAATCCGGTCAACTTCGGCAAGGCAGGCCTTGGTTTGCTCGGTCACGCCAGCGCCCGGAGTGCCAACCTGGCCCGCCAGCCAGACGATGCCGTTATAGGCCACGGCTTCGGACATACGCGCGCCGACGCCAATACGTTTGATCTCGCTCATGGGAATCCCTTTCCTGAAAGATGCTGATTGCTAGCGCAGAGCGATCAAAAGGGGAAGGGTTGGAGCGGGTGAAGGGAATCGAACCCTCGTATTCAGCTTGGGAAGCTGCTGCTCTACCATTGAGCTACACCCGCATTGTGCTTTCAGGTAAGCCAAGCGCGCGCCGTCGTCAAGCGGCGCGCGCGCGTGTTATTGCATGTTGAGTGTGGCTTCGGTGCGCTCGCCTGCTTTGACGGTGGCGGTTTGCTCGACAATCTTGTCGCCCAGTTTGGCGCGGATCAGCACATCGCCTGCGCTCACCGTCGTGGTGACCTCTTGGTTGTAGTCAAAGCTCAGCTTTTTGCGATCGCCCGTCAGATCGGGTTTGGCCTTGAACACCTCAATCTGAGATGCCCCCGGTGCCGAAACATACAACACGCCGGCATTCAGGATCACTGCAACATCCGTCCGTTCGCCAATCTTGATGCTGAACGGCATCTCGGCCGTGGCCGAATTCATCTCGATCACGGCGATATAGTCGCCGGGGGGCAGGGTGAATTGTGCGTCCTGTCCATAGGTGGTGCCGAACCTGTCCTGGCTGCCGTCGATCTTTTTCTTGGCAGCAAAGATGCTGACCGAATGGCTCGTGTCTTCCATCTTCATGCCGTCAACATAATAGGCCTCGACCGCAACAAGGCCGCTGCCGATCAGCAGGTCCTGGCGGATCTGATCGCCGGGCTTCAAGGTGAAGCGTTGCGTCGCCTCCGCCGCACCCATTGCGCCGATGGCCTCAATCTCACCCGCCGCAACGTAAAAGCGACTTTGACCATAGGATGTAGTGTTCAGATCCTTGCCGTTTCGCAAGGTAACACTGGCGGCATCCAGTGTTGGGCCCGCGTCAACGCCAACAGGGCGCAAGATAAGTTCGGCGGCGTTCAGGATCAATTGGGGCGCGCTGAGCCTGTCGGCGCTCAGCGTGATGTCTTGTGATACCTGCGCCGATCCGATCCGGGCAATCAGCCGGTAGTGGCCCGGTTCGATATAGCTCTGCGGATCGTTGTATTGCGTGGTGACCCGATCGCCCAGATCGCCATTTGACCTGATGTCATAAAGCTCCCATACCACATCGGCATGATCTGCGGGGAAAGGGGTGTCAGCCGCCATCATCGCCGTGGGGGCAAAGTTGTAGTCGAGTTTGACGGGGGCAGGTGCGGGGGGCGGCGGCGGCGGTGGAGACGGAGCACTTTCCGACGCGACAACGGTGTTTTGCAGCGCATCCTTCAAGCTGTCGAGATCATTGGCGACGATGTATTTACCGCCCGTCTCTTCGGCAAGGCAGGCCACCTGCTTGCCTTCTTCGGCCGTCAGTCCAAAGCCCACGACATGCGCGGTGAAATCGACGCCCGAAGCCTCAAGTTCACGGCCAAGCGCACAGGGGTCGCCCTTGCATGTCTCGATCCCGTCAGTGATCAGAACCACAGTCGCCTTATCCTCGGTCGAGCGCAACTCTGCCGCCGCCTTGCGCACCGCGTCTGTCAATGGCGTTTTTCCCAGAAACTGCATCTTGTCCGCCGCCGCGCTGATGGCGTCTGCGGTATTGGCCGCAGGGGCAACCAGCGTTTCGATGTCCGAGCAATCTCCTTTGCTGCGGTGACCATAGGCGATCAGACCGAGTTCCGTGTCTGTCGGCACAGATTGCAGAACCTCGCTTAGGGCTTCGCGGGCAAGGTCCAGCTTTGGACGGCCATCGATTTGCCCCCACATGGACCCCGATCCGTCCAGAATGATAAATGTGCGGTTCTCTGCGGGTGCCACACCTGCAAAGCAAACGAAAATCAATAACATGAGGCGGAATACTGAAAGTATTTGCATGGGTTTTCCTGAAAAAGATCGCTCTGAATGGGGCGATCTTACGACAGCAGACTGAAAACACAAAGACCCTTGCAGCATGCGGCTGCAAGGGTCAGACGCCGGTCCGGCTTGATGTGGGGACATCGGCAAACCGGATCACTGCGCCTCCGGGGCCGGGTCCCCGTGAGCTGGCGTCGCTGTTTGGGCGACTTACATTTTGGGCAGCATCACCGTGTCGATGACATGGATCACGCCGTTTGACTGCACAACGTCAGCAATCGTCACCGTCGCCACATTGCCCATCTCGTCGGTCAGCTTGATCTGATCGTCTTCATAGGACGCCTGCAGCGTGCAACCGCCCAAGGTCGGCACGGGGTGCATGCCTTTGTCATCCGCGATCATGCCTTTGAGCGCGTCTGCCATCACAGCCTTGCCGACGACATGGCAGGTGAGGATTTTGGTCAGAGTGTCCTTGTTCTCGGGCTTGAGCAAAGTCTCAACAGTGCCTGCGGGCAGTTTTGCAAAGGCTTCGTTGGTCGGGGCGAAAACGGTGAACGGGCCAGCGCCTGCCAGAGTGTCAACCAGACCTGCGGCCTTCACAGCGGCCACCAATGTGGTGTGATCCGCCGAGTTCACAGCGTTTTCGACGATGTTCTTCGTCTCCAGCATGGGCGCACCACCCACCATCGGGTTTTCAGCCATGGCCATGCCGGCGGAGAGAGCAAGCAGAGCGGTTGCCAAACGGAAAGATTTCATAACGTTACCTCTGTTGTTGCGGCGGGCCAGTCCCACCTTGCCAAGAAGAAACGCAACGGGGCGCTGAAAAGTTTCAGCGCCCCGAATATTTTTTCAACTTTCTCGCAAACCTCTGGAAACGCTTATGAGTTTTGCAAAGGGCCCGCAGCAAGGATCGGGCCCGTGGGCTTGCCATCCGGTCCGCCGCCCTTGGGTTCCAGCGTGATCGCCAGCACATAGCCCGGTTCCAGCTTGGGCATCGCGATCGTATAGCTTGCCCCAATCACCCCCAGCGACACCGGTGCGTTGTCGCCCTCGATCAGCCACAACTCATAATCCTTGTCGGTCGCGGGATCGCTGCCTTGGGTGCGCACAAGCGTCAGCTCGTTGCCCGTCAAGGCAGCCGTATAGCGCAGCGGCGAGGCATCGGCGCTCAGCTCGGCCGTCAGGGTTGGCTTGGCGGGCGTCATCGCCAAGAACACGATGACAGCTATGGCTGCGGCGGTGGTGGCGCCAAAGCTCAGCAGCGCCGGCAGCCA
>JAHEBX010000191.1 GCA_024642045.1 Pseudorhodobacter sp. | reverse complement strand
CTTAAAGGTCACAGCCCCATGATCCGGCAGGGTCAGCCCCGCCATCAGATTGATGAGCGTGGTCTTGCCCGACCCTGAAAACCCAAGAATAACAACGAACTCGCCGTCTTCGATGGCAAAGTTCAGGTCTTGCAGCACGGGCTTGTCGCCAAAGCCTTTGCTCACGTGGGAAAATTCAAGAATGCTCATGTGATCACCGATTGTTTGAAAAGGTGAAGAGGGTTTGCAGCGCGAACATCAACCGATCCAGCGCAAAGCCGATCAAACCGATGGTCAGCACCGCCACCATGATGCGGGCAAGGCTGTCTTGGCTGCCGTTCTGGAACTCGTCCCAGACGAATTTTCCTAGACCGGGGTTCTGCGCCAGCATTTCGGCCGCGATCAGCACCATCCAGCCCACGCCCAACGACAGTCGCATCCCTGTAAAAATCAACGGCAGCGCCGAGGGCAGCACCAACTTGGTCAACCGTGTCCAAAGCGACAGCTTCAGCACGCGCCCGACGTTGACCAGATCCTTGTCAATCGAGGCCACGCCAAGCGCTGTGTTGATCAGCGTCGGCCACATCGAGCACAGCGTCACCGTGACAGCCGAGACGATAAAGCTTTTTGGGATGTCGCTGTTCACCATGGTGGCCGAGACCACCATCGTCACAATCGGCAACCAAGCCAAAGGCGAAACCGGCTTGAAAATCTGCACCAGCGGGTTGATCGCGGCATTGGCCGTCACTGACAATCCGCACAGAATACCGAGCGGCACGGCGATAGCAGTGCCAATCAGAAAGCCCAGAAAAACGGTTTTGATCGAGGTAAAAATCTGCGCTGCATAGGTCGGCTTGCCAAGGTAGGGGCGGGTTTTCACATCGTCCGGCTTGCCTTCGGCAATAGCTTCGGCGTTCTTTGCTTCTTGGGCGGCATAAAATTCCGCCTCTTTGGCACCTTCGGCTACTGCGTCGGCATGAAGGATGCCTACCTGTTGCCAAACTTGTGCAGGGCCTGGAATGGCGCCAAGGGAGGTTTGCACCATCGGCGCAAAGGCGGCCCAAAGCCCAAGGAAGGCCGAAATTGACAGCACCGGGACCACGGCAAGGCGCCAAATCTCTCCCAACTGCCCACGTGGATTGTCACCCGCCAACGCGCGCCAGATTGGGGTCAACCACCCCAACCCAACGGCTCGAAGCCATGGGTCACACCTACCAATGACGCGGTAAAGCTTTTCCAGACGCACGGCTCGCGTTTCTATGTTTTCCTCTGGCAGATCAGCAGGGTCGATTGCGGTCATCTTGCTCACCTCAATTCACTACAGCGCCGTCAACGACGGTCTGATTTCCCTTGAGGCCTATGGTCAGGCTGTCGATATAAGCATTTGGTTTGGTGCCATCGAAAGTGACGTGGTCGATGAAATCAGAGGTCGGGTCTTTGTAGCCATCGGCGTCAAAGTCGAAATCTTCTGCCTTGGCGAGGCCATCGGCGATCAGCGCCTTGGCGGCTTCTTCATAGATCGCAGGCTTGTAAACCGACTTGGCGGTTTCGTCATACCAGCTGTCGGGATGGGCGGTCTCGATCTGACCCCAGCGGCGCATCTGGCTCAGGGTCCAGACTGCATCCGAATAATAGGGGAAAGTTGCGTTGTGGCGGAAGAACACGTTGAAATCATCTGCCGCGCGCTTGTCGCCCTTCTCATATTCAAAGGTGCCAGTCATCGAATTGGCGATGACCGCAGCATCCGCTCCGACATACTCGCTGCGCGCCAGAATTTCGACCGCCTCGGCGCGGTTGGCGTTGTTATCGGCGTCCAGCCACATGCCTGCGCGGATCAGCGCCTTGGTCAGCGCAATCATCGTGTTGGGGTTGGCTTCGGCAAACTCGGCCGTTACGCCGAACACCTTTTCAGGATTGTTCTTCCAGATGTCTTCGTCGGTAATCACCGGCACACCGATGCCTTTCGCAACGGCCGCTTGGTTCCATGGCTCGCCCACGGAGTAGCCCAGAATGGTGCCCGCCTCCATCGTGGCCGGCATTTGTGGCGGCGGCGTGACCGAGATCAAGACATCGCCACCCGCCTGACCTGTCGCATCTCCCGATTGATAAAACCCGGGGTTGATACCACCCGCTGCCAACCAATAGCGAAGCTCGTAGTTATGGGTGGAAACGGGGAAAACCATGCCAAGGTTAAACGGCTTGCCCTCGTCCTTATAGCTTTCGATCACCGGCTTTAGGGCCGAGGCCGAGATCGGATGCACAGGCTTGTCTGCATCCATCAGCACGTTAGGCTTCATAGCCTCCCAGACGGCATTCGATACGGTGATCGCGTTGCCATTCAGGTCCATCGAATACGCAGTGATCAAATGGCCCTTGGTGCCATAGCCAATGGTCGCGGCAATCGGCTGACCTGCCAACATATGCGCGCCATCCAGTTCGCCATCCAGCACGCGGTCCAGCAGCACTTTCCAGTTCGACTGCGCTTCAAGTGTGACATTCAGCCCTTCATCCTCGAAAAAGCCCTTCTCTTTGGCAATCGCCAAAGGTGCCATATCGGTCAGCTTGATAAAGCCAAGCGTCAGCTGATCCTTTTCAATTCCTGCCGTTTCGGCAAGGGCGGGGGATGCAAGAGCGGTGGTCAAAAGTAAAAGATAAGACAGGCGCATGGTTGATGTTCCCTTTTGCCCAACACGGGCTCTGAAATGAAAAAAGCCGCTGGATCCAAACCTGTTCAGGCACGGTTCCAAGCGGCATTGCTTGCTGATTCCCACATCATGGGGGACGCGGTGAGACATCGTTGTCTCGGGCGTTGAGACGACCGTGCGCGTGCTGCGCTACAGCGTCAATGCTGCATCTGCAAAGAGTTCACTGGATTGCACCGGACAGCCTAAATTTTCAGCGCTGCGGCTCGGTGGGGTTGAATATTCGGGCATCAAAAAACTGATCCGGCTGTAGAATCAACCGACCCTGCGTCGCGGCCGCAGCAGTCGGCACACAAACCGCGCCTTCCAATTTGTCCGATGCACTTGGCAATTCTGCTCCTGCAGCCTTCATGTGCAGACGATACAGGTCGCTGCGAAACACTGTCCGCGCCGCAGCAATTGCTGGCGCAGGGTCAAGCCCATGCCGCCATGCCAATTGCGCTCCGATCCAGGCAGCCTGACTGCGCCAGGGGAAATTCGCGGCCCCGATGTGAAACTCTAAAAACCGCTGAACTCTGCGTTCGACACCCAATTGTGAAATCAACAGCCGCCCCGATAGAACCCGCTCGATCACCTCTGCCGAAACATCAAGCCTGCCCGGAGCCACCAGCAATTCTGAAGCTACCGAATAATTTTCGGGCTGACTCAACCACTGTCCGGACCGAAACAGCGCCCGCATCAAAGCCCCCGCGATATGCGGCTCTTCCTCAGCCCACCCAACGCGGGACGCCAAAACCTTTTCGGGTGCTGCCTGCCAGATTGCGGATCCGGGCAAAAGCAATGCACCGGCGCCCTTTTCAACGGCAACAGACCCCCGCGGCTCGCCTACGCAAAACACATCGATCTCGCCCGCCGCAAGCGCCTCTACCATCCGCGGAGGGGGAACGGTCTGAATTTCCAACCCAGTCGGAAAAAATTGATTGGAGCCGCGTAACCAGTATTGAATGAGCATCTGGTGCATCGAAAACGGAAATGGCACGCCCACGCGCAACGTGTTTGAAACAGCCAGCAGCGCGTCACGCGCCTTTACCGCATCCGAGAAGTCAAAATCATACCCCTGCGCGCGCATCTGCTCTGCCAGTTTCTGCGAAACGCCGATTGTATTGCCGTTTAGGTTTAGAACCATCAATGCTTCGATGGGCGTAGGACCTGCGCCAAGCCCCATAGCAATTGCAATCGGAACCGGTGCCAGCATATGCGCCGCCACCACGTGCCCCACACTCAACATATCGCGTAGCGATGACCAACTGGGCGCAGGCAGCAGCGTCAGGTTCAGCCCTTCTTCTTCGGCAAAACCCAGGGCCTGCGCAATAAATAGCGGGGCGGCATCGATCAGCGGCACATAGCCAAGGTTAAGGTTAGTCACACTCATTTCAAAAGATCCGTGGCGATGACCAAAGCCTGCGCCATATCGGCAACCTTCTTGCCCTGATCCATCGCCGCCTTTCGCAAAAGCACATAGGCCTCTTCTTCGCCAATCCCGCGCGCACGCATCAAAATCCCTTTGGCGCGGTCAATCACCTTACGCTCCTCTAGAGCGCGCCGGGTTTCGACAAGTTCCACCCGCATTTTCTGAACCATTTGAAAGCGAGCAATGGCAACGTCTAGGATCGGCCGCAGCCGTTCAGGGCGCAAGCCATCAACAACATAGGCTGACATGCCAGCTTCGATTGCGGCCTTGGTCATGGCCGCGTCGGTCTGATCGACAAACATAGCGACAGGGCGGCGCATTGGGGCAGAAGCTGTTGCTAGATCCTCGAGTGCATCGCGTGACGGATTGCCCGCGTCGATAAGCACCACATCAGGGTTCCGCTCGGCAATCCGCCGTGTGAGACCAGCTTCCTCACCAATGACAAACACATCAAAATCTCCCGCTTCGCGCAGCCCGTCAATGATCATGAGCGCGCGCTCGCGATCCCGTTCTACGACTACGATTGAAAGAGTTTTTGTCATGGGGAATATAGCGCCTCTCTGGCAACGGGAGGCAAGGACATGTTCTCTGCGCAAGAGCAGCGTTCAAAAATCAAATTGGTCCGCTCAAATTTTAATCAGAACTAGATAGGTCTGCGTCTAAAAATGCAGCTCATTTGTAAGAAGCATGGTCGTAGAGACTTTATTCGTTAGACTGTAGGCATAGTCAAAGCATTGTTCGAATGAAGCGCTAACTCCGCGATTTAGCCAATGCCAAGACTGCCGCGACTGCGAGAATGGCAGATGTTATTTTTACAAACGTAAAGCCGGCCGGCTGCTATGGGGAAACTGACCGGAAACGCTAATTTTAGACCGACTGACAGCTTTGGGCCGTTCACTACGGTCGTCACCGAGGGGCGGAAAGTGGGCGTTTGGCGTGGAGGTGCGAGCCTCCGGTGTCCCCAAATGCGAACCTTCAGCTTTTTAGAACGCATTAACCCAAACGCTTCTCGTAAATGGGTGTCAGAAGTCGCGAGGAAAATGATGCATCATCTGTTGCACATCATATTCATTTGAAAATGAACTGTGGTTGTCGAAAATCATATTCCTAATGAAATCGCCTCTGTTGCGGGCGTCTTCTTGGTCTTCGTGGGGAACGTGATGCGATTTGCGCATGAATAGAGTTCGAATGTTGGTCGAAGCCGACCCAAAGGGGTGGAAGACCCGCGTGATATCCAGAAATGCCATGTCTTGCTCGCTTGTTCTAAGACCCCGTGATGACAAGGTTAGATGAAGGAAATTTCTTCTGGTATCCGTAGAGACGTTGTGCTGTTCTTCATAAATGAAGAGCGCTTTTCGTAACTGGTCCGATGTGCGTGTGTTCCTCGAGGTCTGCCGTGGCGGTTCAACGCTGGCAGCTTCGAAGATGCTTGGCCTCTCTCAGCCCACAGTTGCGCGTCGCATCGAGGCTTTGGAACATGAGCTGGGCGTTGTTCTGTTCGAGCGCGACACGCGCGGTTTCAAGCCCCTGAGTGCGGCGGTCGCCCTTTTGCCATTGGCCGAAGCCATCGAAGCTGCTGCGGGCGATTTCGCTAACGCCGCCTTTCGGGTCACCGCGACCCGACCCATACGCATCACCTATTTCGCCGCCAATCTGTCACCTCAAGTCATGCAGATCTTCAGTGATTTTTCAGAACTTCGCCCCGAAATT
>JAHEBX010000190.1 GCA_024642045.1 Pseudorhodobacter sp. | reverse complement strand
TTTTCCTTTTGGCCCCTGCCAACTGCCTGCGTTGAACGCTCCGCGGGGGATATTTGCGCCAGTATGAAAGCCCCAACCGCCCCGCTTTCAGACGGGCTCACATATCCCCGCCGGAGGCTTCCCGGGCTCGACCAAAAGCGTCCTGGTTTGGCAGCCTGTTTGCCGTGTTTGCAGGCTTTGGAAAATAGTCGCAGGAAATTCGGGTTTTGCCCCTTGTCAGGGCGAGGCGAGGCCTGTATTGGGCGCAGGTTCGCTTTCGGGCGAGCTCTGGAGGGGGGATTCGTTCCACCTCTTGGTTCGATGTGGCGAAGCAATCCCGCTCTCCTCACCTCTCAACCGTAAGCCGCGAAAGGCAAAACACATGGCACAAAGCCAAACCATTCGCATTCGGCTGAAAGCTTTTGATTACCGCGTTCTGGATGCCAGCACCGCCGAAATCGTAAGCACAGCCAAGCGCACCGGCGCTACTGTTCGCGGGCCGATCCCGCTGCCGAACAAAATCGAGAAATTCACGGTTCTTCGTGGTCCGCACATTGACAAGAAGTCGCGCGACCAGTGGGAAATCCGTACGCACAAGCGTCTTCTTGATATCGTCGATCCGACCCCCCAGACCGTGGACGCGCTGATGAAGCTCGACCTCGCTGCGGGCGTTGACGTCGAAATCAAAGTATAAGGGGGCATCAGATTATGCGCTCTGGCGTTATTGCAAAGAAACTGGGCATGACCCGGTTGTTCCTCGAAGACGGTAAGCAGGTTCCTGTGACCGTCCTCCAACTCGAAAACCTGCAGGTTGTCGCACAGCGCACCGTTGAGAAGGATGGCTATACTGCTGTTCAGCTCGGCGCGGGGCTTGCCAAGGCCAAGCGGACCACTGCCGCGATGCGCGGTCACTTCGCCAAGGCTTCTGTTGAGCCCAAGCGTAAAGTGGCTGAGTTCCGCGTCAGCGAAGATTGCCTGATCGGCGTTGGCGAAGAAATCATCGCGGATCATTACTTCGCAGGTCAGTTTGTCGACATCGCCGGCACGTCGATCGGTAAAGGCTTCCAAGGTGCGATGAAGCGGCACAACTTTGGTGGTCTGCGTGCTTCGCATGGTGTGTCTGTTTCGCACCGTTCGCACGGCTCGACCGGCCAGTGTCAGGATCCGGGCAAGGTGTTCAAAGGTAAAAAGATGGCAGGCCACATGGGCGCCGTCCGGACCACCACGCAGAACCTGCAAGTTGTCCGCACCGATACCGACCGTGGTCTGATCCTTGTCAAAGGCGCAGTCCCTGGTTCCAAGGGCGGTTGGGTCACGGTCAAGGACGCGGTGAAAAAGCCGTTCCCGTCGACCGCGATCATGCCGGCAGCCCTGCGCTCTGCAGCCAAAGCAGCCGCCGAGGCCGCTGAGGCAGCCGCCGCAGCCGCAGCCGCAGAAGCAGCCGCAGCAGAAGAGGCACGTATGGCAGCGCAAGCCGCCGAGCAGGCTGCTCTGGAGGCTCAGGCAGCCGAAGCAGCTCTCCACGCAGGTGACGAGCCGGCAGCCGAAGCTGACGAGGGCACCACCAAGTCCGAAGGCGGTGAAGCATGAAACTTGATGTGATCAAACTTGACGGCGGCAAAGCCGGCTCCATCACTTTGGACGAGGCCCTGTTTGGCCTTGAGCCGCGCGCAGACGTTCTGCACCGCGTCGTCCGTTGGCAGCGCGCACGCTCGCAGGCTGGTACCCACTCGGTTCTGACCCGCGCAGAAGTGTCCTACTCGACCAAGAAGATCTACAAGCAAAAAGGCACCGGCGGCGCACGTCACGGGTCCAAGAAGGCTCCGATCTTCCGTCACGGTGGCGTTGTCAAAGGTCCGGTCGTGCGCAGCCACGCCCATGACCTGCCGAAAAAGTTCCGTGCTTTGGGTCTGCGTCACGCTTTGTCTGCAAAGGCAAAAGCGGGCGAGTTGGTGATCTTGGACGCAGCCACGATGGCTGAGATCAAGACGTCGACACTGGCCAAGCAAGTGTCCGAACTGGGCTGGAAGCGCGTTCTGATCATCGACGGTGCAACGGTTGACGCGAATTTCGCGCTGGCTGCTCGCAACATCGAAGGCGTGGACGTTCTGCCGACCATGGGCGCTAACGTCTATGACATCCTGAAGCGTGACACCCTGGTGATCACCAAAGCAGGTGTCGAAGCCCTGGAGGCTCGTCTGAAATGAGCAAAGCACCTAAAGCCGCAGCTTCGGCTGCCAAGCCCGCCCACTACGACCTGATCAAAAAGCCCGTCATCACCGAAAAGGCCTCTATGGTCACCGAGATGTCGAACGCAGTGGTCTTCCAGGTCGCAATGGAAGCATCCAAGCCCGAGATCAAAGAAGCCGTCGAGGCGATCTTTGGTGTCAAGGTGAAGGCGGTCAACACCACCATCACCAAGGGCAAAGCGAAAAAGTTCCGTGGCCGTGCTGGCGAGCGGAGCGACAAGAAGAAAGCCTATGTGACGCTGGAAGCTGGAAACACTATCGACGTTTCTACCGGCCTCTGATATTGGGCATCGAATCCCACGGCCCCGGTTGTTTCCGGGGCCGTGGACTTTTATCGAATCCGCTTTGAAGGGGACCTCCCTGCCAAAGCGTTATCTCGGGGACCTTCGGGGCCCTATAACCTCGGGTCTGCCATTCTTGCAGATCCGCTAGCTGACGGAAGACAGAAAGCATGGCACTTAAGTCGTATAAGCCGACGACGCCTGGCCAACGCGGGTTGGTTCTGATCGACCGTTCGGAGCTGTGGAAAGGCCGTCCGGTCAAAGCCCTTACTGAGGGTTTGACCAAGACAGGTGGCCGGAACAACACCGGACGTATCACGATGTGGCACAAGGGCGGGGGCGCCAAGCGTCTCTACCGTGTGGTCGATTTCAAGCGCACAAAATTTGACATTTCGGCGGTCGTCGAGCGGATCGAATACGATCCGAACCGCACCGCCTTTATCGCTCTGATCCGCTATGCGGATGGCGAGCTCTCCTACATCCTGGCGCCACAGCGTTTGGCCGTTGGTGACAGCGTGATCGCTGGCGCCAAGACCGACGTAAAGCCGGGCAACGCCATGCCTTTCTCGGGCATGCCGATCGGTACCATCGTGCACAACGTCGAGATGAAGCCCGGCAAAGGCGGCCAGATGGCCCGCGCTGCTGGAACCTACGCTCAGTTCGTTGGTCGTGACGGCGCCTATGCTCAGCTGCGTTTGTCTTCGGGCGAACTGCGCTTGGTGCGTCAGGAATGCATGGCCACCATCGGTGCCGTGTCCAACCCCGACAACTCGAACCAGAACTTCGGTAAAGCCGGCCGTATGCGTCACAAGGGCGTTCGCCCGACTGTCCGCGGTGTTGCAATGAACCCGATCGACCACCCGCATGGTGGTGGTGAAGGCCGGACTTCTGGTGGCCGTCACCCGGTTACTCCGTGGGGCAAGGGCACCAAGGGCAACCGCACCCGCAAGGCTAAAGGCTCGGACAAGATGATTGTTCGGTCGCGTCACCTGAAGAAAGGGCGCTAATCCATGGCACGTTCTATCTGGAAAGGCCCGTTCGTCGACGGCTATATCTTTAAGAAAGCTGAGAAGGCGAAAGAATCGGGCAAAAACGAAGTGATCAAGATCTGGTCGCGTCGCTCCACCATCCTGCCGCAGTTTGTCGGCCTGACCTTTGGCGTTTACAACGGCAAAAAGCATATCCCGGTCGCTGTGACCGAAGAGATGATTGGTCAGAAGTTCGGTGAATATTCGCCGACCCGCACCTACTACGGCCATGCTGCCGACAAGAAAGCGAAGAGGAAATAAGCCATGAGCACGGAAAAGAACCCCCGTCGCGTGGCGGACAACGAAGCAATGGCGATTTCGCGCATGCTCCGCACCTCGCCGCAAAAGTTGAACCTCGTTGCCGGCCTGATCCGCGGTAAAAAAGTGTCGAACGCTTTGTCCGACCTGACCTTCTCCAAGCGCCGCATCGCTGGCGACGTGAAGAAGTGCCTCCAGTCGGCTATCGCCAACGCAGAGAACAACCACAACCTTGACGTCGACAACCTGATCGTTGCCGAAGCCTGGGTTGGCAAAAACCTCGTGATGAAGCGTGGGCGTCCGCGCGCACGTGGCCGTTTCGGCAAGATCATGAAGCCGTTCTCTGAGATCACCATCAAGGTCCGTCAAGTCGGGGAGACTGCATAATGGGTCAGAAGGTAAATCCGATCGGTATGCGTCTTCAGGTCAACCGCACCTGGGACAGCCGCTGGTTCGCCGAGTCGAAAGACTACGGTAACCTGCTGCTTGAAGACCTCAAAATGCGCGAATTCGTGCACAAAGAGTGCCTTCAGGCTGGCGTGAGCCGCGTGATCATCGAGCGTCCGCACAAAAAGTGCCGCGTGACCATCCACACCGCGCGTCCGGGCGTGATCATCGGCAAAAAAGGCGCCGATATCGAAACCCTGCGCAAGAAACTGGCGGCTTTCACCAAGTCGGACCTGCACCTCAACATCGTTGAAGTGCGCAAGCCCGAAGTGGACGCACAGCTTGTGGCCGAGTCGATCGCGCAGCAGATGGAACGTCGTGTTTCCTTCCGTCGCGCGATGAAGCGTGGCGTGCAGAACGCGATGCGCATGGGGGCCCTTGGTATCCGTGTGAACGTTGCTGGCCGTCTTGGCGGTGCAGAAATCGCGCGGACCGAATGGTATCGTGAAGGCCGCGTGCCTTTGCACACCCTGCGCGCTGACATCGACTATGCTCTGTCCGAAGCCATGACTGCCTACGGCATCATTGGTGTGAAGGTCTGGATCTTCAAAGGCGAAATCCTCGAGCATGATCCGCAAGCCCATGATCGCCGTCTTGCCGAAGCGCAAGAAGGTGCAGCACCGCGTTCGCCTCGCCGCGACCGCGAACGCGCGTAAGGAGTAACACACCATGTTGCAACCTAAACGGACCAAGTTCCGCAAGATGCACAAGGGCCGCATTCACGGCGAAGCCAAAGGCGGCTTCCTGTTGAACTTCGGCTCCTTCGCGCTCAAAGCCACCGAGCCAGAGCGTGTGACGGCGCGTCAGATCGAAGCGGCCCGCCGCGCGATCACCCGTCACATGAAACGTCAGGGCCGCGTCTGGATCCGGATTTTCCCGGATACACCGGTCTCGTCGAAGCCAACCGAAGTGCGGATGGGTAAAGGTAAGGGTTCTGTCGACTACTGGGCAGCCCGCGTCAAACCCGGCCGTATCATGTTCGAAATCGACGGCGTGTCGGAAATCATCGCCCGCGAAGCCCTGCGCCTTGGCGCAAACAAGCTTCCCGTGATGACCCGCATCGTGGCAAAAGAAGACTGGTGATTTTTGCCTAGGCAAAAATCAGGTGCGGTGTAGCGAATTGAAAAATTCGCGGGTCGTCACCCGGATCAGAAAAGACCTCCACCCGAAACGGTGGGGGTTTTGTTTTTCAGAGGACCAAGTAAGTTTGGCTCATGGCTTGGTTCTGGCTGAAAACTCCAAAATGGTCGTTCCATCCCATGTGGAAGGAAACTCTGATCGTTCGTGCGCCTGACGGGCCCGAGATCCATTTGGACTATGTCGGCAGCCCAGCCACGGTCTATTTGCCTTGCGAAGCGTGGTGGCGCGAAAGGGCGCCTGCTGCGGCATCAGCGCTCTGGCCCAGCCTACATACCGAACTCAGGCAATGGTGCGAAAACACCTCGCACGGCTTGTTGATCACCGAGCCTGAGCAGAGCATCGCGGAATTTGTCCTTCGCTAACTTCCCCCTTGCCATCCCACCCCCCACCGCCTATACGCACCCATCCACGGCTCCGGGGCGACTCGGAATCGGT
>JAHEBX010000189.1 GCA_024642045.1 Pseudorhodobacter sp. | reverse complement strand
AGCAGCAGGCACCGGGGGGAGACCTGGCGCTCTTATTGCGGCCGGACTGGATTCTGGCACCCGTCTTGGACATCAGTCAGACGGCCGGTCGCTGGACACATTCGCGATCCATCGAGATTGGCCGCAAGACGTTGTCACGCATAGTGGTCAGTTGTTGCGCTACACTGGGAATACGAATGGCAAAAGGACACACGCTGGTCGCCACGACGACAACGATCAACACCGGCATATGCTTCGATGGTGCAGATGGCCGCCGAGTCAAGCTGATCGAGTCTACCGGTGCTCTCACGCCCGATCGTACGGTCGTCAAATGGGACAGCTCGACTTGGCCGATGCACGAGATCGTGTTGCACCTACGGTAACTTGGATTGAACAGCGCTGCCGATGATTATGCTTTAACCTGGATGTAAAATATCGACAGCTAATTGGGGCGATGGTGGTAATTCCGGTGCATGGGAAGCCAAAGGGCTGTTCGCGGCACCTTGCATGAGTGGCCGCTATTCTGGTTGTGCTGCATCTGCCGTGCTGCGCCGCCGTCAGGCAGCTCCCCGCCCTTCACGCATAGACCGCATCATCGACGCACCCGGCCCTTAGCCGACGTTGGCGCCATACTCGGGCCGCAACACTCGGTCAGCCAAAGCGGACGGTTGCATGTCTTTCCTAGCGACGGACACGCAAGGAAAAGTTTCAGACTTCAAGCTTTCGTGCAATTTCGCGCAGGGCGAACTTTTGGATCTTGCCGGTCGATGTGCGCGGGATCTGCTTGAATACAAACTGCCCTGGAACCTTGTATCCCGCCAGATGGCTGCGGCACCAAGCGCGCAGCGTCTCGGCATCCGCATCCTTCCCCTCGGCCAGCTCGACAAAGGCGCAAGGGGTTTCTCCCCACTTGTCATGCGGCATCGCGACCACGGCGGCAACGGCCACTGCGGAATGACGGTAAAGCACCTCTTCCACTTCGATCGACGAGATATTCTCGCCGCCCGAAATGATGATATCTTTCGAACGGTCCTTCAGCTGTAGATAACCATCCGGGTGCATCACCCCCAGATCGCCAGAATGGAACCAGCCGCCATCAAATGCTTCAGCGGTGGCCTTGGCATTGCGGAAATAGCCCTTCATCACGACATTGCCGCGAAACATCACCTCGCCCATCGTGACGCCGTCGCGCGGGACTGGACGCATCGTTTCGGGGTCCAGCACATCCACCCGTTCAAGTGGCAGATAGCGCACGCCTTGGCGGGCCTTCAGTGCAGCTTGTTGGGCGGGGGGCAACAGCGACCAGCTGTCGTGCCAGTCGTTCACGATGGCTGGGCCGTAGGTTTCGGTCAGCCCGTAAAGATGGGTCACGTCAAAACCAGCTTCGCGCATGTCGGCCAAGACTCTTTCGGGCGGAGGCGCAGCAGCGGTGAAAAACTGAACACGACGGTCCAGGACGCGCTTGGCCTCCTGTGTGGCGGAGAGAATCAAGGACATCACAATCGGCGCGCCGCAAAGATGGGTGACGCCATGGTCGGCCAGCGATGCCCAGATCGGTTCGGCACGGACCTGACGCAAACAAACGTGCGTGCCGACAATGGCCGACATCGTCCAAGGAAAACACCAGCCATTGCAATGAAACATCGGCAGCGTCCACAGATAGACTGCGTGTTTTTGCATGGATGCGGTTAGCGCATTGCCTTGTGCCAACAAATAGGCTCCGCGGTGATGCGACACCACGCCCTTGGGATCACCCGTGGTGCCCGAGGTGTAATTGATAGAAATCGCATCCCATTCATCCTCCGGCATCAGCCAATCGAAATCGGGGTCGCCACCGGCCAGAAACGCCTCATAATCCTGCGCATCGGTTGCCGTGGGCGCGCTGTCATATTCTGGGTCGTCATACTGGATCACGCGCGGCGTCACCGAGGCCAGTTCCAGCGCCTTGTGCATCAAGCCCATGAACTCGCGATCCACGATGACCACCGCTGCCATGGCGTGATCCAGCTGAAATGCGATGATCGCCGCATCCAGACGCGTGTTGATCGAATGGAGCACAGCTCCGCACATTGGCACGCCGTAATGGCATTCCAGCATCGCAGGCGTATTGGCCAGCATTACCGAGACGGTATCCCCCCGCCCCATTCCCACCTGCCCAAGAGCCGAGCCAAGCTGGCGCGCGCGAGTGTAAAAGCTGGCGTAGGTGCGCCGCAGGTCCCCATGCACAATCGCCGTCTGGTCGGGGAAGACGCTGGCCGCGCGTTCCAGAAAGGTCAGCGGCGTGAGCGGCTGGTAGTTTGCCGGGTTGCGATCAAGATCGGTGTTATAGGGGTTTTGCGCCATGGCTTTAGCAGTCTTGCCACTGCGGCGCGCGCTTGGCGATGAAAGCGCCGATGCCCTCTTCTGCGTCGCGCGCCAGCATGTTGTCCACCATCACCGCCGAAGCATGGTCATAGGCTGCCGCCAAAGCCATCTCGCGCTGTTCGTAAAAGGCTCGTTTGCCGGTGGCCAGCGTCAGGCTGGATTTCGACGCGATCTTGCGCGCTATCTCCATCGTGGCGGCTTGCAGCGCTTCGGGTGCCACGACCCGGTTGATCAGCCCGATCTCTGCCGCTCGCGCTGCCGATGTCATGTCGCCAGTGAGCAGCATTTCCATCGCGTGTTTGTTTGATACATTGCGCGACAGGGCGACCATGGGGGTCGAACAGAACAGGCCAATATGCACGCCGGGCGTAGAGAAGCTGGCAGTCGCCGCGGCAATCGCCAGATCGCAACTTGCGACCAGCTGGCAACCTGCAGCGGTGGCAATGCCGGTAACCTCGGCGATCACCGGTTTGGGGCAGGTGACGATGGCCTGCATCACCCCCGAACACAGCGTCATGATCTTGGTGAAATAGGCTCGGCCCATATCAGGGGCCGCGCGCCCTGCGGTAAGTTCCTTCAGGTCATGACCCGCGCAAAAGGCCGGGCCATTTGCGGCAAGCACCACCACCCGCACCGCCGCATCGCCCGTCGCATCGGCGAAGGCCGTAGCCAGCCGGTTCAACATCGCCTCGGACAGGGCGTTGCGGCGGCGGCTGTCATTAAGCGTCAGTCGCAGGATGCCGTGGTCGTCCAGATCGGACAGAAGAATATCGCTGTCTTGCATGCGCGCGGTCCTTGCAGGGATTACAGGAGGTTGATCTCAACGCTGTCGGCCAGCGTGTTGGCGATGAAGCAATAACGATGCGCGCGGTCCTGCATTTCGGCCAATGCTGTGTCAGCGACGGAAAAGCCGGTGTCAAAGCGCACCACGGGGTGCAAGTCGATCCGGGTCACCGACATCTGACCCTTGGCGTTTTTGCCAAGATGGGCCTCGGCATAGTCATGATAGCTGGCGACCGGCCAGCCCGCTTTGGCACAAAGGGCCAGAAACGTCATCATGTGACAACTGGACAGGGCTGCGGCAAGCGCCTGTTCAGGATTGGTGTTCCCGGCCTTGCCGCCCCAATCCGGGGCGGCATCTACCTGCACTTCATTGCTGTTGTTGTAACGCACAAGATGCTCGGCAGAATATTTGCCGGGGGCAAGTGTTGGTTCTGCACGTTGCCAGTGCAGCTCTATGGCAAGATCAGACATGATTCATATCTCTGCGTTGAGGTCGGTTCAGGTGGCCGCAATTTTCTTCTGCGGATCGTAGAACGGGCGTTCCACGATGACAGCGCGTTCCGTGCCGGCATCATTGACAAGCCCCGTCCGGTTCACAACCTCGACCTCGGAACCCAAGATCGCATGTTCGGTCAACACCATAGCCAGCGCGATGTTTTGCTTGAGACGTGGGGAGTAGACCGCAGAGGTCACCTTGCCGATGGTCACGCCATTCTTCTTGATCGGCCAGTAAGAGGTGTTCGGGCCATTCAGCGGCGTGCCCTCGATGACCAGACCCACTTGCTTGCGGGCTACGCCCTGCTCTTTGATCCGACGAAGTGCT
The DNA here is from genome assembly GCA_024642045.1 of Pseudorhodobacter sp. Taxonomy (GTDB): domain Bacteria; phylum Pseudomonadota; class Alphaproteobacteria; order Rhodobacterales; family Rhodobacteraceae; genus Cypionkella. Next base: position 1,877 of record JAHEBX010000189.1, on the reverse strand, counting down.
GCCTTGCCGATGAAATCCGCCTCGATGTCAAGGTTGACCAATCGGTCCAACCCCAACTCAAACGGGTTGGTCTTGTTGTCTGCATCGGCATGATACGACAACATCCCACCCTCGATCCGGCGAATAGAGGAGGTGTGGCCAGGTTTCAGACCAAAGGCCGCGCCCGCCGCCATGATCGTTTCCCACAGCTTGTCGCCATGTGCGCTGTCGCGCAAATAGATCTCATAGCCCAGCTCACTCGACCATCCAGTGCGCGAGATCAGCAAAGGCATCCCGTCCAGCTCAACCTCGCGCAGCCAGTAGTATTTCAGATCCAGAATGCTGTCGCCGAAAAGTGCTTGCATGATCTTGCCCGACTTGGGCCCCTGCAATTGCACGGGCGACACATCGGGCTCATTGATCGTCACGTCCATCCCGGCATGCACGGCCACACCTTGCGCCCACAGTAGAATGTCGCTGTCCGCCAGCGAAATCCAGAAGTGGTTCTCTGCCAGGCGTAACAGGATGGGATCGTTCAGAAGCCCGCCCTCAGTGTTGGTTATCAGGATGTATTTGCACTGCCCCACCGCCATCTTCGACAAATCGCGCGAGGTCAGGGTTTGCACGAATTTCGCCGCATCCGGCCCTGTGATCTCCACCTGACGCTCCACCGCCACGTCGCACAGGATCGCGTCATTGACGAGGTTCCAGAAGTTCTGTTCGGGGTTCCCGAAATCGCGCGGGATATACATGTGGTTATAGACCGAAAACGCCGTCGCCCCCCAGCGCACCGTGGCATCGAAATAAGGGGATTTACGGATCTGTGTGCCGAAGCCAAAGTCTTTTGCCGTTGTCATCTTGCTTGCCCTTGCTGGCGGGTCTGGATCAGACCGCGCGACGGTTCGTTCATGGCACGGAATTTAGGCAAGCTAGGTGGGGCAAACGGGCCAAAGAGAGGGCCGGAAAAGACCGATCAGACCAAAGTTTTCAAAAGACCGGCCCGTTCAGTCTTTCGCACTGGACTCGCGCCTTGGCGCCTGCGCGGCGACAAGGCGGCGAAGGTCGGGGCGAACCGATTTGATCTGACGCGTCGCTATATAGGTCATATAGCGGTCGATCCCCAACTCAGCGTCCAGCAATGCCTCCATCACGGTCTGGAAGGCGGGCAAACTGGGTGTGATCACAGTCATCACATAGTCCATCCCGCCACCTGTGGAGATACAGTCCGTCACCTCGGGAGTGTTGCGAATGTGTGTCTCGAACCGTTCGAAATCAGATTTCCGATGGCTCTTAAGGGACACCGTCACCACCACCTTGGCCAAACCCACAATGATTTGAGAAAGCGCGATGTCAGCGTGATAGCCCCCGATCAGTCCCGCTTTCTTCAACCGTGTCACCCGTGCCCAGCACGGCGTCGCAGACAGGCCCACTATTTCGGCCAGCTTCGATTTGCTCAGTTGGCCATGGCTCTGAAGCGCAGACAGAATGCGCAGATCGGCAGCGTCCAGATCAACTGTTTTCATTGGCGGTAAACTGCATAATTGATGGACTGCGCAAAATGAAAGGTTCCACCGTGCGTTCTCGATGAGTTTTACGCTGTGCTGCTGAAGAATGCCAGCAAACAGGAGGTTGTCAGTGCTTTCAATGATCCGCCGGACGGGTTGCCCTTCCCGAGATCAAGGCGGGCCAACCCTGTTCAGGACCTGAACTGCCATTGCCGAAATGTCTGCAATGCGAATGGTTGGCCAGACGGGCATGGTTTGGTCAATGGCCGCTTCCCGCCCTATGCACAGATCATCATTATAGACCCGCTTAGAAATCCGACCGTTCCATCAAAAAAAGCGCGGTCCTCAGAAGTCGAAGTGGGCGCAAACTGGCGGCAACGACTGCGCTTTAAT
>JAHEBX010000188.1 GCA_024642045.1 Pseudorhodobacter sp. | reverse complement strand
CTCGCGCACACCGCGCCGCAGATAGCGCGGCACCAGCATCGTGGCGGGCGGATATTCCGCGTCATAGCGATAGCCGTCTTCTTTGTGACCCAACCGGATTTCGATGCTGTCTTCATGGCCCGCCGTGCAGATCAGTCCGGTTTTTGCGCCCTTGTGTTGGATCAGGGCGTTCAGGCCGACTGTGGTGCCGTTGATGCACAGATCGCAGTTCGAAATAATCTCGGTCGCGGAAACGCCCAGCTCCTCTGTCATCAACGCAAGACCGTTCTTGATGGCCAAAGTCGGATCTTGCGGTGTGGAAAGCGCCTTGAACAGCCGCACCTGCCCGGTTTTATCCGCCAGCACGAAGTCGGTGAAGGTGCCGCCAGCGTCGATGCCCAAACGATAATCGGTTCTCATCTTCTCTCTCCCCTATTTCGCGGCAACGGCACGACGGGCCGCGCGCAGAGTTTCCGTGGCGGCCAAATCGACCGTCAGCGTTTCGGGATCAGAGATGATGATGCCGTAGTCTTCCTTTGCTCCTTTGATGGAAACCAGATCGTTCTTGATGTCCCAAACCACCGTCTCGACCGCGCGATCCATCGGGTCGCCATAGCCGCCGCCACCGGGGTTCATGTTGGTGATGCGATCGCCGGGTTTGATCACCCGGATCACGTTTTCGCGGATGGTGGTAGACAGATCGCCCTCGGTCAGTTCGAGCCGCCCGACCTTTTCGTCGATCATGCTGGAGGCTGCGCCAGATGCCCCAACTGCCGGAATCCGACGACCTTCGCCAAAGGTGATGAAGGTCATGTCGTCATTCAGCGGCTCCACCTCCCATGCGGTGCCAGAGCCGCCGCGGAATTTGCCCGCGCCGCCACTGTCGGTCATCAGCGAATAGCGATGGATGATGATCGGATAGCTGTATTCCAACAACTCGACATCGCCCGACGTGAGCGCGCCAAAGCAGCACTCCGGGCCGCAGGCGTGCCATCCGTCCTGGCTTGGTGTCGCGCCCGCACCCGAGATGATGGTCGCCAGCACCATGGTGACGTATTCTTCGTCATGGCGCTTGTCCCAGCCCGCGATGTTCAGGCCGTTCGCATGCCCCCAGCTTGCCGAAACTTTCGACGGCACGGCCTTCTCGAACGCCAGCCTCACCGCGTCTGTCAGGGTTTCCATCGGCGTTGTGGTGCAGTTCATATGCGGCGCCGGTTCTTTGGCGTTACAAAGGGTACCTTTCGGGCCCATGTTCACGGAAATGCAACGGTAAAGCCCCTCGTTATAAGGCGGCGGCAATTGCGCGAACATCATCAGGCCAAGGTAGACGCCGGAATAGGAGTTCCCCTCATAACTGTTTATGAAATAGGGGATTTGCGGCGGGCTGTTGATCTCGATGTGGCAGGTGTCAGCCTTGATCGTCACCTTGGCGGTGATCGTCATATCGCCAAAGCCGTGGCCCGCATCTTCGACAATCGCAGAGCCTTCATAGGTGCCATCTGGCACCGAAGAAATCAGCCCGCGCATCTGCCGCTCGGCCATATCAAGCAGGGTGTCGATGCAGGCGTCCACGACCTCTTCGCCGTATTTGTCCAGCATGTTGATCAGGGCGCGCTCGCCCACCTGACAAGCCCCGATCAGCGCGTTGAAGTCGCCCTCTTGATCCCGCCGCGCGCGCATGTTGGTGAAGATAAAGTTCAAGACATCCTTGCGCGGAACGCCGCGATCCCAGATCTTGACCGGCGGAATGCGCAGACATTCGGCATAGATTTCAGTGGCATTGGGGTTGTAGCCCGCAGGCACCGGACCACCGATATCGGTCAGATGGCCCTTGCACACCGTCCAATATTTCAGCCGACCCTTGTAAAACACCGGCTTATAGAAGCAGGTGTCGATGGCATGGCTGCCGCCCCATGCTGGGTCGTTGTGGATCAGTAGATCGCCTTCGTGGATATCGCCTTCAAAATATCCCGCCACCACTTTCATCGCGGGGATAAGCGAGCCGAGGTGGATCGGAATATCCTGCCCCTGCAAGATCATCTCGGGGCGCGCATTGAACAGCGCTGTGGAATAGTCATGCGCGAGATTGAACACCGACGAGCGCGCGGTCTTTTCCAGACTGAGTGTCATCTCGCGTTGGGTGGTTTCCAAGATGCCGCGAACGACCGACAAGGTTATCGGATCGACGTTCGTGGCGGATGTGGTGGCGCTGGCCATGCCTATTCCCCTTCAAATGCGCGGCGCAATTGGGAAGGGGTCAGGCAAAAAGCCCAACCAAAACGCCTAAACTCCCAAATGCGCGGCGTCTTGTGCACCGTTGCATCAGGTAGGCTAGGCCCGTCGTGCCTGCGCGGTCTTTGCATCAGGCGCATGTGTTTTTGCTGCTGAGTGCACAGATTTGTTTTGCCGCCACTCCAGGCTTTACAGACGCTACTTTGCGTGGCCTGATTGGGGAAACGGGGGGCATTGCCATGAAAACCACAATCACCACCAAGGGCGTTGGTGTGGCAGGGCGCAGCCGTCACTGGCACGAGGCGATTGGCAAAGCCTACTTTCCGCTGGATCTGTCGTTCCGCAAACCCGAGGCCTTCGATGGCGAATTGACCATGTGGGAGTTGGGTCAGGTTTCTTTGTCGCGCCTGACCTCGGACGCGCTTATGTATCGCCGCTTGCCCAAGCATTTGCAGGTTTCCGGCCCGGAAGAGTTCCTTGTGACACTGCCCGCAAAATCCGAAGTCAGGTTCAGTCAGGCCGGCAAAGAAGTTCGCGCCAATCCCGGCGCCTTTTTCATCGAGCGCAGCCATGAACCTTACGAGTTCAGCCATGCCGAGGCGGCTGATCTGTGGGTGATGAAGCTGAGCAACGATATGCTGGGCGGGCGTATTCGGGCGCCGGATCGATTCTGCAGTTTGGAATTTGATGCCACCAACGGCGCGAATGGCTTGTTTGTTGACATGGTTCATCTGATCCCGCAGCGCTATGACGCGATGAACGACGAGGCCCGTGCCATCGTCGGGCGGCAATTGGTGGATCTGTTGGCGCTTGCGCTGCAATCGGATGAGCGGGTGATAAGCTCGGGGGGATCGACGGTGCGCGCGGCGCATCTCGCGCGGATTGAAACCTTCGTGCGCCGCTATATCGACGACCCCCAGCTTGGGCCTGACGATGTTGCTGCGGGCTGCGGCATTTCGGTACGGTATCTGCACGAACTCTTGCGCGACACCAACCAGACGCTTGGCCAATGGATCCGTGATCAACGCCTCGCCGCCGCGCAAGAAGATCTGGCCGACATGCGCGACAAACGCTCGATTGGCGAGATTGCCTATGCCCGTGGGTTTGCCGATCAGGCGCAATTCTCGCGCGCGTTCAGGGCGCGCTATGGCATCACCCCCAAGGAAGCGCGGGCGCGCAGTTAGGCAAATCTTGACGTCTGCCCCGACCGGATAAGCCGGGGCCTGAGGTTGGCCCATAGGTTTCTCCGCTTTTGGTTCAAAGCTTCAGGTGGTCTCGGACGCGTTGCAGGGCGGCTTGTCGGTCGGCACGGGCACACAAAGCTTCATCCAGTGTCACCTCGACAAAGCGCGCAGGGCTGTGTGGTTGCAGCTGGCCGATCAAATCCATATCGGCGGAAATGATCACGCCCAACATCATATAACCACCTCCAGACACCGCATCGCGGTGCAGCACGATCGGTTCGGTCCCCGAGGGCACTTGCACCGACCCATAGGGATAGCAGGCGTCCACGATATTGGACGGATCAGAGCCCGCACCAAAGGGCGGCGTGCGCGGCACAAAGTCCAAAGCCTTGCCGCCCTTGAAGCGATAGCCGATGCGGTCGGCCTCGGGCGCAACTTTCCAAGTGTCGGCAAAGAACTGTTTACCGGCCGCCGCTGTGATCCTGTGCCAATAGAGACCGGGCAGCATGCGCAATTCAGCCGGATTCCCCGGCCCGCGGCGCAGAGCAGCCGGAATCGCGCCGCGGCCTTTTCCACTGGGTCCCAAAGGCAGCGCATCGCCGGCCTTCAGGGCGCGCCCTTCATGTCCGCCCAAAGCGCCCAGCGTGTAGGTCGACCGCGAACCCAGCTTCAATGGCACATCCACGCCGCCCGAAATGGCGATATAGACCCGCGCCCCGGATTTGAGATAGCCAAACGACAAAACATCGCCGGATTTGACGGCAAAGGCCTCCCATGTTGCTTGCTCGGCGCCGTTCACCTTTGGCGGCAACTCACCCCCCGTCACCGCGACCGTGGCGGCTTGGGTAAATTCGATTTCGGGCCCCAGAAAGACTGCCTCCAGCACCGCGGCCCCTTCATCGTTGCCAACCAGCAAATTGGCGGCGCGCAAGGCAAAGCGGTCCATCCCGCCCGAAATCGGAATGCCCAAGTGATAATAACCGGGGCGGCCGAGGTCTTGCACCGTGGTGGACAGGCCGGGGTTGATGATCTTAACGGCCATGGAGAACCTCCATCAGCTTGGCGTTGGTGCCGTTGATGTCCTTGTTGAATTCGGCAAGGCTAAAGCTTGCCTCGCGAATGGTCGGCTCGAACCGATTGGCGTTCACCGCCTCGGTGTCGGCGTCATATTGGTCGCGGCTGATCGGTTTCCATTTGACGATATCGCCGGGGCGGAACAGGCACATCTCGTCTTGCAGATAACTGACCTGCTGATTTGGATCGTAAATCGGCATCGGAGTGACGCCAAACATCTGATAACCACCCGCGCCGCGCACCGAATAGATGCAGCTAAAGCAGCCGCCATAGCCCACCGTCAGTTTTGGCGTGTCGGTTCGGGGGCGCAGGTATTTCGGCACCTGAAGCTGCCGCTTGCGTTCGACCATTTGATAGAGGAACGGCAGCCCCGCGACAAAGCCCACCATCGACACGAACCACGGCTGACTGGAATGCGCCTCGATGAAATCCTCGACCGAGCCCAAGCCATTGACGCGGGCGGCATATTCCAGATCGGTCGCGCTTGGGTCCTGATGCCGCTCGCGAAAGCGCATCAGGGTTTCATGCGTCCAAGGGTCTTGGTAATAAACCGGAATCTCCATGATGCGGGTTTTCAGGCTGGCGTCGGATTTGCTTGCCGCACCCTCCATCGACTGCAATTCGCGCAGCAGATCGCCAGCTTTGATCTGATCAGGATCATATTTGATCTGAAAGCTGGCATTGGCCGGGCAAATTTCGGTCACGCCTTTGATCCCCGCCTGCTTGACCGCATTGGTCAGTGACAGGCTGGTGAAAAAGGCTTCCAGCGACATCTCCTCCGACACTTCCGCAAAGATATGCTCATCACCGCCAAAGCTGAAACGTATCGACATGGGCGTCTCCTATGGTTCTAGGTTTGGGGTCAGGCGGGCGGCGTGGGTCTGCAGCCAACCCTCCAGCCAGCGGGTATGAAATTCACCCGCCTGGACGGCGGTATCGGCGGCAAGGGCCTGAAACAGGGGCTTGGTGGTCTTCAAACCGTCGATCTGCAACTCCGAAAGAGCGCGCTCAAGGCGGCTGATCGCCGCCTCGCGGGTTTCGGCATGAACGATCAACTTTGCCAAAAGCGAGTCGTAAAACGGCGGCACTGTATAGCCCGCATAAAGCATGGAATCGAACCGCACGCCCGGACCTCCAGGGACACGCAAAGCCACGACGGTGCCGGGAAAGGGCGCAAAATCGCGCGACGGATCTTCCGCGTTCAGTCGCACTTCGATGGCATGGCCCTTCACCATGATCTGAGATTGCTGCACCCGCAGCGGTTCTCCTCCGGCGATGCGCAGCATTTCGGCCACCAGATCGACGCCGGTGATCATCTCTGTCACCGGATGCTCAACCTGAATACGGGTGTTCATCTCGATAAAATAGAACTTATCGGCGTCTTCGTCGTA
>JAHEBX010000042.1 GCA_024642045.1 Pseudorhodobacter sp. | reverse complement strand
TCGCACCTCAGCGTCAGTATCGAGCCAGTGAGCCGCCTTCGCCACTGGTGTTCCTCCGAATATCTACGAATTTCACCTCTACACTCGGAATTCCACTCACCTCTCTCGAACTCAAGACTAGAAGTTTCAAAGGCAGTTCCAAGGTTGAGCCCTGGGATTTCACCTCTGACTTTCTAATCCGCCTACGTGCGCTTTACGCCCAGTAATTCCGAATAACGCTAGCCCCCTCCGTATTACCGCGGCTGCTGGCACGGAGTTAGCCGGGGCTTCTTCTGTTGGTACCGTCATTATCTTCCCAACTGAAAGATCTTTACAACCCTAAGGCCTTCATCGATCACGCGGCATGGCTAGATCAGGGTTTCCCCCATTGTCTAAGATTCCCCACTGCTGCCTCCCGTAGGAGTCTGGGCCGTGTCTCAGTCCCAGTGTGGCTGATCATCCTCTCAAACCAGCTATGGATCGTCGGCTTGGTAGGCCATTACCCCACCAACTACCTAATCCAACGCGGGCCAATCCAAAGGCGATAAATCTTTCCCCCGAAGGGCACATACGGTATTACTCTCAGTTTCCCGAGGCTATTCCGTACCTTTGGGTATGTTCCCACGCGTTACTCACCCGTCCGCCACTAGTCCCGAAGGACCCGTTCGACTTGCATGTGTTAGGCCTGCCGCCAGCGTTCATTCTGAGCCAGGATCAAACTCTCAAGTTGAAACAGCTTTCGCTGTGTCCTTGACGTCGAACCTTCGCACATCTGCCTCATCCCAGAAGGACAAGGTCTTTCGTTTTATGTGCCAAGTTACCGAAGTAACGTGACCCACAAACGTGAAGCTTTACCAGGTCATCGGTAGCTCACCTCGCGGCAAATTCCCTGCTGGTCAGATATGCTACGTGTTAGACGCCGATGCGCCCAAACCGCCCACATATCCCTTCAATTCCATCAATGTCAAAGAGCGATCTTCCGACAAAAATTCCAACGGGCGCTAATCACTTAGCGCTTCGTCGAAGGCCTTATCTTCTGATTTTCCGAACCTTTACAACCGCTTGCGCTTCGCTTCAGTTCGTCACCGTCGCTGTTTCGCTTCGGTGAGGCGGTATTTACGGAGACATGCCGGAAGCCGCAAGAGGAAAAAACACTTCCTGTCGTATTTTTTTCGCAATCTCTTTTAACGCCCCTATATCTTGCGGTTTTTGAACTAATAGGCCCTATTGGCAGACCAAACGCGCAACATTCTTGCTGCGCCGCGGCATGGCTCAGAGTGCCAGACGCGCCTTTCGGGCTGTTTTCACCCATCTGGCAACCAGAAGCCCCGCAACCGCCGCGAAATAGAGGGCCGATTCCAGCGTGTAGACCTTACCGATCATCACAAAATGCACCGCGCCGGCCAGAATTGCCGGATAAGCCAGCCAGTGCAGCCGCCTCCAGCGCAACGCGCCGAGTCGTTTGATCGACCACGCGTTAGAGGTCAGCGCGAGGGGAATCAGCGCAACAAAAGCCAAAAAGCCGATGATGATATAAGGCCGCTTGGTCAGATCGGTCAGAATCACACTCCAGCGCAGGCCCAGATCCAGAACCGACCAGGTGAAAAGATGCAGCCCGATGAACATGAACCCCATCAGCCCCAGCGCACGGCGAAACTTCAACAGATTGACGCCACCCCAACGCAGCGGAGTGACACACAGCGAGGCCACCAGGATCTGCAGACCCCGCCTGCCAAGCTCTCGCTCCAGCACCTTGGCCGGGTCGGGGGAATTCACCGCCGCGTAAAGGGCCCAGGCCGCGAGGCCGAGGGCGGCTGCATAGATGACCCAGGCAGGTGTGCGCCGTGCCGCAGTATTGATGGCAGCAATCATCAGAAGTCCTTTGTCAGGTCTTGCCCGGTATACAGGCTCGCGACCTGATCGCCGTAGCCGTTGAACATCTGTGTATCGATACGCCCCGCAAACAAGCCTCCACCGACGCGACGTTCGGTCGCCTGACTCCAGCGCGGATGATCGACCTGCGGGTTCACGTTGGCGTAGAATCCGTATTCATTCGGCGCGAGCATTTTCCAAGTGGTTTGCGGCTCTTCGGCAACCAACGAGATCCGCACCAGCGCCTTGGCGGATTTGAAACCATATTTCCACGGCACCACCAGACGGATCGGAGCGCCGCTCTGCTTGGGCAAGGGCTTGCCATAGAGGCCCGTCGCCATGAAGGCCAAAGGATTCATCGCCTCGTCAAGCCGCAGCCCCTCACGATAGGGCCATTGGATCATGCCGCCCGTCTGGCCGCGCATTTCAGCGGGCCGCACGACGGTTTCAAACACGACGTATTTTGCGCCGGCCTGCACCCCCAGTTTTTGCAGCAACGCTGAAAGCTGAAACCCCTGCCAGGGCACAATCATCGACCATGCCTCAACACAACGGAACCGATAGATGCGCTCTTCGATCGGCATGTCTGCGATCAGATCGGCCAGCGAATAGGTGCCGGGCTTATCCACCAAGCCATCCACCTTTACGGACCAAGGGTCGATGGTCAGCGCCTCCGCGTATTGAGCGGGATCGGTCTTGTCATAGCCGAACTCGTAATAGTTGTTGTAGGTGGTGATGTCCTCATAGGAATTTGGCGCCTCATCGGTCGAATAGGGACTGGTGCCAGCAAAGGCCGGTGCCGCAAGCAGGCCTGCCGCGCCGGCCATCAGCTGCCGGCGATTGAGGAACAGATGCTTGGGGGTGACATCCTGCGCGGAATATTCGGACTTGTAGCTCATCTGACGCTCCTATTGGGTTAGAGCGATGATGGCCTATGTCGCGGCAAAAAAGAAATCATCTTGTCTCACAACTGCGACAGGCTGCTGAAACAATTGTCACTCGGATTCACGCTTGGTGTTGGCAACAGATCCGGGAAAACGAAAGGGCGGCACTGCTGCCGCCCTGTGTCTTAACCCTTCATGCCTTCCCAAAAACTTTTGACCTTGGTGAAAAAGGTCGAGCCTTCGGGATTATTGTTGGTGGACAGCGTGTCGAATTCTTTCAGAATTTCCTTCTGGCGCGCGGTCAGATTGACCGGCGTCTCGACCGCAAGCTCGATCACCATATCGCCAAAACCACTGCCGCGCAGCGCGGGCATCCCTTTGGAGCGCAGGCGCAGCTGCTTGCCGGTTTGCGCCCCCGGAGGCACCTTTACCCGCGAATTGCCGCCGTCGATCGTCGGCACTTCAACCTCACCGCCAAGCGCCGCCGTCGCAATGGTAATCGGCACACGGCAGAACAGATGCACCCCGTCACGTTGGAACAGCGCGTGGTCTTTCATCTCGATAAAAATGTAAAGATCACCCGAGGGACCACCGCGCGCGCCCGCCTCGCCCTCACCAGCAAGCCGGATCCGCGTGCCGGTTTCAACACCTGCAGGGATATTCACCGACAGCGAGCGGTCTTTTTCGACGCGCCCAAGACCGTGGCAGACCTTGCAGGGGTTCTTGACGATCTGACCGGCCCCGTTACAGGTCGGGCACGTCCGCTCAACAGTGAAAAAGCCCTGCTGAGCCCGTACTTTACCCATGCCGGAACAGGTCGGGCAACCGACCGGCTCTGCGCCGCCCTCGGCCCCTGTGCCGCGGCAGGTATCACAAGCAACCGCGGTCGGCACGTTGATGGTTTTCTGGACGCCCTTATAGGCCTCTTCCATGCTGACGCGCAGGTTATAGCGCAGGTCCGAGCCGCGCTGCGCCCTGCTGCGGGCCCCGGCACCGCCGCGCCCCCCCATGAAATCGCCAAAGAGGTCTTCGAATACATCCGAAAACGCCGACGAAAAATCTGCCTGGCCGCCATAACCGCGCTGGCCACCGCCGCCCGCGCCCATACCGCCTTCAAAGGCTGCATGACCATAGCGGTCATAGGCCGCCTTTTTATCGGCGTCCTTCAAGACCTCATAGGCCTCATTCAGCTCTTTAAACTGAGCTTCGGCATTGGGATTGTCAGAATTCCGGTCGGGATGCAGCTCTTTTGCCTTTGCCCGATAGGCTTTCTTCAACTCGTCCGCCGAGGCTCCCTTCGAGGCACCAAGGACCTCGTAGTAGTCACGCTTTGCCATTCGCAAAACCCTTCTCTCGAAACGATTGGGGCGGCCTTAGATTGGCCGCCCCTTGATCGCCTCAGGCGGTTTACTTCCGCTTGTTGTCCCCGAGATCCTCGAAGTCTGCGTCAATGATCTCGTCATCGACGCTGCGCTGCTCGTCGCCATCATCGCCATCGCCCTTATCGGCAGAGGCTTTGTAGATGGCTTCGCCCAGCTTCATCGCGGCTTCGGTCAGGTTCTGGATCGCGCCTTTGATCTTGCCCGCGTTTTCCGAGGGCAGAGCGTCTTCCAGCGCCGACATGGCCAGTTCGATCACTTCGACAGTCGACGGATCGACCTTGTCGGAATGCTCGGCCAGCGACCTCTTGGTCGAGTGCAGCAGGCTTTCGGCCTGGTTCTTGGTTTCGACAAGCTCGCGACGGTCCTTGTCGGCCTCGGCATTTGCCTCAGCGTCCTTGACCATCTTTTCGATATCCTCGTCAGACAGACCACCCGAGGCCTGAATGGTGATCGCTTGCTCTTTGTTGGTGCCTTTGTCCTTGGCTTTCACCGACACGATGCCATTGGCGTCAATGTCAAAGGTCACCTCGATCTGCGGCATGCCACGCGGCGCCGGCGGGATGTTTTCCAGGTTGAACTGGCCCAACATCTTGTTGTCGGCCGCCATTTCACGCTCGCCCTGGAAGACGCGGATCGTCACCGCATTCTGGTTGTCTTCGGCGGTCGAGAAGATCTGGCTTTTCTTGGTCGGGATCGTGGTGTTGCGGTCGATCAAGCGAGTGAACACGCCACCGAGGGTTTCGATGCCCAAGGAGAGCGGGGTCACGTCAAGCAGCACCACGTCCTTGACGTCGCCCTGCAGAACGCCTGCCTGAATCGCGGCACCAGCGGCCACAACCTCGTCAGGGTTCACACCTTTGTGCGGCTCTTTGCCAAAGAACTTGGTGACCTCTTCGATCACCTTCGGCATGCGGGTCATACCGCCGACCAGAACAACCTCGTCGATGTCAGACATGGTCAGGCCTGCGTCTTTCAACGCGTCCTTGCAAGGCTTCATCGACTTTTTGATCAGGTCATCGACCAGCGATTCCAGTTTCGACCGGGTCAGCTTGACGACAAGGTGCAGCGGCTGGCCGGTGGTCTTGTCCATCGAGATGAACGGCTGGTTGATTTCGGTCTGCTGGCTGGACGAAAGCTCGATCTTGGCTTTCTCGGCCGCCTCTTTCAGACGCTGCAACGCCATCTTGTCCAGCGACAGATCAACGCCGTGTTCTTTCTTGAACTCATCCGCGAGGTAGCTGACGATGCGCATATCAAAGTCTTCGCCACCCAAGAAGGTGTCGCCGTTGGTCGATTTCACCTCGAACAAACCGTCGTCGATTTCCAGAATGGTGATGTCAAAGGTGCCGCCGCCAAGGTCATAAACCGCGATGGTTTTCGATTCCTTGCGGTCAAGGCCATAGGCAAGCGCCGCCGCTGTCGGCTCGTTGATGATCCGCAGCACTTCCAGACCGGCAATCTTGCCGGCGTCTTTGGTGGCCTGACGCTGAGCATCGTTGAAATAGGCCGGAACGGTGATAACGGCCTGAGTGACGGTTTCGCCCAGATAGCTTTCGGCGGTTTCCTTCATCTTTTGCAGGATGACGGCCGAAACCTGTGCGGGCGAATACTTCTCACCCCGCACTTCGACCCAAGCGTCGCCGTTGCCGCCGTTGACGATCTTGTACGGCATGTTCTTTTGATCTTTGAGGATCACCGGATCATCATGACGACGACCGATCAAACGCTTGACCGCAAAGACGGTGTTGGTGGCGTTGGTCACTGCCTGCCGCTTGGCGGCCTGGCCAACCAGACGTTCGGTTTCAGTGTAAGCAACGATTGAAGGCGTGGTACGCGCGCCTTCCGCATTTTCGATGATCCGGGGCTGCGAGCCGTCCATGATGGCAACGCAAGAGTTGGTCGTCCCGAGGTCAATACCAATGACTTTAGCCATGAGTGGTCCCTTTCATTCGGCGATGTTGTGAGACGAAACCCGTTAAGGCATCTCGTCCCGATCCCATGAGACACGGTAACACGCGTGTGCCTGTCACCGGCTTCTGCAGGTATATAGGGAGGTGAATTTGGCGCTGCAAGCGGTGCCGCGCGGTTATCAGCACCAGAAGTTGCGGAAAATGTGATCGGTTCACCGTTTTGCGCCGACCTGCCATGCCAAAGCCGCCAGGCCGTCGACGGTCGAGGTTCCGGCACGGCGGTCAGCGCCGCGCGCCCCAGCTGGCTGAGGCGTGCTTGCGGGTAAAGTTCTCAGCCATCAGGCCAATCACGAAGAGGACGCAGGTGACGATGATTGGATAGCTGAGCGAGCTGTTATGGGGATGATAATTCTCGAACATATAGCCGCGCGTCTGATCAATCGAGTGAAACAGCGGATTCCATGTGTAAAGCCGCAGCATGTGTTCCGACAGCGAGTTCGCAAGGAACATCTTGCCCGAAAAGATCATGTTCGCCCGCGCATAAAGCGAGGTGACGATGCTGAAAAAGTCCGGGGCCCAGGGCGTCGCGGCCTTGAGGATCATACCTACGCCGATCCCCGAGGCCCAGGACAGCATGTACATGCCCAGCACGCCGACCGGATCGTAAATCTCGATCGGCGTGAAGAGGGTATGGTAGAAGAACAAGATACACATGGCCGACAGCGTTTGCAGATAAAGCGCGCCAAGCGCCGAGGATGCGATTGCGACAATCGTATTCATCGGCGAATGCTTCATCATCGCGGAGGTTGGCCCGTCAGAGCGCGAAACCGCGCTTAAGGCCTTGGAATGTGTGGCGAAGTTGAACACGCCTGACATGATGTACAAGACAAAGTCGCCCCGCACCGCAGCGCCCCTCATCCCAAGGATGTTGAACATCGCAATCATCACGCCAACCATGACCAGCGACTGGACGATGCTCATCAACAGCCCGATGACGGCATTTCCATGGGATTTGCGGACAGACCGCACTGCGGAGTGAAAAATCAGCTCCAGCAGCGCAAGGGTCGTTGCGAATGGGGTCTTCTTGACTGCGGGCCGAAACATCTGCACTCACCTCAGAAAAGGGGCATTGCCCTTTGTATCCGGGAAATCTTGCTGTTCCCTTTCGAAAACAGGATAAGAGCAACAAAGATATTAATCAACAAGGCGGCGGTTGCATGGCGCCCTCTAGCCCAACGCCGACAGGAGAAAGTATGAATTTCGATACGCTGATCCCGGTGATCCGCCGTCTTGCGCTCGAGGCGGGGGACAAGATCATGGAAATCTATGAGGGTCCCGACTTTGAGGTGAAATCAAAATCCGACGCAAGCCCGGTGACTGAGGCGGACGAAGCGGCGGACGCAATCATCTCGTCCGGCCTGCGTGCGGCCTTTCCCGAGGTGACCCTGATCACCGAGGAGCAAGCCGACAGCCACAGCCTGCAGGCCAGCACATTTCTGATCGTCGACCCTCTGGATGGCACCAAGGAATTCGTGCAGCGGCGCGGGGATTTCACCGTCAACATCGCCTATGTGGAAAACGGCGTGCCCTTGCGCGGCGTGGTTTATGCGCCTGCCAAGGGGCGGCTGTTCTATACTCTGGCCGACGGGACCACGGTCGAAGAGACCGGGGCGTTTGACAAGGCCGTTGCCGGACCGCTGACCCGGATCGGCGTTTCCAAGCCGGACAATGGCGCGCTGATGGTCGTCGCCTCGAAATCGCATCGCGATGCCGCCACAGACGCCTATATCGCCAAGTATCATGTCAAGGACATGACCAGCGCCGGATCCAGCCTGAAATTCTGTCTGCTGGCAACCGGCGAGGCGGATCTCTACCCAAGGCTGGGGCGCACGATGGAATGGGATACCGCCGCCGGAGACGCCGTTTTGCGCGGTGCGGGCGGGCATGTGGTGCGCTTTGATGATCATACCACGCTGGCCTACGGGAAATCTGGCTGGGACAACCCGTTCTTCATCGCCTATGCGCCCGGAGTGCAGTTGCAGAAATGAGCGTCCTGATCGTCATTCCGGCGCGGTATGCCAGCAGTCGTTATCCGGGCAAGCCCCTGGTGACGCTGCGCGGACCGGACGGGGAAAAGACGTTGATAAGACGATCGTGGGACGCAGCCCAGCGCGTCACTTCAGCAAGCCGCGTGGTCGTGGCAACAGATGACGAGCGTATCCGTGCGCATTGCGAGGGCTTTGGGGCTGAGGTGGTGATGACCTCGGACCAAGCGCAGAACGGAACCGAGCGCTGCGCCGAGGTGGTGCAAAAGCTGCCGGGTTTTGAGGTGATCGTGAACCTGCAAGGTGATGCACCATTGACCCCCGAATGGTTTATCGACGCGCTGGTCGCTGATCTGCGAGCGAATGTGAAGGCGGATGTTGCAACCCCGGTTCTGCGCTGCGACGGGCGCACACTTGAAAGTTTGCGGGCCGACAGGCGGGCCGGGCGCGTTGGCGGCACCACCGCTGTTTTTGATGCGGCGATGCGCGGGCTCTACTTTTCCAAGGAAGTCATCCCCTTTACACCGACCGGCTATGCTGACGACGCCCCAACCCCGGTGTTTCACCATGTCGGCGTCTATGCCTATCGACCCGCAGCGCTGGCCAGCTATCCCAACTTGCCGTCGGGCCCGCTGGAACGGCTCGAAGGGCTGGAGCAGCTGCGGTTTCTTGAAAACGGCTTGCGCGTGCTGTGCACCGAAGTCGCCGCAAAGGGTCGACAGTTCTGGGAGCTGAACAACCCAAGCGACGTGGCACTTATCGAAGCGATCCTGGCCAGGGCAGGATGAACCAAGCTGCGGTCAGCGTGATCGTCGTCAGTCGCCATCGGCCCGCGGCCCTTCAGCGCTGCATCCGCGCGCTTTGCCAGCAGGACCATCAGGCGTTCGAGCTGATCGTGGTGGCCGATCCGGCCGCCGCACACGACGTGCAGGCCCTGTCGCTGCCGATCAAGGTCCAAGCCTTTGACGAGGCAAACATCAGTGCCGCGCGCAATCTGGGCCTTGGGTTGGCGTCTGGTCAAGTTGTGGCTTTTATCGACGACGATGCCGTGGCCGAGCCAAGCTGGCTGTCGCGTCTGGTCGCGCCCTTTGCTGATCTGTCGCTCTGCGCCTCGACCGGATTTGTCCGTGGGCGCAATGGCATGTCGTATCAGTGGCGCGCCTGTGAGGTCGATGCCCTGGGGGCGGACCATGATCTGAACATCACGGAAACCACAGTGATCCAGGGCAGTCCGCAGCGCGCGGTCAAGACACAGGGCACGAATTGCGCGTTTCGCGCCGCAGCGCTGCGCAGGATCGGCGGGTTTGACCCCGCGTTCAGGTTCTACCTTGATGAGGCGGACGTGAACTTGCGCCTTGCGGCGCTGGGCCCAACCGCGATTGTGCCGGACGCTCAGGTGCACCACGGCTATCTGGCAAGCGCGCGGCGGGCGGCCAATCGTGTGCCATTGAGCCTGTTCGACATCGCGGCAAGCACAGCGATCTTTCTGCGGCGCCATAGCCCCGATACGGATTTCGCCGCTGCGTTCGACCGGCTTGAACGGCGCGAGGTTGCGCGGATTCAAGCGCACTGTCGCGCGGGCCGTTTGGACGAAGGCCGGGGCAAGAACCTGCTGCGCTCTTTGCAAGAAGGGTGGAGCGCGGGCCGGCACGCCCATCTGCCGCCGTTGCCGCCCTTGGCCGATGGACAAACGACCTTCCTGCGCCTTGCCAGCCTTGGCCCAGCGCGCGGTCAGGTCTTGGCTGGAAGGTTCTGGCAAAAGCGTGCCCTTTTGGCAAAGGCTCGCAAGAATGTTGATCCGGCCATCGTCACTGTCATCTGCCTGTCACCAACAGCACGTCCTCATCGTGTCGCATATCAGCCAGAGGGATTCTGGCTGCAGACCGGAGGGGTGTTCGGAAAAAGCGAACGCGATGGCGCGTGGTTACAACTTAAAGGATTCCATGCTAGGATTTCAGACGAAATGCGCCGCATCGCCGGTCATCGACCGATTGAATAGCGCAAGCGTTAATTTTTGAGGGAGATGTAGTGATTTTCCCCTTGGTATCAAAATCCTCGGCATTATGCTGCCAAGAGGCTGATTGTCGCCCAAATAATGACAAATTGCGGCGTAATAGGTGATAGCTAAGGGCATTGTTGCTCTAGAGTGAACGTTGATCGAGCGAAGGCAAGAGGCAGATGAAGATCAAAAAGATTACAAAAGCGGTGTTTCCAGTGGCTGGGATGGGAACGCGATTCTTGCCGGCGACCAAATCGATTCCAAAAGAGATCATGACTTTGGTCGATCGCCCGTTGATTCAATATGCCATCGACGAGGCCCGTGCGGCCGGGATCAAGGAGTTCATCTTTGTGACCTCGCGCGGGAAATCCGCGCTTGAGGACTATTTCGATCATTCGCCCGAACTGGAAAGCACCCTGCGCAAAGCCGGCAAGGAGGGTTTGCTGGAGATCCTTAAGGAAACCAACATGGATTCCGGGGCTATCGCCTATTTGCGTCAGAACCGCCCGATGGGTCTGGGCCATGCGGTGTGGTGCGCACGTCGCCTGATTGGCGACGAACCCTTTGCCGTCTTGCTGCCCGATGACGTGATCGCGGCCGAAAAGCCATGCCTGCAACAGATGGTCGAGGCTTATGAGCAGACCGGTGGCAATATGGTTGCCGCAATGGAAGTGTCTGCCGACAAGGCTTCGGCCTATGGCGTTCTGGATATTGACGAAGATCTGGGTTCGATCATTCGCGCCAAGGGAATGGTTGAAAAGCCCAAAGCTGGTGAGGCACCGTCAAATCTGGCTGTGATCGGGCGCTACATCCTCACGCCAAAGATCTTGACGAACCTGAACAAGCTCAAACAAGGCGCGGGCGGCGAAATCCAGCTGACGGATGCGATTGCCGAAGAAACCAAGTCTGGCAATGTCTATGGCTATCGCTTCCGTGGTCAGCGCTATGACTGCGGCTCTAAGGCGGGATTCTTGCAGGCCACGGTTGCCTTTGGTCTGGCGCGCCCTGACTTGCGCGAAGAATTTGGTGCCTATCTGACAGACCTTCTTGCCCTGCAACAGGCTGCTCAATAACACCCGTGGCGAAAGCCCTGCTGCTTGATCTGTCTCGGCTTGCCTCGCGTTTGGGCAAGGGCCCGCTTACGGGAATCGACCGGGTCGAGCAGGCTTATCTGACCGAAATCTTGCGCCGCCCCGTGGCCGCTTTTGGGCTGGTGCGCAGTTCGATCGGGTTTTTGCTGCTGGATCGCAAGGGCCTGATTGCGCTGCGCGATCAGCGGGTTGATCTGTCGTGCGCCGACCTTGCAAGCCGCATCGCCTGGCGCAAAGACCCAAAGCGCGCGCGGGCTGAGACCGGGCTTCGCAGGCTGGCCATTGCAAGATCCACGCGGAGCCGGCTGCACAAGATGCTGCGGGCCAATGTGCCCGAGGGCTGCCACTATTTCAACGTCGGCCATGCCAATCTGGATGAGGTAACGTTGGCTGAGCTGAGTCAGGTCGTCCGCTCGACTGTCGTGCTGATCCATGACACCATCCCACTGGACCATCCCGAGTTTTGTCGCGCCGATACAATCAAGGGATTTACCCGCAAGATTGCAGCGGTGTCACAGCATGCCGATCTGGTCATACACACAACACAGGATGCCCGTCAGCGCACCGAGGCGCATTTTGCCCGCCTTGGTCGCGTGCCTGCGGGGCTGGTTGCCCATCTTGGGGTGACACTGGCGCCAGCTTCGCCTTTGTCTTTCGCCCCGAAACCCCCTTATTTTGTAAGCCTTGGCACGATTGAGCCGCGCAAGAACCACGCGCTTTTGCTGCACGTCTGGTCACAATTGCCCGAACCTGTGCCAGAGCTTTACATCGTGGGCGCACGTGGCTGGGCGGATGCGGAATTGCTTGCACGGCTTGACGCGCTTCCCGCTGCGGGGCCGATCAAAGTGATGACTGGCCTCGGCGATGGCGAGGTCACAACCCTGCTGCTAGGGGCGCGCGCGCTGCTGTTTCCCAGCTTTGCCGAAGGCTTCGGCATCCCCGCTCTTGAGGCAGCGGCACTGGGCACACCGGTTGTCCTTTCGGATCTGCCTGTATTTAAAGAGCTGCTGTCACACTCCGCCGTTTACCTTGCGCCCGAGGCCAGCTATTCTTGGCTGGAAACAATAGCCCGACTGACGGCGCAAGACCAAAAACACAGACCTGTCGTGACTCCACCTGCATGGGCGGATCATTTCAACCAAGTGTTTACCTTGCTGTCCTAAGGATAGAGGCTGGATAAGGGTGAAAAGGTAGGCATTGGGCATTTTGTCTCAATATATGCTGCGTTTGGCGCGTAAGCGTTGGCGCATTCGGGCGTTCCGCAAACGGCGGGAACTGTCGAAAGTTGCCAATCGCAGCAAACTGATCAAGCCCGATGATATCCTTTTGTTTTCGACGCTGCGGAATGAACGGGTCCGTCTGCCGTTCTTTCTGAACTATTACCGCTCGCTTGGCGTCAACCATTTCCTGATCGTGGACAATGACAGCAACGACGGCAGCCGCGAATACCTTGCGGCCCAGCCTGATGTGTCGCTCTGGTCCAGCAAGCACAGCTATAAACGCTCGCGCTTTGGGGTGGATTGGCTGAATTGGCTTCAGTCCAAATATGCCCATGGCCATTGGTCGCTGGTCGTCGATCCGGATGAATTCTTTGTCTACCCCTTCTCAGATACGCGGCCGCTGCGGGCATTGACCGATTGGCTGGATGCCAGCTCGATCAAGTCGTTTTCGGCGATGTTGCTCGACATGTATCCCAAGGGTCCGTTTGACATTACGCCCTACCAGGAGGGGCAGGATCCGTTCGAGATCGCGCCCTATTTTGATAGCGGCAACTATGTCATTCAGCGCAACCACAAGTTTGGAAACCTGTGGATACAGGGCGGCCCGCGCATGCGGATGTTCTTTCAGGATCTGCCCGAACGGGCCCCCGCGCTGAACAAGATCCCGCTGGTGAAGTGGGACCGCGATTACACCTATGTCAGCTCGACCCATATGCTGCTGCCACGCGGCTTGAATCTCACCTATGACGAATGGGGCGGGGAAAAGGCCTCGGGCTGTCTGTTGCATGCAAAGTTCCTGGATACGTTCGCGCACAAGGCCGAAGAAGAAATGGAGCGGCGTCAGCACTACGCAAACAGCCACGAATACCGCGCCTATCGCGCCGGCATCAGCACGCAACCCGATCTGTGGTGCAAGTGGAGCGAGAAATACATCAACTGGCGCCAGCTTGAGATTCTGGGACTAATGTCGAAAGGCAACTGGGCATGACGATCGGGTTTGTCATGCTGTGCCATACCGCGCTGGACCGCGCCGCAGAGGTGGCGCGCCACTGGTCCACACGCGATTGCCCGGTTGTGATCCACGTTGATCGTCGGGTGAGCCGTTCGGAATATGACGGTTTGGTTCAGGCTTTGGCTGATTTGGCGAATATCCGCTATTGCGGCAGGCACAGCTGCGAATGGGGAACCTGGGGCATCGTCGCCGCGACACAAGAAGCCGCCACCATCATGCTGAAGGACTTTCCTGCGGTGCGCCACGTCTATCTGGCGTCGGGCTCTTGCCTGCCGCTGCGACCGGTGAGCGAGCTTATCGCCTATCTGAACGAACGACCGCGCACTGATTTTATCGAATCCGTAACCACCGAGGACGTTGGCTGGACAATCGGCGGGCTGGATCTGGAACGCTTTACGCTGCGGTTCCCATTCAGCTGGCGCAAACAGCGCAGGCTGTTTGACGGCTATGTGCGGCTGCAGCGGCGTCTTGGTTTCCGGCGGCAGATTCCCAAGGGCATCGTGCCGCATCTGGGCAGCCAGTGGTGGTGCCTGACCCGCCAAACGCTGAGCGCTATTCTGGAAAACCCCGAACGCGAAGAAATCGACGCCTACTTTCGTCGTGTCTGGATTCCGGATGAAAGCTATTTCCAGACAATGGTGCGGCAAGTTTCATCCAATGTGGAAAGCCGGTCTTTGACGCTGTCCAAGTTCGATTTTCAGGGCAAGCCACACATCTTTTACGACGATCATTTGCAGCTTTTGCGCCGCTCGGATTGCTTTGTCGCGCGCAAGATCTGGCCGCATGCCGAGCGGCTCTACACGAACTTTCTGGGCGACGAAGCCAGTGCTTTGGCCATTGCCGAGCCCAACCCGGGAAAGATCGACCGGCTGTTTGCAAAGGCGGTCGAACGGCGGACCAAGGGGCGCGCCGGCCTTTACATGCAGTCGCGCCACCCAAACGAGAATTGGGAAAACGGCCGCACGGCCGCGCCTTATTCGGTGTTCGAGGGTTTTTCCGATCTGTTTGAAAACTTTGAAGTGTGGCTGGGCAAAGCGACGGGAACGCGGGTGCACGGGCATCTTTTCGCGCCGGATAAGGTTGAGTTTGCTGGCGCCGAGAAAATCTATAACGGCGCTATTCCCGACAGTGCCGCGACTCGTGACTATAATCCGACCAGCTTTATCACCAACCTGATCTGGAACACCCGCGGCGAGAGGCAGTGCTTTCAGTTCGGCCCGCAGGATATCCAGTCGATCAACTATTTTATCGCAGGTGACCCGAATGCGCAGATTTCTGTGATCTCAGGGGCTTGGGCGATTCCCCTGTTCCATTCCAATCGCAATTTTTCCGACATTCGCAAAGAGGCCGCCAACCTGCAAAAGATCGAGGCGCAATTCCTGAGTGAGCTGCGCAAACCTTGGGTCAAGGCGCGCGTGCGTATCTGGTCGCTGGCAGAGTTTGTGGAAAACCCGATGGAGCCTTTGCAAAACATCGTTGACGAAATCAGCCCGCGCGCGATGCGCCGCCTGACCGAAGCGCCGCGGCTTGCCGATTTGACCGGATTCGGCCAGTTCCTGCAGAACCTGCGCAATCAAGGCATGCAGCCCGTGCTGATGGGCGATTTTCCAACGGGCGACGACCCACGCCCTTCGACAGCCCGGCGCGGCCGCCCCTATCTGGTGAAGTAGTGTGACAAAATTTACCTCGTTCGTCGTATTCGCTGAAATGCGAACAGGGTCCAATTTTCTGGAAGCCAACCTGAATTGCCTTGATGGCGTCACCTGCCACGGTGAAGCGTTCAACCCCTATCTGATCGGCGGCGAAGGCAAGCAAGAGATGTTCGGCATCGATATGGCAGGCCGCGATGCCAATCCCGGCGGATTTCTGCAGGCGATGCGCGCACAGACCCAAGGGCTTTCGGGCTTTCGCTATTTTTCTGACCACGACCCGCGGGTGTTTGACATCGTCATGCAGGACCGCGATTGCGCCAAGATCATTCTGACCCGCAACCAGCTGGAAAGTTTCATCAGCTGGAAAATCGCCAAAGAAAGTGATCAATGGTGGCTGGCCAATACCAAGCATTTGAAAACGGTGCGACCCCACTTTGATCTGGCAGAGTTCAACGAGCGGATCGACGCGCTGCACCAGTTTCAGAACCGGATCGTCAACCGCTTGCAGGTCACCGGCCAAACCGCGTTTTACATCGACTATGAAGATGTACGCGATCTGGACGTGCTGAACGGTCTGGCGGCGTTTCTGGGGGTGGAATCTCGGCTCAAGACACTTGATTTCCGATTCAAAAAGCAGAACCCCGAAGCGATCGAGGAAAAGGTCTCTAACCCTGAAGAGATGCGTCAGGGTCTTGCGACGGTGGATTGGTTTAACCAGAGCCTTGCGCCAAATTTCGAGCCCCGGCGTCAGGGAATGGTGCCGCAATATGTGGCCGCAAAAGGCGCGCCGTTGCTGTTCATGCCGATCAAGGCGGCCCCCGAGTCGCCGATCAAGAAATGGCTGCACACCTATGGCGAGCTGGTGCAGGATTTCGACCGCAATTCCCTGCGCAAATGGAAGGCGGCACATCCCGGCCAGCGCAGCTTTACCGTGGTGCGCCATCCACTGGCGCGGGCCTATTCGGCCTATTGTGACCTGCTCAATCGCGACTTCATGCCGGAACTGCGGCCCTATCTAAAACGGGTCCACAAATTTATCCTGCCACCCAAAGGCAAGGGGTTCGAGACCGCGGAAGAGTTTCGTCACGGTCTGATGGTGTTTCTGGAGCTGACAAAATACATGCTGACGGGCCGAACAGAGCTGCGGATCCTACCGGCCTTTGCGACGCAAACCGCGCTTCTTCATGGGTTTTCGCAGGTGCAAAGCCCCGATCTGATTATCCGCGAAGACCGGCTTGCCGAAGGACTTGGGTTTTTGACCCGTGAGGCGGGCATTGCTTTGTCACCGCCGCCAAAAATCACCCTCAACGGGCCGTTCAGCCTTGAGTCGATCTATGGCGATGACATGGAAACCGCCGCGCAAGAGGCCTATCTGCGCGACTATCAGGGCCTCGGGTTCAAACCCTGGCGATAAGCGTCCGATGTCAGGCCGCGACCTGTGGCGCGCGTGCTTCGGTCAGGATGGCGTAGAGCTTGTTCGCATCCACGTTGGCGCGCAGCTTGGTGCAGACGTTGCTGTCACGCATCGTGCGCGATACCAACGCCAGCGCCTTAAGATGATCAACGCCCGAATCTTTGGGCGCGAACAGGCCGAAAATCAGGTCTACCGGCTGACGATCGACGCTTTCATAATCCAGCGGCTTTTCCAGACGGATAAACACTCCATAGATACGCTCGATGTCTTCCAGTCGCGCATGGGGAAGCGCGATACCGTTCCCCACGCCGGTTGGACCCAGACTTTCGCGTTCCTGCAACCCGTCGAACACATAGGCTGAACTCAGCCCATAGGCTTGAGAGACGACCTCGCCCAATTCCTGGAAAAGGCGCTTCTTGCTCGGCAGTTGCCCAAAAACCTTTACGGCTTCAGGAACAAGCAGTTTCGATAGATCCATCCGACGTTCTCTACCCCATTGGGGCCTTCACTATTTAGCGTTGCGCGGGTCTATCCAGCCGATGTTGCCGTCATCGCGACGATAGACAACATTTACGCCCGTATGACCTTCGTTACGAAAAACCAGAAACTTCTGGCTGGACAGCTCCAACTGCATGACGGCCTCACCTACCGTGATCGACGGAATCTTGGTTTCCATCTCGGCAATGATGATCGGTTCAATGCTTGCGCTGTCGTCGTCCTCCGGTTCTTCGCTTGGAGCGATGATATAGGACGCACCGGCGCCGAACTCAACAGGCTGTGGCCGATTGCTGTGATGGTTGCGGATCCGCCGTTTGTAGCGACGCAGCTGTTTGTCCATCTTTTCACGGCAGGATTCGAAGGCAGCGTAAATTTCGGTCGAATGACCCTTTGCAGAGGCGCTCAGGCCGGTGGAAAGATGGACAACGGATTCGCAAACATATTCATGCGCTGCCTTGGAAAAGATCACGATCGCATCCGTCGGGCGTTGCGCGTATTTTTCCACGACTTCACCAAGTTCGGCCTTCACGTGAGTCTGAAGTGCTTCACCGATGTCGATGTGTTTTCCACTGATCTGGTAGCGCATGTTGCCTCCTTTTGCGCGTAAGGTCACATTCTTCCGCAATACACGGAAAGGTTGACTCGTTTTAATTTATAGAGAGTTAGCGAGGCAAATTGCCACAAGCCGCGGGGCCAAGGGGTGGCCGCTTGGGTCTGAAATGGCAAGGCGCAAAAGTCTCGCATCCTTTACATTTGGGGATGCGCGAGGGCACTTGTCAACTGCGGTGACAAGATTGCGTCAACTGATCCGGAAATTTTCGCCCAAATAGACCCGGCGCACGATTTCGTCATCAACAATCTCGGCGGTGGTGCCGGTCTTGAGCACCACACCGTCGTGCAGGATATAGGCGCGGTCCACGATTTCCAACGTTTCGCGCACATTATGATCGGTGATCAGCACACCGATGCCGCGCGATTTGAGGTCGTGGACCAGATGGCGGATTTCCCCCACTGCGATCGGGTCAACCCCGGCAAAGGGTTCATCGAGCAACAGATATTTCGGATCGGCGGCAAGGCAACGCGCAATCTCGACTCGCCGCCGCTCGCCACCTGACAACGCCAGCGCGGGCGCGCGGCGCAAGTGCGTCATCGAAAATTCGCTGAGCAATTCTTCCAGCCGTTCACGGCGGCGATGGTGGTCCGGTTCGCGGATTTCCAACACGGCGAGAATGTTGTCCTCGACAGACAGACCGCGAAAGATTGAAACCTCTTGCGGCAAATAGCCGATCCCCAACCGGGCACGGCGATACATCGGCAGCGCGGTCACATCCTGACCGTCGATGAACACCTGCCCGCTTTCCGGCGTCACCAGACCGGCAATGGTGTAAAAGGTCGTGGTCTTACCGCAGCCGTTCGGGCCCAACAGCGCGACAACTTCGCCACGATGCAGGTCAAGCGAGACGTCGCGAATAACCGTGCGACGCTTGTAGCTTTTGCGAATGTGCTTGATCGAAAGACCACTGATGCCAATCGCAACGTCCTGATCAAACATCACTTTTTCTTTCCAGGCACAAAGGTCGTTGTGACACGGCCTTCCATCTGCCCCGTGCCAGACTTAAGGTCGATCACCATTTTCTGCGCAGCAATCGCGGCGGCTCCCTGCGTCATCAGCACATTTCCGGTCAGCACAACTTGTGAACTGCCCACGGTATACACGGCGGTATCGGCCTGAACTGCATCGGTTTCATTGACCAACAGGACGTTGCCCGTCGCGGTAATCGTTTCGATGGTCTTGTTCGCTTCGGAGTATTCCGCGCGCAACGTGGTGGCCGACAGCTTCAACACGCCCTGTTTGACAATCGCATTGCCGGTAAAGACCGCGCTGCCATCGGCCTGATTGATCGCGAGCGTGTCAGAGGTAAGTTCTATCGGCAAGGAGGCATCGGCCTTCAACCCGTCAAAGGTCACGCTTGTAGATTGCGCAAAGGCGCTGCCCGACAGGAAAATGGCGACGGCTGCAGCTTGGGACCAGACCTTTATCAACATCATTTATCCTGTGGTGCTTGCGGCATGTATATCAGTCTAACCGCGCCTTTGAAAACCAGAAGATAGGGCCCCTCTGGCTGGGCCTGCGACAGCACCATTTTGTCGGCGTTCAAATCACCGATCGGGCCTGTCGCGGCAATGGGCCCCGTGCTTTCTACATGGGTCTGGTCGGTGGCCATCTGCAACCCCTCGGTGGTCACATGATAGCCGCCCGAAGAGTCGAGCTTGGCCCCGCCGCCGAGTTCCAACAGGTTCTTTGGCGCGTTCAGTATCACAGTCGCCGCCGACATGTGTGTCTCTGACCCGTTTGGCGTGGTCAGCGTCGCCATAACCTGCTGCATCGCCCCGCCATCGCTGGTCGGCTTGGCCTCGGCTGCCGTCAGCGCAATCGACGCGCCGTCTTTGGTCATTCCGGCAAAGCCTGCATTGGTCATCTTGGGATCATTCAAGCGATCCGCAACATCAACCGTCGCATAGGGAATTGCATCTTCGGGATCGATCTTGCGCGAAATCAGGAACAGCGTCGACAGCATGACAAGCGCGATCAAGGGCAAGACCAGCTTGAGGATATTCACCACCCGCGTGTGCATATTGCTGTTGGACGCGCGCGCCATCAGATGACCCCGGCGCGAAGGCAATCATGCACATGCACGATGCCAAGCGGTTCGCCCGGCTGTTCAGGGTCGACGACAAACAGGCAAGTGATTTTGCCATCGTTCATCATGGCCAATGCCACCCCGGCAAGGGCGCCGGGCGCAATGCTGCGCGGGTGTCGCGTCATCACATCACCCGCTGAAAAAGACAGCAGCCCCTGCATATGCCTGCGCAAATCGCCGTCGGTGATGATCCCGATCAACTTGTCAGCCTCGATCACGCCGACCACGCCAAAGCCCTTTTGGCTGATCATCAGCAGCGCCTCTGACATCGGGCAGTCTTTGGCCACAAGCGGCAAATCGCGATGCATCAGATCGCGCACCCGAAGCAGTTTGGCCCCCAGTTTGCCGCCGGGATGGAACATGCGAAAATGCTCGGGGGTAAAGGCGCGATGCTCCATCAAGGCGATTGCCAAAGCATCGCCCAGCGCCAGCGTCATCGTGGTCGACGTCGTGGGCACAACGCCCGACTCGCAGGCCTCGGGCGCCTCGGGCAGCACAATCGCCACATCGGCCTGACGCACCAGCGTGCTTTCGCGCTTGCTGGCAACCGCAATCAACGGGATGCCAAAGCGCCGGGTATGGCCGACGATATCGGCGAGCTCGGCGGTTTCGCCCGAGTTCGACAGCACCAGCGCAACGTCGCCCTTGGTCAGCATACCCAGATCGCCGTGGCTCGCCTCGGCGGGGTGGACGAAATGCGCAGGCGTGCCTGTGCTGGCAAAGGTCGAGGCGATCTTGCGCGCCACATGGCCCGATTTGCCCATGCCCGAAACGATGATGCGTCCCGACGCCTGCATGATCAGGTCCGCAGCCTGAACGAAACTGGCGTCGAGCCCGTCGGCCAACAGCGTCAGGGCCTCTGCCTCGCGACGGATCACGCGACGGCCAACGGCCAGAAAGGCGCTGTCAGTGGTGGAAGAGGTCATTCGGTTCATCCCACCCCAAGAGGTCCAGTTCCGCACGGGTAGGCAGGAACTCAAAGCAACGTTGTGCCAGATCGAGCCGGTCTTCGCGGATCAGGATCGCTTCCAGCGCCGATTTCAGTTTGTGCAGATAGAGCACATCGGACGCGGCATATTCCTTTTGCGCCTCGGTCAGCACGGTCGAGCCCCAATCCGAGGTTTGCTGCTGTTTGGACACATCCACGCCGACCAGTTCAACCAACAGGTTTTTCAGTCCATGCCGATCGGTAAAGGTGCGCACCAGTTTGCCGGCAATCTTGGTGCACCAAACCGGTGCCGTGGTCACGCCGAACGCCTTTTGCATCGCGGCAATGTCGAAACGGCCGAAATGGAACAGCTTGGTGACCGCGGGGTCGGTCAAAAGACGGGTCAGGTTTGGCGCGCTGGTCTGGCCTTTGGCAATCTGCACGAGATGCGCATGACCATCCCCGGACGACAATTGCACAAGGCAAAGCCGGTCGCGCATGGGGTTAAGTCCCATCGTCTCGGTATCGATGGCCACGACTTTGCCAAGGTCAAGCCCGTCGGGCAGGTCATTCTGGTAGAGGTGGATCGCCACGAGATGTTTCCGTTCATTGTTGATTGCCTCGGAATTAGCCCCCTGGGGCGCAGTGGTCAACTTAACATGACCTGCAACGAAAAAAGTGCTGCACCGCGGCGGCCGAAAACGCAAAACGCCAGGAAACTTGCGTTTCCTGGCGTTTAGAGCGACTTGGTGCCCAGGAGAGGACTCGAACCTCCACGTCTTGCAACACTGGTACCTGAAACCAGCGCGTCTACCAATTCCGCCACCAGGGCAGGTGTCGTGGGGGCGATGTAGCCAAGCCGCATGGGGGAGTCAACGGGTCGGATGCCGGAATTTGCGAAAATTCGCCGCAACAGAAGGGGGCCGATTGCACTTGCCGCCTCGGCCCATGCGGATTATTCAGTCAAAGTCATCTTTCGCCTGCCAAAAAGGGTTTCCAATGAACAAGCTTGTCACGATCTACGGCGGTTCAGGTTTCGTAGGTCGCTATATTGCGCGACGTATGGCCAAAGCGGGCTGGCGCGTGCGGGTTGCCTGCCGCCGTCCGAATGAAGCCTTGTTTGTAAAATCCTACGGCGCTGTGGGCCAGGTCGAGCCGGTGTTCTGCAACATCCGCGATGACAACTCGGTGCGCGCTGCGATGTCGGGGGCGGATGCGGTTGTGAACTGCGTTGGCACCTTTGATCGCGGCGGCAAGAATAATTTCGAGGCGGTCCAGGCTGAAGGCGCGGGCCGGATCGCGCGCATCGCGGCCGAGGGTGGGGTGGCAAGGCTTGTGCATCTGTCCGCCATCGGGGCGGATGTGAACGGTGCCAGCCTTTATGCGCAATCGAAAGGCGAAGGCGAAGCGGCTGTTCTGGCCGCCTTTCCAGGCGCGATGATCCTGCGGCCTTCGGTCATTTTCGGCAACGAAGACGGATTCTTTAACCGCTTTGCGGCGATGGCGGTCATGGGGCCGATCCTGCCGCTGGTTGGGGCGAACACCAAATTCCAGCCCGTCTATGTCGATGATGTCGCCGCTGCGGCAACCCAGGGCATCATGGGCGAGGCGAGCGGTGTTTACGAGCTTGGCGGGCCAGATGTGAAAACCCTGCGCGATATCATTGGTGATCTGCTTACGGCGATCCAGCGGCGACGCATTGTGATGAACCTGCCGTTCGTTGCAGGCCGGGCGATTGCAACTGTGCTGGACTTTGCCTCGTTCTGCACGGGCGGTTTGTTCACCAACCGGATCGTCACGCGCGATCAGGTTGTCAGCCTGAAGTCTGATTCTGTGGTTTCTGAAGGCACCAAGACGCTTGCCGATCTGGGAATAAAGGCTACTGATTTCGCCGCGGTGATTCCCGAATATGTCTGGCGCTATCGCCCCTCGGGCCAATATGCCGCGATTAAGAATTCGGCCAAGAACCTCAAAAAGATTTAGGCTTTGCCGCGCCCGACCCTCTGACCCAAAGGACAGACCGTGACCTATCTTGTTGATGTTCTCCTGGGCGTGATCGAAGGCGTCACAGAGTTTCTGCCGATTTCCAGCACGGGCCATTTGCTCTTGGCGGAATACTGGGTTGGCGCGCGGTCGGATATGTATAACATCGTTATTCAGGCCGGGGCGATCCTTGCCGTGACGCTGATCTACTGGCGCCGGATCGTAGATCTGT
>JAHEBX010000041.1 GCA_024642045.1 Pseudorhodobacter sp. | reverse complement strand
CGCACGATAAAGGTGCCGGTCAGCGAAAAGCCAAAGGCCAGAATTGCCAGCAGGATTGTCCAGGCTTTCAGGCTCTCGCGCTTTTCGACCACGATGGCCGAGTGCAGCAAGGCTGCAGCAATCAGCCAAGGCATGAAGGACGCGTTCTCGACCGGATCCCAGAACCAGAAGCCCCCCCAGCCAAGTTCGTAATAAGCCCACCAAGACCCAAGGGCGATGCCGATGGTCAAAAAGATCCATGCAGCCAATGTCCAAGGCCGCACCCAACGCCCCCAAGCTGCATCGATCCGCCCTTCCAGCAGGGCTGCAATGGCGAAGGAAAAGCTCATCGAAAGACCGACATAGCCCAGATACAAGAACGGCGGATGGAAGGCGAGGCCGGGGTCTTGCAGCAGCGGATTGAGATCGTTGCCATTCATCGGCGGCACTTCAAGGCGCAAGAACGGGTTCGAGGTCAGCAACATAAACGCCATAAAGGCCACGCCGATCGACCCTTGCACCCCCAAGACCCGCGCCTTCAAGGTGGCTGGCAGATTACCGCCAAACCAGACCGCACAGGCGCCAAAACCCGACAGGATCAGCACCCAAAGCAAAAGCGAGCCTTCGTGATTGCCCCAGACGCCTGCGAATTTATACAGCAAAGGCTTGGCTGTATGCGAATTCTCGACCACCAGTTTCAGCGAAAAGTCCGAGCCGACAAAAGCATAAGTCAGCGACGCAAACGAAGCAGCAATCAGGATGAACTGAATGATTGCAGCGGGATCAGCCACCGCCATCAGCCGCGCATCACGCCGATACGCCCCCCAAAGCGGCAAGACCGTTTGCAGAACGGCGACCATAAAGGCCAACACCAGCGTAAAATGCCCAAGTTCTGTAATCATGTCCGGCTCCCTGTTGCCTTGGGTATAGGCCAGATTTACCGCTTGGGAAATGGGCTGCGCGGCAATGTCGCGCAGCCGTGAAGTCTCAGGCGCCGCGTGACAGGGCGGCCACGCCAGTCCGCGCAATCTCGCGCAGGCCCAAAGGCCGCATCAGATCGGCAAAGGCGTCGATCTTTTCCGGTGTGCCGGTCATCTCGAACACAAAACTTTCCAGCGTGCTGTCCACGACATTGGCGCGAAAGATCTCGGCGAGACGCAGCGCCTCGATCCGCGCATCGCCTTTGCCTGCGACCTTGAACAAAGCAAGCTCGCGCTGCACGGCGGGGCCTTCGACGGTCAGATCATGCACTTCATGCACCGGCACCATTCGCGCTAGTTGCGCCTTGATCTGCTCGATCACCTGCGGCGTGCCCGTGGTGACCACGGTGATGCGGCTTTGATGCGCGGTGTGATCCACTTCGGCCACGGTCAGGCTTTCGATGTTATAGCCGCGGCCTGAAAACAGCCCGATCACCCGCGCCAGAACGCCG
The DNA here is from genome assembly GCA_024642045.1 of Pseudorhodobacter sp. Lineage (GTDB taxonomy): Bacteria > Pseudomonadota > Alphaproteobacteria > Rhodobacterales > Rhodobacteraceae > Cypionkella. The sequence goes on along the minus strand of JAHEBX010000041.1, from coordinate 21,580 downwards.
CTTTCGTTATCGACCACGACGGCAAGCGTATGGGTTTCGATCACGGGCGCATTGGGGTCGCGCAGATCATAAGCCGAATGGCTGGTCGCACCTTTGGTAATGTTTAGCGGAGACATCTTTGGTCATCCTCTTTCTATATATATCGCACGGGGATGCGGGGGGATTGCCACCCGCTCCGACAGATCACACCAGCACCGCACCTGCGGCCTTGATGACACCTTGGGTATCGGCATCACCCAACAGCATCTCGTTATGCGGCTTGCCGCTTGGGATCATCGGAAAGCAGTTTTCGTGCTTTTCAACGCGGCAATCAAAGATGAACGGCCCGTCATAGCGGATCATCTCCATGATCGCGTCGTCCAGATCCTTGGGATCAGAGACTTGAATACCCTTGCAGCCAAAGGCCTCGGCCAGTTTCACAAAATCGGGCAGGGACTCTGACCACGATTGCGAATACCGCTCACCATGCAGCAATTCCTGCCACTGACGCACCATGCCAAGACGTTCATTGTTCAGGATGAACTGCTTGACGGGTGCGCGGAATTGCATCGCCGTGCCCATTTCCTGCATGTTCATCAGCCAACTCGCCTCGCCTGCGACGTTGATGACCAGACTGTCCGGATGCGCCACCTGCACGCCAATACTTGCGGGCAGGCCATAGCCCATCGTGCCCAAGCCGCCGCTAGTCATCCAACGGTTCGGCGCCTCAAAGCCCAGATACTGCGCGGCCCACATCTGGTGCTGGCCCACTTCGGTGGTGATATAACGGTCCATGCCCTTGGTCAGAACCTCCAACCGCTCCAGCGCATATTGCGGTTTGATAACGCTGGAGGAATTCTTGTAGCTCAGGCATTTGACCGCGCGCCATTCGGCGATCTGCGCCCACCATTTGGCAAGACCTGCCTTGTTCACCTTGCGCCCGCGCGCTTTCCAGATGCGCAGGGCATCTTCCAGCACATGGCCCACATCCCCGACGATGCCCACATCGACACGGATCACCTTGTTGATCGACGACGGATCAATGTCGACATGAACCTTGCGCGAGTTCGGGCTGAAATCGGCAATACGACCGGTGATGCGATCGTCGAAGCGCGCACCGATGTTGATCATCAGATCACAGCCATACATCGCAAGGTTTGCTTCATACAGCCCGTGCATGCCCAGCATACCCAACCATGCCTTGCCGCTGGCGGGATAGGCGCCCAACCCCATCAGGGTCGAAGTGATCGGAAAGCCCGTAGCCTCCACAAACTCGCGCAGCAATTGGCTTGCGGCCACGCCCGAATTGATCACGCCGCCGCCGGTGTAAAACACAGGGCGCTCGGCGGTTTCCATCATCTCGACCAGCGCGGTGATTGCGTCGATATCGCCTTTCACGCGGGGCTGATAGTGGCTGACCTTGGCCTTGACGGGCGCGCAATATTCGCCCGTGGCGAATTGCACATCCTTGGGGATGTCGATCAGCACAGGGCCGGGGCGGCCCGACCGCGCAACGTGGAACGCCTGATGGATCGTCTCGGACAGCTTGTCAGTCTCTTTCACCAGCCAGTTGTGCTTGGTGCACGGGCGGGTGATGCCCACTGTATCAGCCTCTTGGAAGGCATCGGTGCCGATCATAAAGGTCGGAACCTGACCGGTCAGAACCACCAGCGGAATGCTGTCCAAAAGCGCATCTGTCAGCCCCGTCACCGCATTGGTTGCCCCCGGACCAGAGGTCACCAGCGCCACGCCCACCTTGCCAGTCGAACGCGCATAGCCCTCGGCCATGTGGATCGCGCCTTGCTCGTGACGCACAAGGATGTGGCGGATATCATTCTGCTGGAAGATCGCATCATAGATCGGAAGCACCGCGCCACCGGGGTATCCAAAGACGACGTCCACGCCCTGATCCTTCAGGGCTTGAACCACCATATCCGCTCCGGTCATCTGACGTGTCATTGCTCTATCCTGTTTTCGGCATCTGCCGCTTGGTCAACAAAAAGCCCCCGGAGAGTGTCACGGGGGCGCATGGGGAACCTTATGGTTTACCGTTACCGGCCCATGCGCCTTTTCCTTACGACAACTAGAATGTGACCCACGACGGCCTCCCTCAGCTTCGGGTGGGAAATTAGGGCGGCTGACTGGAGGCGTCAACCGCAAAAATGAACGAAATATGTCGCAGGGGCGAAGTTTTTTGAATATTAATTGCTAAAGATGGGCATTTGTAGCAACTTTCGCAAATATCAGTGACCGTCCGCCCCCGAGTCGCCCTGCCTTAGGCCACCATCACCAGATAAATGGTATAAGCGATTATCAGCCCGAGCCCCGCAAGGCGTGAGAATTTGCCGAATTTGAAGGCCGCCAGCAGCAAGACCGCCGTTGCGGCGGCCATCCAGAACATATCATTTTGCGCAAAGCGAGGGTCTGCTGGAATGGGGGTGACCAGTGCCGTGGTGCCAAGAATGCCAAAGATGTTGAACACGTTCGACCCCACAACGTTGCCCACGGCGATTTCGGTTTGTTTGCGCAGCGCCGCGATAATCGAGGTTGTCATCTCGGGCAGCGATGTGCCGATGGCGACGATGGTCAGGCCGATCACGGCCTCGGACACGCCAAAATCGCGGGCAATTGCTGTGGCCGCATCGACCAGAAGCCGCGCTCCGATGACCAAAGCCACCAAACCGCCAAGAGTCATGGCCCAAGAAATCGGCTTGGAGGGCAGGGGCGTGTCATCAATGTCTTCAACCTCACCGCTGGCAAAGGCCGAGGCCAGAAAGGCCACAAGACCGGCAAACAGGATCACGCCATCCAGATGGCTGATCACCCCATCCAGCAGCATGAACCACAAAAGCCCCAGCGACCCCACCATAAAGCCCAGATCTCGATACATTTTTTGCACCGGGATCAGCAGGGGCGCCATGATGGCAGAGACGCCCAAAATCAACAACAGATTGGCAATATTTGACCCGACCACATTGCCGATCGCGAGGCCGGGCTGTCCGGCCAGCGCTGCGTTCAGGGACACCAGCAACTCCGGCGCCGAAGTGCCAAAACCGACAATTGTCAAACCGATCACCATTGGTGATAGTCGAAAGTGACGCGCAACGCCGCTTGCGCCGCGAACCAATGCCTCCCCCCCTGCAATCAGCACAATCAGGCCCACAAGAAACAAGAGGTAGGTCATTATAACTCCGGTTCGGTTCAGAAAACTGTGTCACATGTCGGGTTTTGCTGCGCGTTTGCAAGGGTCTGCGGTTCAAATTTGGCCGGAAATGCCCAATCATCGTGCATTTGCCGGCTGACATTGCAGGCTTTGTCAAAGTGGTAAGAATAACTAACCAAATATTCGCCCTAAGTGAAAAAAACGGTTCTCAACCGAGATTTCATTGTTTAGTCTATTCTCAGTAAAACGCGGGCGTGCTGATCCGGCAGCCCGATAAAAGAGGAGGTTCTATGGATCGTCGTTCATTTTTGACCAAGGCAAGCGTTGGCGGTGTGGCCGCTGCGGGTGCTTCGGTTCTGGCCGCCCCGGCCATCGCTCAGGAAAACCCCAAGATCACGTGGCGCGTCACGTCGTCTTTCCCGAAATCACTCGACACCATCTATGGTGCGGCTGAAACCATGTCGCAGTATGTGTCGGAAATGACCGGCGGCAACCTGACCATGCAGGTATTTCCTGCGGGTGAATTGGTTCCCGGTCTGGAGGCTGCTGATGCCGTGACCGCCGGCACCGTCGAGGCGTGCCACACCGCCTCGTATTACTTCTGGGGCAAGGACCCGACTTGGGCGCTTGGCACCACCGTGCCGTTCGGCATGAACTATCGCCAGATGAACGCCTGGCTCTATCGCGCGGGCGGCATCGATCTGCTGAACGAGTTTTTCCACAAACAAAACCTGCACTACATGCCTTGCGGCAACACGGGTGTGCAGATGGGCGGTTGGTATCGTAAGGAAATCAACAGCCTTGCCGATATGCAGGGCCTGAAGATGCGCATCGGCGGGTTCGCCGGCAAAGTCATCGAAAAGCTGGGCGTTGTGCCGCAGCAGATCGCTGGCGGCGACATCTATCCGTCGCTGGAAAAAGGCACCATCGACGCCGCAGAGTGGGTGGGCCCCTATGATGACGAAAAGCTCGGCTTCGTCAAAGTGGCGCCATACTACTACTACCCAGGCTGGTGGGAGGGGGCTCCGACGCTCTCAACCATGGTCAACCTTGATAAGTGGAACGAGCTGCCGGAAAACTATAAGTCCGTGCTTGCCACCGCTTGCGAGGCTGCCAACTCCAACATGATGGCAAACTACGACAGCAAGAACCCAGGCTCCTTGAAGTCGCTGGTGGCTGCAGGCGCGCAGCTGCGTCCTTTCCCGCAAGACGTGATGGACGCGGCCTTTGCGGCCGCTCAGGCAACCTACGCCGAAGTGTCAGCTTCGAACCCAGAGTTCAAGAAGATCAAGGAAAGCCAAGACGCCTTCATGCGTGACGCTTATCTCTGGGCGCAGATCGCTGAATACAACTATGACACCTTTATGATGGTGCAGCAGCAGGCTGGCAAGCTCTAAGCCGCTGAAATTAAAAAGAAAGGCCCCGCAGGAAACCGCGGGGCCTTTTGCTATCCGCGCGCCGGTTCACAGCGCAGAGTCATCGCGTGTTTGTCGGTGTTGGTAAAGCCCAGCGTCTCATAAAACCCTTTGGCCCCATAGCTGCGCCCCGTCAGCAGCATGATGTTATAGGCATCAGCCGCCCAAGCCTGCGCAATTGCAGCCCTTATCACCGCCGTGCCCAGACCCTTGCCGCGAAATGCGGGCAGTGTCACGACTTTCTCTATCAAGCCATAGGCCCGCCCCAGATCGGTCAGGTTCGGATGCAGATGCAGGCTGGATTTGTCCCGCCAGGTGCGCAAGCACTGCGGTGCCCGCCTCTGCGCGCTTTGCGGCGCGAGGCCTCGCTTTGGCAAGCTCTGCCCAGTTGGAATAAAAAAGGCCAGCCCAAATGGGCCGGCCTTTTGGTCGCAAGGGCAGGGCGATCAGGGGTTGATCTTGGGCACACCGAGTTTTGGCGCTCCAAGCACAGGTGCCCCAAGTTTGGGGGCCCCGCCGATGCCGCCGCCATTCAGCGTTGGCAATGTCGGCAGTGTGATCGACACATCGCTTGGCACAATCGCAGGTCCTTTATAGCGCATCACCATCTGCGGGAAGGCGATCACAAGGCCGATCATGATGATCTGGATGATCACAAAAGGCACGGCCCCCCAATAGATCTGCGCCGTCGTAACTCCCTCGGTCAGCTTGCCCGTGACCTTATCTGTGTAGGGTGTGCGCGGGGCGACGGATCGCAGATAGAACAGCGCAAAACCAAAGGGCGGGTGCATGAACGAGGTTTGCATGTTCACGCCCAGGATGATCGCAAACCAGATCAGGTCGATCCCCAGTGCCTGCGCCGGTGCGACCAAAAGTGGCACGATGATGAACGCAAGCTCAAAGAAATCGAGAAAGAAGGCCAGAAAGAACACCAGGAAGGAAACAAAGATCAGGAAACCCATCTGCCCGCCCGGCACCGAGACCAGCAGATGCTCGACCCAGATATGCCCGTTCACCCCGTAAAACGACAGTGAGAATACCCGCGCGCCGACAAGGATGAACATCACAAAGGACGACAGCCGCGTGGTCGAGGCGAGCGCTTGAGAAATTACCTCGACGCTCAGGCGCTTTTTGAAAAACGCCAGGAACATCGCGCCAACCGCGCCCATTGCGCCGCCCTCGGTCGGGGTGGCAATCCCCAGAAAGATCGTGCCAAGCACCAGAAAGATCAGCGCAAGCGGCGGGATCAGCACCATGACGACCTGCTGCGCGAGCCGCGACATCAGGTTCAGACCAAGGGCTTTTTCGATCACAGTATAGAAATAGACCACTCCAACCGCCATCGTGACGGCAAAGATGTCCGCGTTGACGCCATATTTGGGTTCAAGCAGATGCGCGCCTAGGTAGGTCAGCCCCACCATTGCTGCGATTGCCACAAACAGCGAGGTGACGCCGTTGCCCAAGGTGCGCGCCTCTTTCGGCAGCGCAGGAACCCATTCCGGCTTGAGCAGCGAAATGATCAACACATATCCCAGGTAGAGCCCTGTCAGAACCAGGCCGGGCACCATTGCACCCTTGTACATATCGCCCACAGACCGACCCATCTGATCGGCAAGAACGATCAGCACAAGGCTGGGAGGAATGATCTGCGCCAGCGTGCCAGAGGCTGCGATAACCCCAGAAGCAAGCCTGCGATCATAGCCATAGCGCAACATGATTGGCAGCGAAATCAGACCCATAGCGATCACAGATGCCGCCACAACCCCCGTGGTGGCCGCCAAGAGCGCGCCGACTATAATCACGGCGTAAGCCAAACCGCCGCGCACCGGGCCAAAAAGCTGCCCGATCGTGTCCAGCAGATCCTCTGCCATGCCAGATCGTTCCAGCACAATGCCCATAAAGGTAAAGAAGGGGATGGCGAGCAATGTCTCGTTTGCCATGACCCCCCATAATCTTTGCGGCATTGTCCCCAAGAGAGGCCAATCCAGCGTGATGGCATTTTGCGAATAGGGGGCGAGCCAGACGCCAATGGCAAAGAACACCAGACCGTTTGCCGCCAGCGAAAAGGCCACAGGATAGCCAAGCAGCAGGAAAAAGATCAGGCTGACGAACATGATCGGCGCCATGTTCTGCGCGATAAGCTCCAACATCAGGCTTTCTCCCGCGCTTTTGCTGCGAGGGCTTCGGCAATTGCCTTGCCTTCCAGCTCTGCCGCCTCATGCGCCGATTTGAAGGAATGCGTGTCCTCGATCAGCCCCATGATCACCGCGACTTTCTTGATGATTTCGGAAAACGCCTGCGCGACAAGCAGCACAAATCCTGCGGCAAGAATCGCCCGCGCCGGCCAAATGATCAGACCGCCTGCATTGGTTGAAATCTGGCCCGACTGGATCGCCTGCAGCGCATAGGGCACCAGCATCCAGGTCATCAGCACCACAAAGGGCAACAAAAAGAACACATGGCCGAACAAGTCGATCCAGTTCTGTGTTTTGCGAGAGCGGGTGCCGTAAAAGATATCGATGCGGATATGCTCGTTCTGCTGCAAGGTATTGGCCGAGGCCAGCAAGAACGCCGCGCCATAAAGATACCACTGCAGTTCAAGCCAGGCATTCGACGACATGTTGAACAGCTTTCGGATGATCGCATTGATCGCCGAGACGAGAACTGCCACCAAAATCAGCCACATGACCGACTTACCGACAAATTCGGTAAAGCGGTCGATCGCCCGCGCAATCGAGAGTAATGCCTGCATCCGTGTCTCCTCCTGTCGTCTCCAGGGCTTCCTTGGGGAAGTGGTAAGATTTTTTATCCAATTAGCCGGAATTTTGGCCCATCGTCAAGGTTTTCAGCGACCGCTCTGACGCATCAATGCTGTCATCTTCGACGGATCATGCACTTGGATTGATCTTTGGTGCAACAGTCCCGATGCCGGCTTTCGCCAAAAGCTGAAACGGACAGATCTCTAGTCGCGCACAGCGCGGGCTTCGGGCAGGTTGATCCGCGCCACTTGTTCGGCGATGGGGTCGACAGACAGCGGGTGCAGCTCGGTGCGGTGATCGTTAGGCTCACCGATGTCGATCCACTCACCACCCTTGAAAATCTCCAGCGCTGAGAAACCGGCCTTGTAGCCCATCTTGCGGCTGCCCGGCACCCAGTAGCCCAGATAGACATAGGGAAGTCCCGCTTCACGCGCGATGTTGATATGGTCGAGGATCGCAAAGGTGCCAAGCGACTGGCCGGTAAACTCCGGGTCATAAAAACTGTAGACCATCGACAGTCCGTCATCAAAAACGTCGGTCAGTGATACAGCAATCAAGTTGCTTGCGCGGCTGCCTTTGGCTGCCGGCCGACTGTATTCGATCACGCGGCTTTTGATCGGAGTTTCCTCGACCATCGCCGCAAATTCGAACACATCCATATCGGCCATACCGCCATCGGCATGGCGTGCGTCCAGATAGCGGCGAAACAGCGTATATTGCTCTTCGGTTGCCCAGGGGCTGGTCGCGTTGCGGCGCAGGTGTGCGTTCAATTTCATCAATTTGCGCTGTGTGCGATTGGGCACGAAGTCGGCAACCCGAATCCGCGCCGAAAGACAGGCCGAGCATTCCGCACAGGAGGGGCGATACAGCACATTCTGACTGCGCCTGAACCCCTGCTTGGACAAGGAGTCATTCAGCCGTTGCGCATGTTCACCCTGCAAAGCCGTGAACAGTTTACGTTCCATCCGCCCATCCAGATACGGACAAGGTTGCGGGGCGGTCACGTAGAACTGAGGCACTATTGGCAGTGTATGGCGCATAGCATTAATTTGTAAGGAGGTTGCAACACCCTAGCAAGGCTTACGAGTTGCGCCAAGCCATAAGATGAATTGATTTTCAATTCACTAGCGCGAATGGACAGGGCATTGGGCAGGTGGCAGGCCGTCTGATGGAAAAACCCGCCAGCAGCCTGCCGACGGGTTTCCAGATCAGAGATTTCCGCGGGTGTTAGTAGGCGCCGCCGCGGCCTTCTTCGCCCGAGTCAACCGGCATTTCGCTTGCAGCGCGGGCGCGGTCCTGCATGAAGGCGTCGAACTCGGATTTGTCCTTGGCTTCGCGCAGTCGCTGCATGAAGGCCTCGAATGCGGATTGCTCTTCTTCAAGCCTGCGCAGCATATCGGCTTTGTAGGCATCAAAGGCGGCGTTGCCCGAGGGGCGCATCGCCTGACCCCAATGGCGGCCCATGCGATGTTCAAAGTGGTCGCGCCGTTGCGCGCAGGAATGACGGCTAAACATGCGTTTGCTCCAGATCATATAGGCCAGAAAGGCAAGGCCAACCGGCCAGATAAAGATAAACCCCAGCACCATTGCGGCGATCCATGCGCCGCGTCCGCGGGCGTCAAGCCAGCTTTCGGCGCGCCGGAACCATGATGTTGCCCCGACAGACGGGGCGGTGGTCGAGGCGTCATACATCAGAGATACTCCCAGAATGATGTGATGTGAATGTCTTTCACATTATGCAAGATGTGGATGGAGCGCAGGGTAATCAAGCCCTGATGTAAATCTTTTTTACATAATAGGCTGCCCAACTTGTAACCTATTGGAGATCAGACAAAAAGTATAAGTCCTGACGGATCTATCTTTGTCGAAAACCACCCGTCCCATCCGCAAGTCTGTCAGCGGGTCAAATCTTTGGGTCTTTGACATCTTGCGATCAGGGACGAAAGTCTTTGAGCGATTGACGGTGCGGTCTTGCAGGATCACACTGACGCAATGCAAGGAAATTTCGTTTCTCGTCTGTCACGCCAACCGCTCGCCTTCGATGCGGTCGCTGGGCAGGACATCGTCACAGCTTTTGCCGATCTGGTCCCAGAGGTTCGCGGCCTATTGGTCGCGACAGCTGCTTGCAGCCCCTATCTGAAGGGCCTGATGCAGACCGAGGCGGAGTGGCTGCGTGAGGCCATTTCGGGCGCACCAGAGGTGGCGGCAGCCCAAGTTCTGGCCGCGCTCGAAAGCGCAGGTGTGGACGAACTGCCCGATGCCTTGCGTGAGGCCAAGCGCCGCTTTGCGCTGCTGACGGCGTTGGCCGATCTGGGGGGCGTGTGGTCGCTGATGCAGGTCACGGGCGCGCTGACCGATCTTGCCGATCGCGCCGTTGATCTGGCGATGCGCCGCCTGGTCGCCGAGGAAATCCGCCGCGGCAAACTGCCGGGTGCCAACCCCGAAGACGCCGAAATCGCAGGCGGCATGGTTTGCATCGCGATGGGTAAGATGGGGGCGGGTGAGCTGAACTACTCCTCTGACATCGACCTGATCTGCCTGTTTGATCAAGACCGCTATGGCGAGGATTGGCACGACGCACGAACAAGTTTCATTCGCGTCACGCGCCGGATGGCGGCCATGCTGTCGGATATCACGCCGCAGGGCTATGTGTTTCGCACCGACCTTCGCCTGCGACCTGATGCCTCTGTCACACCGGTCTGCATCTCGATGGCCGCTGCCGCCGCCTATTACGAGGCGCAGGGCCGCACATGGGAGCGCGCAGCCTATATCAAAGCACGCCCCTGTGGTGGTGATCTGGCGGCGGGGCAGGCGTTTTTGACCACGCTCACGCCCTTTGTCTGGCGCAAACACCTTGATTTTGTCGCGATCCAGGATGCCCATGACATGCGCTTGCGGATCCGTGAACATCGCGGGCTGAACGGGGCGCTGACGGTCGAAGGCCACAATATGAAGCTGGGTCAGGGCGGCATCCGCGAGATCGAATTCTTTACTCAAACCCGCCAGCTGATCGCGGGTGGACGCGACCCAAGCCTGCGCGATCGCACGACTTTAGGAGGGTTGCGCGCGCTTGCTGCCAAGGATTGGGTGCCGCAATCCGTCGCAACCGAGCTTTCTGCGCTTTATACGGCGCACCGCGAGGTCGAGCACCGGCTGCAAATGGTGGGCGATGCGCAGACCCATAGCCTGCCGACCTCGCCAGAAGGCATTGCCCGCATCGCCGCCTTTTGCGGTCAAAACGAGTCCGAATTCCGCCGCGACCTGCTTGACCGGCTTTCCAGCACGGATGCGTTGACCGAAGGCTTTTTTGCCCCGAGCGAACCCGTCGCTGCAACGCCAGAGCTTTCAGAGCACGCCCGCAGCATCGTCAAAGGGTGGCAATCCTATCCGGCACTGCGCTCGGAGCGGGCGCAGGCGATTTTTCAGCGCCTGCGGCCCGCGCTTTTGGCGCGGTTGATGGCAACGGGTCACCCTGACGACGCGCTTTTGGCGCTGGACGGGTTTTTGTCGGGTCTTCCTGCCGGAGTGCAGATCTTTGCGCTGTTCGAGGCCAATCCAAGCCTTGTCGATCTGATCGTCGATATTGCCGCAACGTCGCCAGCGCTGGCGGTCTATCTGTCGCGCAATGCTGCGGTGCTGGATGCGGTGATTGGCGGGTCGTTCTTTTCGTCGTGGCCCGACCGCGTGGGTCTGATTGGTGAGCTGTCGCGCAAGCTGGCCGATCTGCCGGACTATGAGCGCCAGCTTGATGCCGCACGGCGCTGGATGAAGGAATGGCACTTTCGCATCGGTGTGCACCACCTGCGCGGTCTGATTGACGGGTTCGAGGCGGGCAAGCAATATGCTGATCTTGCCGAGGCGGTGATCGCCGCGCTTTGGCCTGTGGTGCTCGAAGAATTCGCGCGTCGTCATGGCCCCTGTCCGGGGCGGGGGGCGATCTGCCTTGGCATGGGAAGCCTTGGCGCGGGGCGGCTGAACGCGGGCTCTGATCTGGACCTGATCGTGATCTATGATGCTGGCGGAGTGGAGGACTCGGCCGGACCCCGTCCGCTGCCCACGCGACCCTATTATGCGCGCCTTACGCAGGCGTTTGTGACCGCGCTTTCGGCCCAAACCGCCGAGGGCAGGCTATATGAGGTGGACGTGCGCCTGCGTCCCTCGGGCCGTAAGGGACCGGTGGCGACTTCGCTGGAAAGCTTTGTCTCGTATCAAACCACCGAGGCTTGGACATGGGAGCATCTGGCGCTGACCCGTGCGCGGGTCATGGCGGGCGAGCCCGGTTTGGCCGAAGAAGTCGAGGCGTTTCGCCGTGCTGTGATCGCCGAGAAAGGGCAAGGCGCCACGGTGCGCGCCGATGTGGCTGAGATGCGGGCGCGACTGGCCGAGGCCCGTCCGGGGGCAGGGGGATGGGATGTCAAGCTCGGCCCGGGGCGGTTGATGGATATCGAGCTTTTGGCGCAAACGCTTGCGCTTGTGTCGGCCAGCCCTGCGCGCGGGGTCGAGCGGCAGATTGCGGCAGGCGGAAACGCTGGCAAACTGTCGCATTCGGATCAGACGGCGCTGCTGGATGCCTACAGGTTATGCTGGCGCATGCAGGCGGCCTCCAAGCTGTTGTCGGATCGAGTGGCCGACGGATCAAGGCTTGGCGGCGGCGCGCAAAGCTTTCTTCTGCGTGAGGCCGGCGCGCTGGATGCGGCCGAATTGACGGCGCGGCTAGAAACGGTCACGGCGCGTGCGGCGTCGGTGATTGAGGCGCAACTGAGAGGCTAGGATATGGGGAGACGCGCGTTGGATATCGGTGAAGCAGACCCCAAGGGGCTGGTGCGCGAAAGCTATAACATCGAGGGCATTACGATGGGGGAGTGCCGCTCGATCTTTATCGATTGGGCGCTGAGCCTGCCTGCGGTGGTGGATACGCCGGATTGTCTGCGCTCGTTGCTGGCACATTACGGGGCTGCGAACCCCGCCCATCCGATGACGCAGGTGCTGACCGAAGCGCTTGTCGCACCCGCGGCGCCAAAACGTCGTGGCGGTCGGGCAGGACGGTTTGCTAACCCTTAAAAGCGGTCTCTAATGCGGCGATGTCAAGTTTGACCATCCCCATCATCGCTTGCATCACGCGGCCTGAACTGTCGGCCTTGAGCAGCCGTGGCAACGCGCGCGGGATGATCTGCCAGCTAAGGCCAAAGCGGTCCTTCAACCAGCCACACCGGCTTTCCTCGCCGCCCCCCTCCAGCAGCGCGGACCACAGGCGGTCGACTTCGGCCTGCGTGTCTACATTGACGGTAATCGAAACCGCAGGCGAAAGCGCAAACATCGGCCCGCCGTTCAGCCCCCAGTATTTCTGCCCCATCAAAGTGAAGGCCACCGTAAAGCACCCCGCGGCAGGGTCGCCGTTGCGAAAGTGGATCTCTGTGATCCGGGAGTCGTCGAACAGGCTGCAATAAAGCCGCGCGGCGGCTTCGGCTTGGTCGTTGAACCAGATACAGGTGGATATCGAAGCGGGGTGGCTGTCGTCAGACATCGGCGTCTCCTCAGATCAAAGGATGCGCCGATGTGCAGATCAAGGCAAGCCTTAGCGCAGCGCACGCGCCTCGGCGGCAAGGGCAACAATGCTATCCCAGTCACCCGAGGCCATCGCCTCTTTGGGCGCAACCCAAGAACCCCCGACACAAAGGATGTTCTTAAGCCCCAGATAATCACGCGCGTTTTTCAGGCTGATCCCACCCGTGGGGCAGAACGATACTTGCGGGATCGGCGAGCCGATTGATTTCAGGAACGCAGCCCCGCCGGATTGCTCGGCAGGAAAGAATTTCTGCACTGTATAGCCCTTTTCCAACAGCGCCATCACTTCGGACGCGGTCACAGCCCCGGGCAAGAGCGGCAGATCGTATTCGGCGCATGCGTCCAGCAACCGCTCGGTCGCGCCGGGCGAGACGCCGAATTTCGCGCCTGCGGCCTTGGCGGCCTTTACATCGGCGGGGGTGAGCAGCGTTCCCGCGCCCACAACGCCGCCCTCAACCTCGGACATCGCACGGATCGCATCCAACGCGCAGGGCGTGCGCAAAGTGACCTCGAGTGCGGGCAAGCCACCCTTGACGAGCGCCTGCGCCAAAGGGTGGGCGTGGGCCAGATCGTCGATCACCAACACGGGCACGACGGGGGCAAGGCGGCAAATCTCTGCGGCTTTGGCGGATTGTTCGGTCGGGGTCATGGAATCTCCTGAATGCCAAGCGGCGGGTCGTTGATGTTAGGGTAGCCTCCGGCTGAGATATTGATGGGCAAAGGAAGATCTCTGCTCATCGTCCCATCGGGAGCCGCGTTGTTACAAGACGACAGCAGCCCCAGTTTCCGAGGTGCCGACGTTGCGCCTGAACGCCTCGAACAGCTCGCGGCCAAGACCGTGGCTGTTGCCCGAAAGGTCTGCCGTGACTGGCTCGCGTCGATCAAAATCGGTGGCGAGCACACTCAATGTTCCCGCAACCGCGTCAAGGCGCACGATATCACCATCGCGCAGGCGTGCAAGCGGTCCACCTTTGGCCGCTTCGGGGGCAACGTGGATTGCAGCAGGCACTTTGCCCGAGGCGCCTGACATCCGGCCATCGGTGACCAGAGCCATTTTCAGCCCGCGCTCTTGGCAAATCGAGAGCATCGGGGTCAGCGAGTGCAGCTCTGGCATGCCATTGGCACTTGGGCCTTGGAAGCGGACCACGACGACGGTGTCGCTGGTAAACTCACCCGCTTTGAACGCAGCTTTGACATCGTTCTGATCGTGAAAAATGCGGCAGGGCGCCTCGATCACGTGACGCTCGGGGGCGACGGCTGATATCTTGATCACACCGCGCCCCAGATTGCCCGACAGTTGCCGCAAGCCACCTGTGGGCTGGAACGGGTCTGTGGCAGGGCGCAGGATCTTGTCGTTCAACGTCTCGGTCGGGCCATCGTGCCACGCCAGTCGACCGTCCATCAGCTTGGGTTCCTGACGGTACTGGGAAATGCTGTCACCAAGCACTGATTTGGCATCCGCGTGCATCAGCCCAGCGTCCAGCAGCTGACCGATCATATAGCCCAGGCCGCCCGCTGCATGAAAGTGGTTCACGTCTGCCAGACCGTTTGGATAGACCTTGGCCATCAGCGGCACCACCTGCGATATTTCGTCGAAATCGCTCAGGTCAAGCACGATACCCGAAGCCCGTGCCATCGCAGGCATATGCAGCACAAGGTTGGTCGAGCCTCCCGTCGCCATCAGCCCCACAAGGCCATTCACATAGGCGCGCTCGTCCAGAATGTCACCCACGGGGCGGAAATCGTTGCCAAGTGCCGTCATCGTGGCCGCGCGCTCGACAGCCGCCGACGTCAGCGCCGCGCGCAGCGGGTTTTCCGGATTGACGAAGGAAGCGCCGGGCAGGTGCAGGCCCATGAACTCCATCAGCATCTGGTTGGTATTGGCCGTGCCGTAAAAGGTGCAGGTGCCGATCCCATGATAAGAGGCCATTTCGGCCGCCATCAGCTCTTCACGGCTGGCCTTGCCTTCGGCAAAAGCATTGCGAACCTTGGATTTCTGGTCGTTCGGAATGCCAGAGGTCATTGGCCCTGCGGGCACAAAAATCGAGGGGATATGCCCGAAGGTCGCCGCCGCCATCACCAGTCCGGGCACAATTTTATCGCAAACACCAAGGAAAATCGCAGAGTCAAAGGCGTTGTGGGTCAGCGCCACAGCCGCCGCCAAGGCGATCACATCGCGCGAAAACAGCGACAGCTCCATTCCCGGCTGCCCTTGGGTCACGCCATCGCACATGGCTGGCACACCACCTGCCACCTGCGCTGTTGCCCCGGCGCGACGAGCAGCCTCGCGGATCAGCTTAGGATAATCCTCGTAGGGCTGATGCGCGGAAAGCATGTCATTATAGGCCGTAACGATTCCGATATTGGGCAGGCGCGCCGCTGCCAGCGCAGCCTTGTCGTCTGTCATCGCAGCATAGGCATGGGCCTGATTGCCGCAGCTGAGATGCGCACGCGCCGGACCTTTGGCGACCGCCTCGGAAATTTGGGCAAGATAGCGCTCTCGCGTCGGCGCAGAGCGTTCCCGGATACGGTCAGTCACTCGATCAATAGTGGAATTTAGCGGCATCGGACCCTCGGCACTGTGTCTGTAAGCATTTTAGCAGAGGTTGTTAGCGCTAACAACCCCATGCGTTCCGCATATCACTTCGAAACGTCAGAAGTGATGGCAGCCCGCGACCTACCGCGGCTCGCATGAATTTATCACAGAATCGAGCAAATTTCCGCCCAATCTTGCCACATTTACCTCTCATTAACGAAACAATCCCGAAACGGGCACGAAAGGTGACGCTATGAAACCGCTCATGATCTCGACAGTAGTTGCAGGACTTTGCCTTGCGGCTTGTGCGCCGCAGCCAGAGACGACGCGCGCGGCGAACTTCATGCAGTCCGAAATTTCTTCGTCTGGCGCTTCGATTCAGATCGGGGGCGAGACGGTGCTGCAGTCGCAATATGATGTTCAGGCAATCAATGTCGTTGTGCCCCGAACACTGCGCAGCTCTGAGGCCAACTCGTTCCACCCCAACGTCGAGATCGTCTGGCGGGGCGACCCTCCGGGCGACCGTTACGAACAAGTCAAAGCCATCTTTGACACCGCCATGGCGCGCGGCACGGCCCAGATGCATACGGGTCCGAAAGTGGTCGTCGATATCGAAATCACCCGCTTTCACTGTCTGACAGAAAAGACCCGCTTTACCGTGGGCGGCGTGCATAACATGCGCTTCATGATGACGGTGCGTGATGTTGCGACGGGCGCGATCCTGCAAGGACCACGCATGATCAACGCTGACACTCATGGTTCTGGCGGCGCACGTGCGATTGCCGAGGATGCCGCAGGGCGCACGCAAAAGGTCGTCGTGACCGAGCGTCTGGCCGAAGTGATCCGGCGCGAACTGTCCGCACCTGTACAATCCTTGCCGCAAAACGCTTCGGTCTCGCGTTTTGACGGAACGCCGGTTAGGCTGTCATTTGTCGAATACGAATAGCAGGGCCTTTCCAGACGTCTGCGAACACAGTATGGGGGATGTCATCATGACATCCCCCATTTCGCATTCCCCCGCTGAAGAGGCCGCCGAAACCGTTTCGCGCAGCCATCCCGTTGTTCGCCTCAAGCCCAAGGCAGAGGCCCGCGCCATTCGGCACGGCTTCCCTTGGGTCTATGCGGACGAATTGGTCACCGACCGGCGCACGTCGAACCTTGAGGCGGGCGCGCTGGCGATCCTTCAGGATGGCGAAAGGCGTGATCTGGGGCTGGTGACGGTGAACACCAAATCCAAGATCATCGCCCGTATGCTGGATCGTAATCCCGAGGCGATGATCGATCAGGCTTGGTTCCAAGCCCGCCTTTCGCGTGCGCTGGATTTGCGCGCGCGCCTTTATCCGCAGCCGTTTTACCGCCTTGTCCACGCCGAATCCGATGGCCTGCCGGGCATCGTGATCGACCGCTTTGGCGATGTGGCCGTGGTGCAGCCCAATGCGGCTTGGGCCGAGACGCATCTGGATGACCTGATTGCAGCCTTGAAGGCTGTGACAGGCGTGAAAACCGTGGTGAAAAACGGCACGGGACGCTCGCGCGGGCTCGAAGGTCTGGCCGAGGAAACTGTCGTGCTCACAGGGTCCATTGACGCACCGATTGCGGTGCCGATGAATGGCGCCACCTATTTTGCCGATGTCACCGGCGGCCAGAAGACCGGCCTGTTTTTTGACCAACGCCCCAACCACGCCTTTGCCGCCAGCCTTGCGCGCGACGCGCGTGTGCTGGATGTCTTTGCCCATGTCGGCGGCTTTGGGCTTGCAGCATTGGCTGGTGGGGCGGTCTCGACCCTCGCGGTTGATGCCTCGGCACCCGCCTTGGCGCTGGCCGAGCAGGGGGCCGCAGCGTCTGGCTTTGCCGATCGGTTCTCCACCCGCCAAGGCGACGCTTTTGCAGCGCTCGAATCCCTTGCCACCGAAGGCGCGCAATTCGAGGTCGTCATCTGCGATCCGCCCGCCTTTGCGCCAGCCAAGCCTGCGCTCGAGGCAGGGCTTCGCGCCTATGAACGCATCGCCCGTCTTGCGGCCCCGCTGGTGGCCCCTGGGGGGTATCTGGTGCTCTGTTCGTGCAGCCATGCGGCCGATCTTTCGTCCTTCCGCAACGCCTGTGGGCGCGGTATCGGGCGAGGGGGGCGGCGTGGGCAACTCTTGCACACGGGCTTTGCAGGCCCCGATCATCCGATGCTGCCGCAGCTTGCCGAAACGGGCTATCTCAAATCGCTGTTCTTCCGGCTTGACTAGATGAAGGCTGTCCTTGACGCCTGCGTGCTCTATCCGACCGTGCTGCGCGAGATCCTGTCTGGGGTCGCGGCGGCGGGTCTGTTCGAGCCGCTCTGGTCCGAGCGGATCTTGCGCGAATGGACCCGCGCCACTGCCAAGCTGGGGGCCGATGCGCAACGCCAAGCCGAGGCCGAGGCGCTGATCTTCCGCGCAGCCTTTCCGCGCGGATTGGTGCGTGACCAGCCTGACATCGAACAACGCCTCTATCTGCCTGACGACAACGATCTGCATGTGCTGGCCGTGGCCATCGCGGCCCATGCCGATTGCATCGTCACCTTTAACGCCAAGGATTTCCCGCGCCATGTGCTTGCCGAAGAGGGGATAGATCGGCGCGATCCTGACGGGCTGCTTTGGCAACTTTGGTCCTCGCATCCCGCGCAGGTCGAGGCGGTGGTGCGCCAGGTCCATGCCACAGCCGAACGGCTCGCCGCGCAACCGCTCGCGCTCAAGGCATTGATGAAGCGCGCCCAACTGCCCAAACTCGCCAAGGCGATGCAGGCCTAGGCCTGCCAGCGCGCCGCCATTTCGCGGATTGCGGCAATGCGCTCGCGGGTCTGCGGATGGCTGCGCGTCCATGCGGGCACGCCCGATCCATCCGATCCCGTCAGCTTTGGCAGCTTTTCAAACAACGAGATTTGCGGCTCGACCCCGATGCCTGCCTTGACCAGCAAGGCCGCAGCATAGGCATCCGCCTCGAATTCGTCACGGCGCGACAGCCGCGCCATCAGCGCGCTGGAAATCCCCCGCGCGATCAAGACGCCAATCCCCGGCAAGAACCGGTTCAGCAGCGCCGACAGCATCATGAACACCGCATTTTGACCTGAAAAGTCGATCATCCGCCGACGTGAATGCCCGAGGGCCACATGCCCCAGCTCGTGCGCAATCACCGAGGCCAGCTCTTCGTCACTGACTTCACCCTTCGTACGTCTCTGCAGAAATCCGCGTGTGAGATAAATCTGACCGTCGGGCGAGGCCAATCCGTTGACAGCATCAATATCGTAGATGTTGACGCGGATCTGCGGCAACTCCAGCGCCGCAGCCATCTTGCGCGCAAGTTCGGTCAACCCCGCATCCAGCAAGGGCTTGCTGTTCTCACGCAAGTGCCGCGCCGTCTGTGCCGCCGAAAAGCGGAACATCAGATAGCCATAGGCCAACATCAACAGAACGGGCAGCAGCTTTAACATGATCAGAACATGGGGTGTCGGACAGCAAAAGCAAAGGGGGCGTGAGCGATGCCGATATCCGGGCTGATTCGGGTTGTGAGCCCCGCTTTCAGCGCAATCGACTCGCGTTTGGGTCTAATTGTATCTGAATGAGAAACGATCGCTCAGAATTTGCCCAATAGTGCAGCACGAGAAGTTGAAATCTTTGCCGCAAGCGCCTGAAAGGGGGAAATTTTTCAGTTTGAACCCACTACTCTTCAGCAAAATGGTGTATAAGCAAAAACGTAAAAGTTGCCTTTTGTGTGGCACCTTCAAGGGGAAATTACGATGAAAACGCTTGTTACCACCGCCTTTCTTGCTCTCGCTGCAGCTGCGCCTGCTGGGGCGTCAGTAGTATTTTTGGATGACTTTTCAGGCTATGGGTCGACCCAACAGCTGAACGCTCCGGACAGCTTGTTCTCGCCGAACTGGACCACCACTGGTGGCACAGTTGACTATCTCACCTCGGGTGGGAGCTTTGGGTATCTGTGCTCGGGCGGCGGCAACTGTATCGATCTGGACGGCAGCACCGGCCACGCGGGTCTGTTCGCGACCACCAAGGTTTTTGCCGAGGGCGTCTACAATCTGCTGTTCCAAATGGTGGGCAGCGGCCGTGGCACGGCTGAGACGGTGACGATCAGCTTGGGCGATCTGGTCAAGACCTTCACCATCGGTTCCAGCGAAGCGCTGAGCCAGGCCAGCTTTGGCACCGACTTCTTCAACATTCATGTTGGGGCTGGCGGTTCGGTTCTGTCGTTCCAGAACTCGGGCGGCGATAACATCGGTGCGATCCTGAAAACGGTTGTGGTGGAAACCGCAGCTGTGCCGGTTCCGGCAGCAGGTGGCTTGATGATGCTCGGCCTTGCTGGCCTTGCCGCGTTGCGTCGTCGTAAAGCGACCGTCTGATTGCATCAGACCAAACCAATCAAAGCGCCCCCACCGTGGGGCGTTTTTTTATGCCTTGCGTTGGGCACGCAGCAGGTTGCGCAAAAACAACCCCAGCACCACCATTACCGTTCCGGCGGCAATCAGACCCAAGGCTGAGCCTAACGTCGCGCTGGCCTCTTCCAGGCTGCCCGAAAAGCCATATCCCATTCCAACATAAAGGCCGGCCCAGACCATCTCGCCCGCGACGCCCGCAATCGCAAAACGGCCCCAGTCATACCCCGTACTGCCCGCCGTCACGTTCACCCAAGGGCCAAGCGGACTGAACAGCCAGCGGGTCAGAAATACGCCGATCACGCCGCGCTTTGCCATCATTTCGACTGCGCGATCGATCAGCTTGCCGCGTGCCGCATCAGCGCGCGCCCTTTGCAACAATGGCCCCCCAACCCTTCGCCCCGCCCAAAAACCAAGCTGATCCCCCGCAACACCCCCCGCCGCCGCCGCAAGAAATGTCGGGACCAGCGCCAGATCACCTGAACCTACAAAGCTGCCAGCCGTCAGCATGATGATCGAGGCGGGAATGGGCAACGCGAGGCACGAGAAGAACGTTGTGGCCGCCAAAAGCCACAACCCATAGGTGGGCACCAATCCCAGTAGCCATTCGGTCATGGTTGTGGCACCGCTTGTTTCAACGTGGCGATGGCTGCTTCTGCCTCAGCAATTACCGTCTCGACCGGCACCCCACGATCTGTGGCGATTTCGCGCAAGGTCTGCGGGTGCCCCTTTATCTTTGGCACCGGAAATCCGGTGAGGGCATCCAGTTTTTGCGGCTCCAGACCCCAGGAACGCGCGATATAGCCAATCGTCATCCATTCGCTCACCCGCTGCTCGTGGTGCGCGGGGTTGGACCAATAGATCGTCTGCACCACCAGCCTGCCTGCGAAAAACAAGGTCAACGCAGTGGCCAGCAGAAAGGCAGATACCAAAATGGGGCGTTGTCGCCATAGGGTCAGCATCAGCGTAACTCCTTGATCCCGCGTGAAATTCCATCCAAGGTCATCGGCACCATTCTGCCTGCGAAAATCTGCTTAATCAAACGGATTGACTGGGTATAGCCCCAATGCGCCTCTGGAACAGGATTGATCCACAGATGGTTTGGCCACTGCGCACAGGCCCGCTCCAGCCAGACCTCACCGGCTTCGGGGTTCCAGTGCTCGTTCGCGCCGCCCGCCTGCGAAATCTCATAGGGGCTCATCGAGGCATCGCCGACAAAGATCGCCCTATAGTCGCTGCCATAGGTGCGCAGAACCTCCCACGTCGGGGTCTGTGCGTTCCAGCGCCGCGCATTGTCGCGCCAGACACCCTCGTAAAGACAGTTGTGGAAATAGAAGGGCACCAAGTGTTTAAACTCGGCGCGCGCGGCCGAAAACAGCTCTTCCATCACCTTGACAAAAGGGTCCATCGACCCGCCAATATCAAGGAATAACAGAACCTTGACGGCGTTTCTTCGCTCTGGCCGCAGCTGCACATCCAGCCAGCCATGCTCGGCCGTCGCCCGAATGGTGCCGTCCATGTCTAACTCGTCCAGAGCCCCATCGCGCGCCCATTTGCGCAGGCGGCGCAGGGCGACTTTGATGTTGCGGGTGCCCAGTTCAACCTGATCGTCCAGATTGCGAAACTCGCGCTTGTCCCAGACCTTGACGGCGCGCTGATGCCGGCTTTGATCCTGCCCTATCCGCACGCCTTCGGGGTTATAGCCATAGGCACCAAAAGGCGAGGTGCCCGCTGTGCCGATCCATTTGT
>JAHEBX010000187.1 GCA_024642045.1 Pseudorhodobacter sp. | reverse complement strand
CAGGGTGCACTGCGGCCCCCGTCCTTAAAGAACGCGGTCAGCGCGAAGTGTTTTGTGGCTTGACCGGGATTATCTGGCTGCACCGCAAGATGCAGGATGCCTTCTTTCTGGTCGTAGGCTCGCGTACCTGCGCCCATCTGTTGCAATCGGCAGCTGGCGTGATGATTTTCGCCGAGCCACGCTTTGGCACCGCGATCCTTGAGGAAAAGGATCTGGCCGGTCTCGCTGATGCTCAAACCGAGCTCGACCGTGAAGTTGATCGGCTTCTGTCACGCAGGCCTGACATCCGGCAGCTGTTTCTGGTCGGCTCTTGCCCGTCAGAAGTGATCAAACTTGACCTGCATCGCGCCGCCGAACGGATGAGTGTCAAGCATGCGCCGCATGTTCGGGTGCTGAATTATTCGGGCTCGGGAATCGAGACGACCTTCACTCAGGGCGAGGATGCCTGCCTCGCGTCGATGGTGCCCTCCTTGCCCGTGACTGAGCAAAAAGAACTGCTGCTCGTTGGCGCTTTGCCCGATGTGGTCGAAGATCAGGCGCTCGCGCTTTTGGCTGCGATGGGCGTGGGCCCGGTGCGCTGTTTGCCCGCGCGTCGCAGCGCCGAGACACCGTCGGTCGGCCCCAATACGGTCTTTGCGCTGGTGCAGCCGTTTCTGGGAGACACACATTCCGCACTGACCCGCCGTGGCGCCCGCCATATCCCTGCGCCTTTCCCGTTTGGCGCCGAGGGCACGACGCTCTGGCTGCAAGCGATTGCGACGGAATTCGGGGTTACACCCGAACGCTTTGCCGCAGCCACAGCCGCCCCGCGCGCGCGCGCCGAAAAGGCAGTGGCCACCGTGGCGCAGGGGTTGCAGGGCAAATCGGTGTTCTTCTTTCCCGACAGCCAGCTTGAGATCTCCCTTGCCCGCTTTTTGACCCGCGAATGCGGAATGACCGCGCTCGAGGTTGGCACGCCCTTCCTGCACCGCGAACTGATGGCACCTGAACTTGCACTCCTCGCCGCAGGGCCGACCCTGTCAGAGGGCCAGGATGTCGATCTGCAGCTTGACCGGGCGCGGGCCGCGCGCCCTGATCTGACCGTCTGCGGCCTGGGCCTTGCCAACCCGCTCGAGGCCGAGGGTCTGGCGACAAAATGGGCGATTGAGCTGGTGTTCACGCCCGTGCATTTCTACGAACAAGCCGCTGATCTTGCGTCTCTTTTCGCAAGACCGTTGCGCCGCCGCGCCCTGCTTGCGCCGCTGGCGCCTCGGATGGAGGCGGCGGAATGAAGCTGACACTCTGGACATATGAAGGCCCGCCCCATGTGGGGGCGATGCGCGTGGCCACGGCGATGCGCGGGTTGCATTATGTCCTGCATGCGCCACAAGGCGATACCTATGCTGACCTCTTGTTCACCATGATCGAGCGGCGCGACCACCGCCCGCCGGTGACCTACACCACCTTTCAGGCCCGCGATCTGGGCGGCGACACCGCAACCCTGTTCAAGATCGCCTGTCAGGACGCTGTCACCCGCTTTCGCCCCGAGGCGCTGATCGTGGGGGCATCTTGTACGGCAGAACTCATTCAGGACAATCCCGCCGGTCTGGCTGAAAGCATGAACCTCGGCCTGCCGGTGATCCCGCTCGATCTGCCCAGCTATCAGCGCAAGGAAGGCTTTGGCACCGACGAGACTTTTTTGCAGATCGTCCGCCATCTGGCCAAACCCGTGGCCCGCAGTGCCCAGATCACCGCCAATCTGATCGGGCCGACCGCGCTGGGGTTCCGCCATCGTGACGATATCATCGAGCTGACCCGGCTTCTGGCCGACATGGGCGTCGCGGTGAATGTGGTCGCCCCGATGAGCGCGCGCCCGTCCGATATTGCGCGGCTTGGCGCCGCGCATTTCAACGTGCTGATGTATCCCGAACACGCCGAATCCGCGGCCCGCTGGCTGGAAAGCCATTTCCAGCAACCCTACACCAAGACCGTGCCGATCGGCGTCGGGGCCACGCATGACTTTCTGGCCGAGGTCGCCACGATCACCGGCTTGCCGCTGCGCGCCGATACCACGCGGTTGCGCCTGCCCTGGTGGACCCGCAGCGTCGACAGCACCTATCTGACCGGCAAGCGGGTGTTCCTGTTTGGCGACGGCACCCATGTCGCCGCCGCGGCCCGTATCGCGCGCGAAGAGATGGGCTTCGAGGTCGCGGGTCTGGGGTGTTATAACCGCGAGATGGCACGCCCCATTCGCGCTCTGGCCCGCGAATACGGCGTCGAGGCGCTGATCAGCGATGACTATCTTGAGGTTGAGGCGGCGATTGCGGCCCTGCAACCCGAGCTGATCCTTGGCACCCAGATGGAGCGCCACATCGGCAAACGTCTGGGCATCCCTTGCGCCGTGATCTCGGCCCCGGTGCATGTGCAGGATTTCCCCGCGCGCTATTCGCCGCAAATGGGCTGGGAAGGCGCAAATGTCATCTTTGACACATGGGTGCATCCACTGGTGATGGGCCTCGAGGAGCATCTGCTGCACATGTTCCGCGACGATTTCGAGTTCCATGACGAGGCCGGCGCGTCCCACCATGGCGGCCAGCACGTCGCCCGATCACCAGTAGATGAGGCCGCCGCTGCGGCCGCGGTCGACGGGGGCTCGATGCCCCCCGAGGCCGCCCCCGCCCTTGGGCAAACCGCGCAGATCATCTGGCTTTCGGATGCCGAGAACGAGTTGAAAAAGATCCCCTTCTTCGTGCGGGGCAAGGCCCGTCGCAACACCGAAAAATACGCCGAAACCAAAGGCGTTTCCTCGATTTCCATCGAAACCCTCTATGAGGCGAAGGCACATTATGCGCGCTGACGCTCCCCTCATTGGCACAAGGGTCGGCTACAACATCGTTGTGGTCACACTCGATCAACATGCCGCAGGCCCCGCCGCGCGCATCGCACCTCGTCTGGCGGCCGATTTCCCCGGCCTGAGCATCTCGATCCACGCCGCCGCTGAATGGGCCGAAAACCCTGCCTCGCTTGACCGCTGCAAACTGGCATTGGAAACTGCCGATATCGTCATCGCCAATCTGATCTTTATCGAAGAGCATATCACCGCGATCCTGCCGGCTTTGACGGCTGCGCGGGCGCGGGCCGATGCCTTTATCGGCGTGATCGCCGACAGCTCGATCGTGCGGCTGACCAAGATGGGTGATCTGGATATGTCGCGGCCCGCCTCGGCCACGATGGCCCTGCTCAAAAAGCTCAAGCCCAGCGCCAAGACCTCGGCCAACTCGGGCGAAAAGCAGATGTCGATGCTGCGCCGCCTGCCAAAAATCCTGCGCTGGATCCCCGGCAAGGCGCAAGACCTGCGCGCCTGGTTCCTGTCGATGCAATACTGGCTGGGCGGGTCGGATGACAATATCGAGCAGATGGTCCGCTTTCTGTTGGGCCGCTATGCCTCGCGCAAGGATTGGCGCGGCGCTGCGGCCAAGGCGCCTGTCGATTATCCTGAGGTGGGTCTCTACCACCCCAGCCTGCCCAACCGCATCACCACCGATCTGGCCGATCTGCCGCGCCCTGCGGGAGCGAGGCTGACGGTTGGTCTGTTGATGCTGCGCTCGTATATCCTTGCCTCGGATACCGCCCATTACGATGCCGTCATCGCGGCCTTCGAGGCCAAGGGGATCGCCTGCATTCCGGCCTTTGCAGGCGGACTTGACGGGCGCCCCGCGATCAACAACTATTTCAAGACCCAAGGCCGCCACCTTGATGCGATGGTTTCGCTGACCGGGTTTTCACTGGTCGGTGGTCCCGCCTATAACGACAGCCCTGCCGCCGTTGCGGCGCTGACAGCGCTGGACGTGCCCTATATCGCGGCGCATCCGCTGGAGTTTCAAACGCTGGGCCAGTGGGCCGATGCCGCGATGGGCCTGGGCCCGATCGAGACGACCATGCTAATTGCTCTGCCCGAGATCGACGGCGCCACCAACCCCACCGTTTATGCAGGCCGCCACGGGTTGGAGGGCTGCACCGGCTGCGCACACCGCTGCCAAGGCAGCGTCGACAGCCGCGCGATGTCGCCCTGCCCCGAACGGGTGGCAGCGCTGGCCGAAAAGACCCTGCGCATGGCGCGGCTGCGCCAGCAGCGCAATGTGGATAAAAAGATCGGCATCGTTCTGTTTGGCTTTCCGCCAAATGCGGGTGCGGCCGGCACCGCCGCCTATCTTTCGGTGTTTGAAAGCCTGCACAACACCCTGTTGGCGCTGAAAACCGACGGCTACAGCCTTGAGGTGCCGCCGACTGTCGCCGATCTGCGCGAGGCCGTTCTGGGCGGCAATGCCGCAACCTACGGCCAGCCTGCCAATGTGGCCGCCTTTGTCAGCGCCGACCAGATCGTCGCTGCCACCCCCGCGCTGGCCGAGATCGAAGCCGCCTGGGGCCCGGCACCCGGCAAGGTGCAAACCGATGGCCGCGCGGTGTTTGTGCTGGGCCGCCAGTTCGGCAATATCTTTGTCGGATTGCAACCCACCTTTGGCTATGAAGGCGACCCGATGCGGCTGTTGTTCGAGCGCAGCTTTGCGCCGACCCATGCCTTCGTGCAGTTCTATCTCTGGCTGCGCAACAGCTTTGCCGCCGATGCCTATCTGCACTTTGGCATGCATGGCGCGCTGGAATTCATGCCCGGCAAGCAGGCGGGTCTGGGCGCGCGCGACTGGCCGGATCGGCTGATCGGCGAGGTGCCGAACATCTATCTTTACGCCGCCAACAACCCCTCCGAGGCCTCTTTGGCCAAGCGCCGCGCCAATGCGATCACCGTTTCGCATCTGACGCCGCCGCTGGCGCAAGCAGGGCTTTACAAGGGATTGGTCGAGCTGAAGGAAAGCCTGACCCGTTGGCGCGCACTGGCCCCCGAGGCGCACGAGCGTGCTGAGTTGGAGGCGCTGATCGCCGATCAGGCCGCAGCGGTGGATATGGCAGGTTTGGGGCCTGACGCGCTGTGGTTGAGGCTGCTTGAGGCCGAGGGCGCGCTGATCCCCGACGGTCTGCATGTCATCGGCCGCCCGATGAGCGCCGAGGCCCGCGCTGACTATATCAACCTGCTGCCCCCGATGGAGGCCGATGCCCGCGCGCGTGTGGGCTTGCAGTTGGCACAAGACACCGAACTGCCCGCCATCCTGCGCGCGCTCTCGGCACGCTTCATCGCGCCCGTGGCGGGGGGCGATCTGATCCGCAGCCCGCAAATCCTGCCGACGGGGCGCAATATCCACGCCTTTGACCCCTATCGTATGCCGACGGAATTTGCCCTGCGCGACGGGGCAGCACAGGCCGAACGGCTGCTGGCGGCGCAAGCGACGCTGCCGCGCTCGGTGGCACTGGTGCTTTGGGGTTCGGACAATATCAAATCCGATGGCGGACCGGTTGCGCAAGCGCTGGCGCTGATGGGCGCGCGCCCGCGCTTCGATGCCTATGGGCGGCTTTGCGGGGCTGATCTGATCCCGCTTGCCACACTTGGGCGGCCACGCATTGACGTGTTGATGACGCTTTCTGGGATTTTTCGCGATCTCTTGCCGCTGCAAACCAAGATGCTGGCCGAGGCTGCCTATAAATGCGCGGTGGCGGACGAGCCGTTGTCGCAGAATTTCATCCGCGCCCATGCTCTGGCCTATGCCAAAGAGATGGGTGCCGACATGGAAACGGCGGCGCTGCGGGTGTTTTCCAATGCAGAAGGCGCCTATGGGTCCAACGTCAACCAGTTGGTCGACAGCTCGGCTTTTGGCGCCGAAGATGAATTGGCCGACGCCTATGAAGCGCGCAAATCATTTGCCTACGGGCGCAATGGCAAGCCGGTCAAGCAGGCCGCAATGCTGCAAAAAGCGCTGAAAAACGTCGAGATGGCCTATCAGAACCTTGAGTCGGTTGAACTGGGCGTCACCTCGGTTGACCATTATTTCGACACGCTTGGCGGCATCGCGCGCGCGGTCAAACGTCAACGTGGCAGCG
>JAHEBX010000186.1 GCA_024642045.1 Pseudorhodobacter sp. | reverse complement strand
GTCGACAGCAAGAGCGGCAAGAATATCTTTTCCGACAAGAAGGGCGAAGAAACGCCCGAGTTTTTCCACTTCATCGCCGGCATGCAAAACCATTTGACCGGCGCTATTGCGCTGCTGGCACCCTATGTGAATTCCTATCGCCGCTATGTGCCGGATTTTGCCGCCCCGATTAACCTCGAATGGGGCCGCGACAACCGCACCACCGGATTGCGCATTCCGGTCAGCGCCCCAGCCGCACGGCGGGTCGAAAACCGCCTGCCCGGTATGGATGTAAACCCCTACCTAGGCATCGCGGCAACGCTGGCTTGCGGCTATCTTGGGTTGATGGAAAAGAAGCATCCGCGTCCCGAATTTACCGGCTCGGCCTATATCGACAGCGATGACATCCCGACCAACATGGGCGATGCGCTCGACCTGCTGGAAGAGGATCAAGCGCTGTGTGGCGTGCTGGGTCAGGATTTCGTCAAGGTCTACGACTCGGTAAAGCGCAACGAATACAAAGAGTTCTTGCAGGTCATCAGCCCGTGGGAGCGCGAGCATCTGTTGCTGAGCGTCTAGGCGATGAATCTGCTGCACGCCAATGACAAGACGGGCGAATACCCCGCCTCGTATTACGCCGCCACGCGGACGCCGCTTGCGCCCTTTGACCAGTTACGCGGAGCGATGCAGGCGGATGTCTGTGTCATCGGCGCGGGCTATACGGGCCTCTCGGCCGCGCTGCATCTGGCCCAACGCGGGCTCAAGGTCGTGGTGCTTGAAGCCCATCGTGTTGGTTTTGGTGCCTCGGGGCGCAACGGGGGTCAAGTCGGATCGGGCCAACGCCAGGAGCAGGACTGGATCGAGAAAACGATGGGCGTAGACGCCGCGCGCGGGCTTTGGGACCTTGCGCAAGACGCCAAAGCGCTGGTGCGTCAGTTGATCACCGATCACGCCCTGCCGGTGACCTTTCATCCCGGAGTCGCCCATGCCTGCTGGACCGAGGCCGAGGTGCGCCACACCCACGCCTATGCCGAAAAGCTTGCCCGCGACTACGGCTATCACGAGATTGAGCCGCTTGACCGCACCGGGATCCAGTCGCTGATCGGCTCGCAAGCCTATAAGGGCGGCGAGATCGACCACGGCGCGGGGCACCTGCATCCGTTGAACTTTGCCATCGGACTTGCCAAAGTCGCGAAAGAGGCCGGCGCGCAGATCTTCGAGCTGTCCGAAGTGCATCACATCACCGAAGGCGCCAAGCCCGTGGTGGCCACTGCGCAGGGCCGCGTCAGCTGCGACCATGTGATCCTTGCGGGCAACGGCTATCTCAGTGGTCTGAACCGCGAAGTGGCGGCCAAGGTGATGCCGATCAACAATTTCATCATCGCCACCGAACCCTTGGGCGCGAAAGCCGCACAGATCCTGTCCCAGCCAGTCGCAGTGGCGGATACGAAATTTGTGGTCAACTACTGGCGTCTATCAGAAGACAACCGGCTGTTGTTCGGCGGCGGTGAAAGCTATGGCTACCGCTTCCCCGATATCCTGAAGACTGTTTCAAAACCGATGCTTGCGGTCTACCCCCAGCTTCGCGATACTCGCATCGACTATTCTTGGGGCGGCACCCTTGCCATCACGCTGAACCGCATGCCCTGCTTTGCACGCCCGGCGGCGAATATCCTCTCGGCGTCGGGCTACTCAGGTCATGGAGTAGCCATCGCCACGCTTGCAGGCAAACTTCTGGCCGAGGCAACAGTCTCGCAATCGGCTGGTTTCGATCTGATGTCCCGCCTGCCCCAGCCGCGCTTTCCAGGTGCCGGCGGGCTGCGCTGGCCGCTCTTGGTGCTGGCGATGAGCTGGTTTTCCCTGCGCGACAAGCTTGGGCTCTAGGGCTTTCATACTGGTCTAAATATCCCCGCCGGAGGCTTGCTCCCTTAGCCTCAAGAGCCTCCGGCGGGGATATTTAGACCAGTATGAAATCGGCGGGTTTCATCTCTGGTTTTAGAAAGACCCTAGCGTGATCGCCAATCCGCGCTTAAAGACTTTCTGAAACTGACATTAAGGAAATCCGCAATCATGACCGCTGATGGCCAAATCCTCGCCCCCCAGACCTATAATGCCGAACCGATCCCCGAGGTGGCGCGTGCCGAGATTGACCGGCTGCTGATGTCGGGGGATCTGTTTCGCTACACGGCCGCCAAGGATGCACCGGTAAGCTTGTTGGAACAAGAGTTTGCGGCCCTGCTTGGCTCGACCTATGCGCTTGCGGTGTCGTCTTGCTCGGCGGCGTTGTTCTTGTCGCTCAAGGCGCTGGATCTGCCGCGCGGTGCGCCTGTTCTGATCCCAGCGTTTACATTTGCGGCGGTCCCCTCTGCCGTTGTTCACGCCGATTGTCATCCGGTGCTGGTTGAAGTCGGTCACGACTACCGCGTTGATATGGGTGACTTCGAGGCAAAGCTTGACGACGCGGCCGCCGTGATCATCAGTCATATGCGGGGACAGACCTCGGATATGGACCAGATCATGGCGCTTTGCGATGCGCGCGGCATTCCGGTGATCGAAGATGCGGCGCATTCTCTGGGCACCACTTGGCACGGACGCAATATCGGCACGCTTGGCAAGATCGGTTGCTTTTCCTTTCAATCCTACAAGCTCGTCAACGCAGGCGAAGGCGGTATTCTGATCACCGATGACCCCGAGCTTGCTGCCCGCGCGGTGATCATGTCGGGCGCTTATGAGAGCAACTGGAAGAAGCATCCGGGCATGCAGAACAGTTTTATGCTGTGGCAAAACAAGCTGCCGCTCTATAACATGCGGATGCAGAATCTGTCGGCTGCGGTGATCCGCCCGCAACTGCCCGAAGTCGCCCTTCGGGTGGCGAAAGGGCGCGCGGGCCATGACCGAGTGGCCGCACAGCTGAACAGTTCGCCCCATCTCGCGGTTCCGCCGGCCCTGCCGCCCGAAGAGCGCGCGCCCGATTCCATCCAGTTCAACCTGATCGACGCCTGGAGCGATGCGCAGGCGCTTGCCTTTCAATCCGAGGCGAAACGGCGCGGCGTGTCGGTTCAGGTCTTTGGGCTTTCAGATGGCAACGCGCGCGCCTTTTGGAACTGGGAGTTTCTGGGTCCAGCGCCGGAGTTGCCGCAAACACGCGCCATGTTGATGCGCGCGTGCGATGTCCGGCTGCCCACACGCCTGAGCAACGCCGAATTGGATTTCATCGCACGCAACCTGATCGACGCCGCTGCGGCGGTGCGCGGATAAATCCTGCCCAAGGGTGCATTTTTCCCCTTGCAAGGCCCGCGCCCCTCGCTTATCTCACGCCCATCCGATCGGTGCGGGCGTAGCTCAGGGGTAGAGCATAACCTTGCCAAGGTTAGGGTCGGGCGTTCGAATCGCCTCGCCCGCTCCATCGGATTTTCAGACAGGGCGCCCTCGTGGCGCCCTTTTGCTTTTGCAAGCAAAGTCGCAAAATCCCTCTTGCACTGCTCTGCTTGCGCCAGTAATACCCAAACCACGGAGTGCGGGCGTAGCTCAGGGGTAGAGCATAACCTTGCCAAGGTTAGGGTCGGGCGTTCGAATCGCCTCGCCCGCTCCAATATCAAAACGGCCGCCCTCAGGGGCGGCCGTTTGGTTTTTGACGCCCGGCTTTCCCGCATTACCTCTTGCACCGCCCGCCGCTTTCCCTTATTTCACCCAAACGCTGAGGCGGGTGGGCAGGCAGGCTATGCGCTGGATTGCAAATCCATGTAGATCGGTTCGATTCCGATACCCGCCTCCAGTTTCCCAGATGTGATCGTTTCTGTGCGCGCTTTGGCCAAGTGAGCCTCTGATTTCATTGAGAAAACAGATTGCAACGCGCCTTTGACGCGAAGGTGGACGTTGGTTCCCTCTCCTCTGCGGGTATCGTAGGCGGGTCGTTCTGAAACCTCAGATGGCCGAGGCGCGCAACCTGATCCAACCGGCACGCCGACAAAGCGTCCTGATGGCGGCGGGCCGCTTTTGTCTGTTTGCCCAAGCGACGGCACGCTCAGGCGCATGCGGTTCAGGGACGAACCAAAGCAAAAGCGGTTGACCGTCGGCGCAGACCCCAAGGTCAAATTCGGCCGTCGCTCGTGCCCTGAACCACAAGGCCAAACCTGCCATTGCCGAGGGCCGCGGCTCTGGCGCAAAGCGCGATCTCTGGCTTGACGCGCCGCTAACAAAGCGCGCGCCTTTAAAGCTCAAGCGCGATTGTGCGCCAGCCGGGCGGTCGGCTTGGCTGGTATTCAGGCAACACCGACTTGGTTACCATGTCGGCGCATTGCGATTGCGACCAATGTGGCAGGTGATGGCGCACCGACCTCACCAGCGCGCAGCTTGGATCGGCGACAGGGCCGCGAGGAGAAACGCGCCTTTTGAATTGCCCCCCACAGCCCGCTTGGGATGCAACAAAGGCCGAGTTCCGAGAGAGACCGTTTGCGGCCTGCTAAACGCAAAAGGCGCAGATTGTGCTTTCGGCCAACCGATACGTTTCCGGTCGCGCTACGGCAAAGCCAAAAGAGGCCTGGATCCATTCCGCAGAACGGCTTTTGACTGAGCCGCACGGCGCAAAGATCGCTCAACCGGCCAGGCTCGAAGCTGTGCTTCTGTCTGTCGCGACGCGCTGGCGAAAACGCTGATCTTGCGGGGTCTGATGCGGCTCGTTTCAGGGTACGGCTATTTCCGCCCCAAATTTTGGCACAGCACCGCTCTGAAATCGTTGACGTTTGTCAACGTCGGGCCTGTGATGATCTGGGCGTCGAGGGATGCGAAGAAGCTGTGGGCGTCGTTTTGGGCAAGGGCTTTTTCCGGGTCAACGCCTTGGACGCGGGCGCGGGCGAGTGTTTCGGGGCCAATGCAGGCGCCGGCCACTTCGGCGGCGCCATCGACGCCATCGGTGTCGCAGGCCAGCGCATAAATGCCCTTCGACCCTCGCAGTTCAATCGCCAAAGCAAGGCAGAATTCGGCATTTGGCCCGCCGATACCCGCGCCTTTGCGCGTTACGGTCAATTCTCCGCCCGACATCAGGATCACTGGCGGATCGGTTGGCGCAAGCCGGGCCTGAGTGGCAAGCGCCAAGGCCGCCTGATGCTGGGCGACCTCGCGGGCTTCGCCTTGCAGCGCATCGCCAAGCACGACCACCTGATAGCCTTGCGCACGCGCCTGCTCTGCGGCGGCGGCGAGCGACTGCGCGGGGGCGGCATAGATCGTGTTGGTCACCCGCGAAAGCCGCGGCGCATCCGGCGGCAACACGCCGGTCGGACGCAACAGCGCGGCGGCAACGCTGGGTGGCACGGCGATCTGCCACTGCTCTAACACCGAGCGCGCCTCGGCAGCGGTCGAGGCATCGCCCACCGTCGGGCCCGAGCCGATAAAGGCCGGATCATCGCCGGGTACGTCGGAAATCATCAGCGCAAGCAGGCGCGCAGGGTAAGCGGCAGCGGCAAGTTGCCCGCCTTTGACGCGGCTCAGATGTTTGCGCAGCGTGTTCATCCGGTCAATCGGCGCCCCAGAGGCCAGCAGTGCGGCGTTCACCGCAGCCTTCTGCGCAAGGCTCACGCCCGCAGCCGGTGCCACCAGCAGCGCCGAGGCCCCACCCGAGATCAGCGCCAGCACAAAGTCGTCCTCGCCCAAACCCGCAAGCAGATCGAGCATCCGTTGCGTGGCCGCCACCCCCGCCTCGTCCGGGACGGGATGCGCCGCCTCGACGATCTCGATGCCCTGACAGGGGCGCGCATAGCCATAGCGGGTGATCACCAGCCCCTCGCAGGGGCCCCATGCGGCCTCGACCGCCTCGGCCATCCGCGCGCTGGCTTTGCCTGCCCCCACCACGACCACCCTGCCCGCAGGTTTTGGCGGCAGATGCCGCGCCAGGGACCGCATCGGGTCCGCGACCTCGACCGCGCGGTCGAAGAGCTGGCGCAACAGCCGTTCGGGCGCGGGCCGCGGCGCGCTCAGCCCAGCCATGTGCGGT
>JAHEBX010000185.1 GCA_024642045.1 Pseudorhodobacter sp. | reverse complement strand
GGGCGATGGCTTAATAGGGAGCATCCACGGGGCCCAAACCGACATAAACGCTCTTGATCTGCGTGTAGTGCTGCACCGCTGCATGGCCGTTCTCGCGCCCCACACCCGAGGCTTTCACCCCCCCAAACGGGCTCTCTACGGGCGTCAGGTTATAGGCGTTGATCCAGCAGGTGCCCGCCTGCAACGCCCCAATCACCCGATGCGCGCGGGTCAGATCGGCGGTGAAAACCCCCGCCGCAAGACCAAATTGCGTGTCATTCGCCCGCGCGACCACTTCGGCCTCGCTCTCGAAATCCAAAACCGCCATCACGGGACCAAACACCTCTTCGCACGCCAAAGTCATGCCATCGGCCACATCCGCAAACACCGTCGGCTGCACAAACCAGCCGCCCTTTGGCCCCTGCGCGCCCCCGCAGACCAGCCGCGCGCCCTGTGCCACGGCGCCTTGCACATAAGCGAGAACCTTATCCAGCTGCACTTTCGAGACCAGCGGCCCCATCTGCGTCGCCTCATCCAAAGGATCGCCCATCACAATGGCATTGCTGCGCTCGGCCAGCCGCTGCAGGAACCGCTCTTTGATGCCCTTTTGCACAAACACCCGCGTGCCGTTGCTGCACACCTGCCCGGCGGAATAGAAATTCGCCAGCATCGCAGCCCCCACCGCATCCTCAAGGCTTGCGTCGTCAAAGACGATCAACGGCGACTTGCCGCCCAATTCCATCGTCACATGCCGCATGCCAGCCGCCGCCGCCGCGTAGACCTTTTGCCCCGTCGGCACCGATCCGGTCAGCGAGACCTTGGCCACCCGCGCATCGGTCACCAAGGCACCGCCCACGGCACCGCGCCCCTGAACCACGTTGAACAGACCCGCCGGCAGCCCCGCCTCGATGAAGATCTCGGCCAGCTTCAGCGCGCCCAAAGGCGTGACTTCCGAAGGTTTGAACACCATTGCATTGCCAAAAGCCAAAGCCGGCGCCGATTTCCAACAGGCAATCTGGCTGGGATAATTCCACGCCCCTATCCCGACGCAGACCCCCAGCGCCTCGCGGATCGTATAGACAAAATCGCGCCCCAGCGGGATTGTCTCGCCAGTGGTCGTTGGCGCAAGGCCCGCGAAATACTCCAAGGCATCCGCACCCGAGGGCCAATCGGCGACCACGGTTTCCTGAATAGGCTTGCCCGTGTCCAAAGTTTCCAGCCGCGCCAGTTCGGCCCCCCGCACGCGGATGATGTCCGCCGCGCGCCGCAAGACCCGACCCCGCTCGACAGGGCGCATCGCCGCCCATGCGCCCTGCGCACGCTTGGCCGAGGCAAGTGCCGCCTCGATCACCGCGGGCGTCGCTTCGTGCAGCGTCGCAATCACCTCGCCCGTGGCAGGGTACATCACCTCGATCAGGGCACCTGCCGTATCCTCAACATAGGCCCCATCGACAAAATGGCTCGCTTTTGGCTGCGCGTTCATGCGGCTCCCCTTTCCAGTTTAGACTTTAAATAATTCAAGGCTGTCGCCGCCGCCGCCGCTCCATCGGGCGCGCCCGATTTCAGCACTTCGCGCAGATAGAGCCCGTCGATCAGCGCGCCCAGCCCGTCGGCAATGCCCGCCGCGCGCTCGCCTGCAAGCGGGCGCAATTCGGCCATCAGGTTCGACCGCAAGCGCCCCTGATAGATTTTCAGCAACCGCTTGGCCTCGGGCACGGTCTGCGCCAGAACCCAAAAGTTCAACCACGCCCCCACCGCCTCGCGACGAAAGTTTCCGGGCGAAAACGAGGCCGCCAAAATCGCCGCCAGCCGCGCCTGAGGCCCCACCGCCGCCGCCAGCGCCCCGCGCACCTCGGCCCCGTAGAGCGTCAGGATGTGGCGCATCGCCGCCAGAAACATCTCTTCCTTGCTGCCAAAATAATGGTGCGCCAGCGCGCTCGACATGCCCGCACGCTTAGCAATCTGGCTAACTGTTACGTCCAACGACCCGACTCGACCGATCTCGGTAATCGTGGCTTTGACGAGCGCGGCCTTTCGGATAGGCTCCATTCCAAGCTTTGGCATAGCTGCACCCTCTGGCGAAAAACGCTTGCATTCTGCTGCTATCTTGAAGTTTATTGACTCGTCAATCAACAAAAAACAGGGAGCCCTTCCATGACCCTTCGTTCCACTCTACTTGCCTCCGCCGTCACCTTCGCGCTTGCAGGCTCCGCCTTTGCGGCAGGCTGCGACAAGGTTACCTTCTCGGATGTGGGCTGGACGGATATCACCGCCACCACCGCCACTGCCTCGATCGTGCTGCAGGCTTTGGGCTATGAGACCGAGACCAAACTTCTGTCAGTTCCTGTGACCTATACCGGTCTTGCGGGCGGCGATGTTGATGTGTTTCTTGGCAACTGGATGCCGACGATGGAGGGTGACATTGCCCCCTACCGCGACGCCAAGACGGTGGATACCGTGGCCGAAAACCTCAAAGGCACCGAGTATACGCTGGCCACCAACGCCGCCGGTGCCGCACTGGGGATCAAATCCTTTGCCGATATCGCAGCGCACAAAGACGAGCTGGAAGGCAAGATTTATGGCATCGAGCCGGGCAACGACGGCAACCGGCTGATTCTTGACCGCATCAAGGCCAATGACTTTGGCCTTGGCGGCTTCGAGCTTGTGGAAAGCTCGGAACAAGGCATGCTGGCCCAAGCCGTCAATCTTGATAAGGAAAACAAGCCCGTCGTCTTCCTCGGTTGGGCCCCCCACCCGATGAACGCCGCGATGCAGCTGACCTATCTCAAGGGCGGCGAAGAGTGGTTTGGTGCCGAAGGTTCGGTCTATACCAACACCCGTGCAGGCTATGTGGCGGAATGCCCCAACACAGGTAAGCTATTGGAAAACATGAAGTTTACCCTGCCGATGGAAAATCAGATCATGGGCGCGATCCTGAATGACGGGGCCGATGCGACCGAGGCCGCCAAGACATGGCTGGCTGCCAATCCGGACGCCTGGACGCCGTGGCTGGACGGGGTCACCACCAAGGATGGTGGCGACGCCAAAGCCGCAGTCGAAGCCGCACTGAAGTAATCCAAGCGGGCCCCGATCATCCTCGGGGCCCGATCCGTTTTATATAGACAGGAGCGGGAATGGACTGGCTGCTGGACGCAAAGACCTTCACCAAAATGATGAGCGGGCCCGATCTGAAAATTCAGATCGGCAAGTCAGCCAAGTCGATTTTCGATTGGATGAACAACAACCTGGGCGCACTGTTCGATGCGATTTCGGCCTTCATGAAGACGATGATCGCCGGCATCCTGTGGCTGCTTCAGGCCCCGCACCCGCTGATTGTGATCGCCGTTTTCGTCGCCCTGACATGGGCGCTGCAACGCAACTGGAAGGTCTGCCTTGGCGTTTTCCTCGGCTTTATGTTCATCCTGAACCAAGGCTATTGGAAAGAAACCACCGAGAGCCTGACGTTGATCCTGTCGTCTTGCGTGGTCTGTATGGGGATTGGCGTGCCGATTGGCATCGCCACCGCACACCGGCCCAAGCTTTACCGTGCCATGGTGCCCGTGCTGGACCTGATGCAGACGCTGCCGACCTTTGTTTACCTGATCCCGGCCATCGTATTTTTTGGCCTTGGTGCGGTGCCGGGTCTGATCGCCACAGTGATCTTTGTGCTGCCCGCGCCGATCCGACTGACGCATCTGGGGGTTTCGACCACCCCCACTGCCCTGCTTGAGGCCGCGACCGCCTTTGGCGCCACACCGTCGCAGCGGTTGTGGAAGGTCGAACTTCCTTATGCCTTTCCGCAAATCATGGCGGGTCTGAACCAGACCATCATGCTGTCGCTTTCGATGGTGGTGATCGCGGCACTGGTCGGCGCGAACGGGCTCGGCGTGCCGGTCGTGCGGGCGCTGAACTCGGTCAACACCTCGCTTGGCTTTGAATCCGGCTTCATCATTGTGGTGGTGGCCATCCTTCTGGACCGCATGCTGAGGGTGACGCGCAAATGAACGCTGTTGAATTCGACAAGGTTTCGATCGTCTTTGGGGACCACCCCGACCGCGCACTGCCCTTGATGGACAAGGGGCAGACGCGGTCGGAAATTCAGGCCAGCACGGGGCAGATTCTGGGCGTGCATGACTGTTCGCTCTCGGTGGCGCAGGGCGAGATTCTGGTGCTGATGGGGCTGTCGGGGTCGGGAAAATCCACCCTGCTGCGCGGCGTGAACGCGCTGAACCCGGTGGTGCGCGGCGAGGTGCGGGTGTTTGACGGCACGCAGATGGTCTCGGTCACCAAGGCCCCACCCGAGGTGCTGCGCAAGATGCGGCTTTCCAAGATTGCCATGGTTTTTCAAGCCTTTGGCCTGCTACCTTGGCGCACGGTGCGCGACAATGTCGGCCTTGGGCTGGAACTTGCAGGCCAATCTGCGGCCGAACGCCAAGCAAAGGTGGACGAGCAACTGGCGCTGGTAAACCTGTCGCAATGGGCCGACCGCAAGGTGGGCGATCTCTCGGGCGGCATGCAGCAACGCGTGGGTCTTGCGCGCGCCTTTGTTACCGATGCGCCGATCTTGTTGATGGACGAGCCGTTCTCGGCCCTAGACCCGCTGATCCGGGCGCGGTTGCAAGACGAGCTGCTTGATCTGCAAGCCAAGCTCAAGCGCACGATCATTTTCGTGTCCCACGATCTGGACGAAGCCTTCAAGATCGGCAACCGCATCGCCCTGATGGAGGGCGGGCGCATCGTGCAGATCGGCACCGCGCGCGAGATCATCGCCAAACCTTCGTCAGAATATGTGGCCGATTTCGTCGCCCACATGAACCCGCTGGGCGTTCTGACCGCGCGCGATGTGATGCAGGCGGGCAGCGGGTCGGGGCCGCAGGTGGAGTGCGAGACACCGGTGAAACTCGTGATGGAGCGGCTTATGGAGGTTCCGGAACTGACCGTCATCGAGGCCGGTCAGCCGATCGGG
The DNA here is from genome assembly GCA_024642045.1 of Pseudorhodobacter sp. Classification (GTDB taxonomy): domain Bacteria; phylum Pseudomonadota; class Alphaproteobacteria; order Rhodobacterales; family Rhodobacteraceae; genus Cypionkella. The sequence continues at coordinate 1,048 of JAHEBX010000185.1, read as the reverse complement.
GTGATCCAAGCGGGCGGATTGATGGCCAAGCTCATCAACCCGCGCGGCTGATCACTCGATCACGTCTTCCGCAGCTTCGACGTTGGCGGCTGTCTTCTTGGCAGCGGGTTTTTTCCCCGCCGTTTTGGCGGCCGGCTTCTTCACCGCGGTCTTCTTCACCGCAGGCTTTTTCGCAGCCGCAGGTTTCGCCGCTGCCTTCTTGGGTGCGGCCTTCTTTTTGCCGGATTTCCCTGCCTTTTCAGCGATTAACGCCAAGGCCTCTTCCAGCGTCACGGCCTCGGGTGTGATCTCTTTCGGCAGGGTCGCGTTGACCTTGGCCCATTTCACATAAGGCCCGTATTTGCCCGGCATCACCTGCACAGGGCCGCCGTCAGGATGCTCGCCCAGCGCGCGCAGCGGTTCCGCCGCAGGCCCGCCGCGACGCCCCGCCAGCTTTTGCGCCAAAACTTCCACGGCGCGGTTCATCCCGATGGTAAACACCTCTTCCACATCGGGAATATTGGCATAAACCGAGCCGTGCTTGACGTAAGGCCCAAACCGCCCGATCGCAGATTCGATCATCACCCCGTCGTCAGGATGCGGACCGATCTGGCGCGGCAGGCTCAAAAGTTCAATCGCCCGCTCCAGTGTCAGCTGCGCCGAATCCCATCCCTTGGGCAGGCTGGCGCGCGGCGGTTTCGGCACCTCTTCGCTCGCCTCGCCCTTCTGCACATAGGGGCCAAAGCGGCCTGCGCGCAGACTTATTTCCACGCCATCCGCGTCCTGCCCCAGCACCCGCCCATCAACCGAGCCGCCCTCTTCGCCAGAGATGGGGCGGGTATAACGGCACTCCGGATAGTTGCCGCAGCCAATGAAAGCCCCGCCCGAACGCGAGGTTTTCAGATGCAGCCGCCCCGTCCCGCAAGAGGTGCAAATGCGCGGATCTGCGCCATCCTCGCGCAAAGGATACAGGTGCGGTGACAGAAAATCGTCAATCTTTGTAAGCACTTCGCCGATACGCAGATCGGCCGTTTCGGCAATCGCCGCCGAGAAATCGCGCCAGAACCGC
>JAHEBX010000040.1 GCA_024642045.1 Pseudorhodobacter sp. | reverse complement strand
ATGGACGCGCTAACGAAACTGCTTGCGACCCGCGATTGGCTGATGGCTGACGGAGCCACGGGAACCAACCTGTTCAACATGGGACTGTCAGCAGGCGAACCGCCCGAATTCTGGAATACAGACAAGCCTGACAACATCCGGCAACTCTACCGGTCTGCGGTCGAAGCGGGATCAGATATTTTTCTGACCAACACCTTTGGCGGCAACGCCAGCCGGTTGAAACTGCACGGCGCGCAGGGACGGGTGCGCGAGTTGAATCGGGTCGGCGCGGCCCTTGGACGCGAAATTGCCGACGGCTCTGGACGGAGCGTTATTGTTGCAGGCTCTGTTGGCCCGACAGGCGAGATTTTCGAGCCCATGGGCACGCTGACCCACACCTCAGCCGTCGAGATGTTTCATGAACAGGCCGAAGGACTAAAAGAAGGCGGCGCTGATGTGCTTTGGGTGGAAACCATTTCTTCACCCGAGGAATATGCCGCCGCATCAGAGGCGGCAGCCCTTGCCGCGATGCCGTGGTGTGGCACGATGAGCTTTGACACCGCAGGGCGCACGATGATGGGCACCACTTCGGCCGCGATGGCCGCGATGGTCGAGGGCTTGGCCAATCCGCCACTTGCCTTTGGTGCAAATTGTGGCGTCGGGGCCTCGGATCTGATGCGCACAATGCTGGGATTTGCTGCGGCGGGCACCACGCGCCCGCTGATTGCCAAAGGCAATGCAGGGATTCCTAAATACCATGATGGCCATATCCATTACGATGGCACGCCAGACCTGATGGCCGAATACGCGGTGCTGGCGCGTGATGCGGGAGTGCGGATCATTGGCGGATGTTGTGGCACCATGCCTGAACACCTCAAAGCTATGCGTGCGGCCTTGGAAAGTCGCCCCAGGGGGCCGGTTCCTTCGCTTGAGGATATCGCAGCCCATTTGGGCGGATTCTCGTCATCATCTGATGGCACGGGCGACACCTCGGGCGAGCCCAAGCGCGAGCGCCGCGGTCGGCGGGGTTGAGGCTGGCGTAAGTGGGGCGCTGCCCCCAAGCTGCGATGCAGCTTTCCCCCGGGATATTTAAGCCAGTATGAACATCAAAACAGGCTGAGTTGGTCGCCGTTCTGTGCAGGTGGGGCGAAAAGATCGGTGCGCAACGGCGGCAATCTGACGCGAAGGCCCAGCCTGTCAACGGCCACGCGAAAGCGGCGCGCAATCAGATCGGCCCACAGCCCTTCGCCACGCATGCGTATGCCAAATGCAGGGTCGTAATCCTGACCGCCGTGCAACTCGCGCACGCGCGCCATGACCTTGGCGGCCCGGTCGGGCACGTGCTGGGCCAACCATTGTTGAAACAATTCCGATACCTCTCGTGGCAGGCGCAATGCAATATAGCTGGCAGCAGTCGCACCGGCACCCTGTGCGGCAGCAAGCAACGCCTCGATCTCATGATCGGTGAGGCCAGGGATAACCGGTGCCACCATCGCGCGAACGGGAATGCCCGCCTTAGCCAGCCGCTCGATCACCTGCAACCGCCGCTTTGGAGCCGCAGCCCGCGGCTCCATCTTGCGCGAAAGCGCGGCATCCAATGTCGTCAACGAAACGCCCACCCGACACAGCCCCTGCGCCGCCATATCCGCCAGAATGTCGATATCACGTTCGATCAATGTGCCTTTGGTGGTTATTGCAACGGGGTGGCGAAAGGCCTGCAATTCGGTCAGGACTTCGCGCATCACACCGTATGCCGCCTCGATCGGTTGGTAGGGGTCGGTGTTGGTGCCAATCGCCACAACCTCGGCGCGGTACGATTTCGCGCGCATCTCGCGCGCAAGCACTGCCCCGATGCCCGGCCGTGCGATCAGGCGGGTTTCAAAATCCAACCCCGGCGAGAGGTTCAAATATGCGTGGCTAGGGCGGGCAAAACAATAGATGCAGCCATGCTCGCAGCCGCGATAGGGATTGATTGCGCGGTCGAACGGCAGATCGGGCGAGCGGTTGTAACTCAGCGCCGAGCGCGCGGTCTCGATCCGTGTTTCGGTGCGCAGCAAACGCTCTTCGGGTGGGGTCCAGCCATCGGCAAAGGCGATCCGCGCCCCCGGTTCGAACCGACCCACGGCGTTTTCAAGTGCGCCGCGCCCGCGCAGCCGCACCCCCGGTAGAAGTGTCGTTTCTGGCTCATCCATCGGTTCACAATAGAACAAAGCGGAAACACAACCAAGCAAATTCGTCAAACCGGGGCCTTGAAGTCGGCTTTTCATTGGCGCATGTCGTAAATCGAAAAGTTATGAGCTAGCATTGCCCTAACACGGTGGAAATGCCCAAGGAGTTCCCAGATGGCCGACGACGAAATCATCCTTTCCGAGCTTTCCGACGACGAACTGGTGCTGCAAATGCACGACGACCTGTATGACGGGTTGAAGGAGGAGATTGAGGATGGCGTGAACATCCTGATCGAGCGTGGTTGGGCCCCCTATGACGTGCTGACCAAAGCTCTTGTTGCGGGGATGACCATCGTCGGCGCCGACTTCCGCGACGGCATCCTGTTTGTGCCCGAAGTTCTGCTTGCCGCTAACGCCATGAAGGGCGGCATGTTCATCCTCAAGCCGCTGCTGATCGCCACGGGCGCACCGCGCATGGGCAAGATGGTTATCGGCACCGTCAAAGGCGACATCCACGACATCGGCAAGAACCTTGTCGGCATGATGATGGAAGGCGCAGGCTTTGAAGTGCGCGATCTGGGCATCAACAACTCGGTCGAAAAGTATCTCGAGGCGTTGGAAGCTGAAAAGCCGGACATCCTTGGCATGTCGGCCCTTCTGACCACCACGATGCCCTATATGAAAGTCGTGATCGACACGATGAAGGAAAAGGGCATGCGCGAAGATTACATCGTGCTGGTGGGCGGCGCGCCCTTGAACGAAGAATTCGGCAAGGCCATCGGTGCTGACGCCTATTGCCGCGATGCAGCCGTTGCTGTCGAAACCGCCAAAGCGCTGGTTTTACGCAAACACAATCAAGCCAACGCCTGATTTCGATCACTTTGTTGAAATTGAACACCCCGGGGCCTTGTTCCGGGGCGTTTTCGTTGTCACCTTAACGGAACGATCGGAGGAGATTATGCCCCTACCCACGTTTCTGTTCCTGATTCTGGCCGTCATCCTTGCCGCTGGTCTAAGCATCACCTTGGTCCATCTAGCGGGGGTTTCAATGGTGTGGCTGGGCGTTCTGGCCCTGCTTGGCGCCTTGGGTGTGCGCAGCCTTAGATGGCTTTGACACTTGATGACGATGCGCTGACCACCGCTGGCCTTTTGCCCGCACACCAAGGGCGTATCCTGCTGATCGCTTGTGGTGCCTTGGCGCATGAAGTCTTGGCACTCAAGCGGATCAACGGCTGGGCGCATATGGACCTGCAGTGCCTGCCCGCCAATCTGCACCTATACCCTGAGAAAATCACCTCAGCAGTGGCGAAAGCGGTGCATGAGCACGAGGCCAGTTATGAGACGATCTTCATTCTTTATGCAGATTGCGGCACGGGCGGTTTATTGCAGGAAAAGTGCAAGCAATTGGGCGTAGAGATGATTGCGGGTCCGCATTGTTATTCGTTTTTTGAAGGCAACGACACCTTTGCCGAACATGCTGAAACCGAATTTACCGCCTTTTATCTGACTGATTTTCTGGTGCGTCAGTTTGATGCCTTTGTCTGGCGCCCCATGGGTCTGGATCGCCACCCAGAATTGCGCGACATGTATTTCGGGAATTACACCAAGCTGGTTTATCAGGCGCAAACCAACGACACAGTCCTTGACGCCAAGGCAGAAGACTGCGCGCGCCGGCTTGGGCTGGCCTACGAGCGCCGCTTTACCGGTTATGGCGATCTGGCAAGCACGCTGACGCACGTGGCCAAGGGCTGAGAAATCCGCCGATGCGACGCAGCAGCAATTGGCAAGCGGCACCGCTACGCCTATCAAGGCGCCATATCCTGATGTGATCGAGCGTCGCTGCTCTCAACCTTCAAAAGCTGGAATTGCTGTGAACAACCCTGAAGACTTCCCCCGCCATTTCGCCGCAGCCTTCACCGCAAAAGACGTCGGCGGCTTGACCGCGCTGTTTCAGACAGATGCCACACTTGGCAGCCTGACAGGGCTTTGGGCGGAGACACCCGAGTCCGTTCACGCGGCGTTCGAGGCGGAAATGAGCGGGATCTTTGCCGCAGCACGGCTGGTGACGGGCAAGGGGACGCTGCGCGATCTGTCGCCAGCCGCGACACTGTTGCGCCAACGCTATACGATTTCAGGCGCGCAAGACGAAACGGGGGCAGAGCTGGCGCGCTTCGGGGCGATCCTGGTGGCGGTTTTAGAAAACAGCGTGGCGGGCTGGCAGGTGCAGTCGATGACCTTTAGTGCCCTGCCTTAGCCCAGCAATGCGCGCGCGGCCTCGCGTGCGGCTTCGGTGACGCTGTCGCCCGACAGCATGCGACCGATCTCTTCGATCCGGTCCGAAGGCGATAAGGGCACCACAGTTGACAGCGTTTGCCCCTTTTGCACCCGCTTTTCTACCCGCCAGTGATGGTTGCCAAGCGCGGCCACCTGGGGGCTATGCGTCACCACCAGAACCTGCGCCTGCTCTGCCAGCGATTTCAACCGCCGCCCGACTGCATCCGCCGTAGCGCCCCCCACGCCTCGGTCAATCTCGTCAAAAATCAGAGTCAATCCAGGTGTGTCGCCGGTCAAACACACCTTGAGCGCCAGCAAGAACCGCGACAACTCGCCGCCCGAAGCGATCTTGTTTAACGCGCCTGCTGGCGCGCCGGGATTGGTGGCTACGGTGAACTGCACCGCATCGACACCGTCGGGACCCTGCTCGCCCAAAGCCACTTCGGTGGTGAACACCGCGCGCTCCATCTTGAGCGGTGCAAGCTCTGCGGCCATCGCGCGGTCCAACCGTTCCGCAGCCGCTCGCCGCGCTTTGGTCAGCGCCATAGCCTCGCGCTGATAGGCACGTTGCGCCTCGGCTAAAGCCTGCTCCAGCTTGGCAATGCCTGCGGCCCCGCCATCAATCGCCGCCAGACGCGCCCGAAGGCTATCCGCAAAGCCGCCCAGATCATCGGCCAGCACGTTATGCTTGCGCGCCAAGGCACGAATGGCAAAGAGCCGCTCCTCAATCGCTTCCAGTTCGGTCGGGTTGAAATCCAACTGCCGCAAACAGGCCTCGACGCCCGCCTGCGCATCGCCCAATTCAATCAGCGCGCGGCCCAACGCGGCCAAGGGCGCATCAAGCTGCCCCTCAGCGCGGTCCGACACGCCTTCCAACCAGCGCTGCGAGTCACGCATCGCCCCCTCGGCCCCCTCGTTGAGACCCGCGTAGGCCCGCTGGATGTCGGTTCGGATCTTGGCAGCTCCCTGCATCATCCGCCGCTTGGCGTCCAAGGTTGCCTCTTCGCCGTGATCTGGGGCCAGTTTATCCAGCTCTGCCACCGCATGGCGCAGGAAATCTTCCTCGACCTGCGCGCGCTCCAATGCCGTCACTGCCTGCGCCAAAGCCTCGCGCGCCACCGATTGCGCGCGCCAGGCCGCCCGTGACACGGTTAGATCCAAGGCAGCGAATTGATCCAGCAGCGCCCGATGCCCGCGCGGGTTCAGCAATCCGCGATCATCGTGCTGGCCGTGCAATTCGACCAAAGTGTCCGATAGCTCTCGCAACACCTCGCCCGAGACGCGCCGGTCGTTGATATAGGCGGTCTTGCGGCCATCGGCGGTGTTCACCCTACGCAGGATCAACTCCTCGGGGTCTGGGAACCCTGCCTCGACCAGAACCGCGCGCGCGGCATGGCCCGCTGGCAGATCGAATTCTGCCGTGACTTCGCCCTGCGCCGCCCCTGCCCGCACCAACTCTGCCCGCCCGCGCCAGCCCAGCACAAACCCCAAAGCATCCAGCAAGATCGATTTGCCCGCCCCTGTCTCACCCGTCAACACGTTCAGCCCCGGAGCGAACTCCAGACTAAGGTGATCGATGATCAGAACATCGCGAATATCAAGGCTACGCAGCATTGCCTACACCGTAGGGTGCGCACAGATTGCGCACCTCGGTCACAGCCATTGGCCCTTGACCATCTGGCGATAGATGGCTGACAGCCAACTTGTGCCTTTGGCTTCGGGCGCAAGACCCTTTTCTTTCAGCAAACGGAAGCTGTCGTCGTAGAACGGGCTCGACTGATAGTTATAGCCAAGAATGGCCCCTGCCGTCTGCGCCTCATCCGTCAGACCCAGCGCAAGATAAGCCTCGACCAAACGATGCAGCGCCTCTGCGGTGTGCGACGTGGTCTGGAAATCCTGCACAACCGAGCGGAACCGGTTGATCGCCGCCGTATAGTTACCGCGCTTGAGGTAATAGCGCCCGATTTCCATGTCTTTCGAGGCCAGATGGTCAAAGGCCATCTCGAATTTCAGCTCGGCCGATTTGGCATATTCGCTGTCGGGATACTGCTCGATTACCACGCGAAGCGCCTGCAAGGCCTGATAGGTCAGCCCCTGATCGCGCCCCACTTCGTCGATCTGGTCATAATAGGACAGCGCCAGCAGATAGGCCGCATAGGCCGCATCTTCTTCGCCGGGATAGAAGTCGATATAGCGCTGCGCCGCAGCCCGCGCCTCTTCGTATTTCTTATACTTGTGCAGCGTAAACGCCTGCATGATCAGCGCGCGCTTGGCCCATTCGGAATAGGGATATAGCCGCTCGACCTCTTGGAAATACTCCAGCGCCTGGCCTTTTTTGGCGGATTTATCCTCAAGCAGGAATTCGCCCCGCTTATAGATTTCCTCTGCCGTCAAGGTGTCCAGCGGCACGTCTTTTGACTGTGGCCCACCGCATGCCGTCAAGGCACCGAGTAGCGCTGCACCGCACAGCATCCGCAGCGCGTTCCCTGACTGTCTGCCTGCCATCTTCCGTCTACCTCAATAATCCGCGCAAGAGCGTCCCGTTCGGGCTGCAATCATCGCGCTTCGGTCTCTCGTAGCACAGAAAATTCGCGGGCGCAAAACGGCTTTATCACCCTAGCGCAGGGATTTACGCCCGCAAGGGCAGATCGCCATGATGAACACCAACGCCGGGCAGTTTACCACCCGTGCGGCCTTCACAATCTTGCAAGATCCATGCGTCAGGGCGCGCGAACAAAGCCCGCAACAGCTTGTTGGTCATCGCATGACCTGCGCGCACGCCTGTATACCGCCCCAGAACCGGCCCGCCTGCCAGCGCAAGATCGCCCAAGGCATCCAGCATTTTATGGCGCACTGGTTCATCCGCGTGCCGCAGACCACCGGGCGAAAGCACTTTGGCCCCTTCAAACACCACCGCATTTTCCAGCGTGCCGCCCAAGGCAAGCCCGCGCTCGCGCATCGCAATCACATCAGCGTTGCGGCAAAACGTGCGGCTGTCGGACAATTCGCGTACGAACGCGCCGTTTGCCATGTTCAAAACCTTGGCTTGGTGTCCAATCGCGGCGTCGGCGAAATCAATACTGAAGTCGATCTCAAGCATATCCGAAGGCTCGAGCCGCGCCACAGCATCCCCTTCGCGTACTTCGACGGGTTGCAGCACGCGGATCGCCAGCACAGGCGCATCCTGTTCGACGATCCCTGCGTTCAGCAAACCCTCGACAAACGGAGCCGCTGAGCCATCAAGAATCGGCACTTCCGGGCCATCGACCTCGATCAGCGCGTTGCTGATCGCCGAGCCAGCCAAAGCCGCCATGACATGTTCGATGGTCGAGACGCTGACGCCAGCGTCGTTGGCGATCAGGGTGCAGAGCTTTGACGGGACAACCGCGTCCCAGGTGGCAGAAATCCGCGCATCGCCGGAAGTGACGTCGCTGCGCATGAACCAAATCCCGTGCCCGACAGGCGCAGGATGCACTTTCATGGTCACAGGCGCACCAGAGTGCAGCCCTTGGCCCTGAAAGATAGCTGTGGTTTTCAACGTATACTGCACTCAGGCTCTCCGATTGGCGGGTTATCCCCCTCGCCTTTTCCTTGATCTTAGGTAATTCGAAGTGCTCACAACCTCAACTCACAGTTTGTAACCGAGTGTAACAGAAAATTAAACAGTTAAGTGGCTGTATTAAAAAGAAAAAAGCCCGGCAGTGCCGGGCCTTTCGTTCGTATTATTTCAATTCTAGTTGGCCTGGCGGCGCAGGAAAGCCGGAATTTCAATGCGCTCCTGATCGGCAGACAACTCAGGCTCGTCGTCATACGAGGTCACTGGCGGCTGCTGGCGCGCAGCGGCTTGTCGCTCGGCCGGGGCTTCGGACTGGCCGCCGGCCATGCGGTTGATCAGGCTGCCAATACCAAAGCGCGGGCGCTCTGCGGGCTTGGGAGCTGCTGCGGCAGGCTGGCGTGGTTGTGGCTGCGGTGCCGCGGGGCGCTGCTGCTGCGGCTGAACCGGAGTCTTGCTCACGGCGGCCTGCAGACGTGCCAGCGCTTCGGGCGAAGGCGCCCCTGCTGTGCGCGGACGCGGTGCCACAAAGCTGCCGGCGTCATTGTCGAGCGACTGCGTCGAAGCGGGCTGACGCAACTGAGCGGGCTGCGGGCGGTAAGCCGGTGCCGGAAGCTCGTCTTCTTGCATCTCGATCTCTTCCTGCTCTGCCTCAAACGCGGGCTGATGCGACTGGAACAGATCGGCAGCGGCAGGCTTGGGCTGAGCGGGTTGCGGCACTGGCGCTTGCGGAGCCGGCGCTTGTTGCAGCGTCATCGGCGCTACGGCCTGCTTAGGGAGCTCGACCGCAGGCTTCAGCGGTTCTGCCATCGAGCGGCGGGCCACGGGTGCATCGACGCGCGCCACGGCAACGTCAATCCCCGTCGCCACGACCGACACGCGCAGTACACCGTCCATCGAGGTGTCAAGTGTGGAGCCGACGATGATATTCGCGTCCGGATCGACCTTTTCGCGGATGATGTTTGCGGCCTCGTCCAGTTCGAACAAGGTAAGATCATAGCCGCCGGTGATGTTGATCAACACACCCTTGGCGCCATGCAGCGAAATTTCGTCCAAAAGCGGGTTTGCAATCGCCTTTTCGGCGGCTTCCACGGCGCGGTTTTCACCCGAAGCCTCGCCCGTGCCCATCATCGCCTTGCCCATTTCGTCCATCACGGCGCGCACGTCAGCAAAGTCGAGGTTGATCAGGCCAGGGCGGACCATAAGATCAGTCACGCCCTTAACACCTTGATACAGAACATCATCTGCCATCGCGAAGGCATCGGTAAAGGTGGTGCGCTCGTTGGCCAGACGGAACAGGTTCTGGTTTGGAATGATGATCAGCGTATCGACAACCTTTTGCAGCGCCGCAATGCCTTCGTCGGCTTGCTTCATCCGCTTGTTGCCTTCGAACTGGAAGGGTTTGGTAACCACGCCGACCGTCAGCACACCCAACTCGCGAGCCGCTTGCGCGATGATCGGCGCGGCCCCGGTACCGGTGCCCCCACCCATACCAGCCGTGATAAAGCACATGTGAGCGCCCGCGAGGTGGTCGACGATTTCTTCGATCGTCTCTTCGGCCGCAGCCGCACCTACCGTCGGACGCGCCCCTGCCCCCAAACCTTCGGTAACCTTCAGACCCATCTGGATTTTCGACGTGGCTTTGCTTTGCTGCAAAGCCTGAGCGTCGGTGTTCGCGACCACGAACTCTACACCCTCAAGGTTCTTTTCGATCATGTTGTTGACCGCGTTGCCGCCCGCGCCGCCAACACCAAAGACCGTGATCCGCGGCTTCAGCTCGGATTCCTGCGAGGTCATGATCAGATTCAATGCCATTTTCTGTCCGCCTGTTTTATGCCGGCTGCCGCCGTTGATTACCGTCTGCGCATTCCAAAACCTGTCCCGAGGTCTCAGAATCCTGATCTGACGCCGATTCTATCCACAGAGGATCACAAGGTCACGCAAAAAAGCGTCCAGCTCCACTAAATATAGCGGAATTGTGGCCGTTTTAAGCGGTATCTTGCCTCTTTGTGCAGATGTAGCGGGTCACCAGTTCTCCTTAAACCACCTGAAGGCTCGTTTCAGAGACCGCGCCGGATAGCGTTCGGTCGGAATATCGAAATCCCACCACTCGTCTTGCGGGTGGCTGGCAAAAAGACACAACCCTACGGCGCTGGAAAACGCAGGCCCCGTGGCCGCTTGTGGCAAACCTTGCACCCGCAGCGGGCGGCCCATGCGCACACGCTGGCCCAAAATGCGGCTGGCAAGCCCATCCAGACCTGGGATCTGGCTTGCGCCGCCGGTCAGCACGATCTGCTGGCTGGGCAGGCTGTCAAAGCCCGCCACATCCAGCCGCGCACGCACTTCTTCCAGGATCTCTTCGACCCGAGGCCGCATGATTCCAATCAGTTCCGTGCGGCTGATCTGGCGGCGGTCTTTTTCCCAATCGCCAGAGTCGCCACCGATCTCGATCATCTCGCGGTCATCCATGCCCGTGGCGTGCACGCCGCCATGCTTGGTCTTGATCCGCTCGGCCACCACCAGCGGCACTTGCAGCCCCTTGGAGATGTCAGAGGTCACATGATCGCCGCCCATGCGCACGCTATCGGCGTAGATCATGTGCTTTTTCATGAAGATTGAGATGCCAGAGGCCCCACCACCCAAATCAATGCAGGCAGCGCCCAGTTCCTGCTCGTCCTCGACCAAGGAGGAAATCCCCGAGACATAAGCCGAGGATGCAATGCCAGCCAGCTCCAGATCACAGCGCTTGATGCAGTAGAGCAGGTTTTGCACCACCGAAGCATCGACTGACAGCATATGCAAATCGCAGGCCAGCCGGTTGCCGATCTGCCCGCGCGGATCGCCCAGACCCGAGCGGTGATCCAGCGCAAAGTTCACCGGCTGCGCGTGCAAAATCTCACGCCCGTCGCCGAAATCGGGCACGTCGCAAGAGGCCATCACCTGCGCCACGTCCTGTTCGGTCACCACCGAGTCCTGCAATTCCCACTCGCCTGCCAAACCATAGCTGCGCGGCTCGGCGCCGCTAAAGCAGGCAATGACGTGATCGACACGCACGTTGGCCATCTTTTGCGCCGCCTGCACTGCGGTGCGAATGGCCCGCTCGGTCTCGTTCATCACCGCAATCTCGCCAAAGCGCACACCGCGCGACCGCGTGGTCGCAGCCCCGATCACCCGAAACCGAGACTGACCGGCCATTGAGCCTACGCCGTCGCTTTCGCGGTCGTTTTCCAGCCCGTCAAAGCGCAGCACAAGGCAGGCGATCTTGGATGTGCCCACATCCAGAATGGCCACCACCCCGCGCTGCATCGCGGCTTTGCGCATGTTTCTCATCGCACGTTGAGATTGGTAAAGATCGGTCATAGGTCGTTCCCTGCGCTCGGTGCCAACCCTTGGGCTGCGCGGACTTCGTTCATCGCGAACGGAGCCAGACGCAGCGCGGGCCGGTCTTGATTTCTAAGGTCAACTGAAAGGATATCTCGGTCCAAAAGTTTTTCGGCATGATCCAACGCCAGCAGCCGCTCTACCGCTGCAACGGGTCCCGCTTCGGGCAACTGGATGGTTTGATCGCGGTCCAGCACCAGATCCCAACGCCGGTCGCCCATCCGCACAAGCCCACGCAGACGCGGCGCAATCGGCCCCGCGGCGGCAAGGATCTGCATCGCTTCGGGCAGCGCCTTATCCGCCCCCTCGCCCGCGACCAGCGGCAAATCAGCCCGATCCGCCCGCGCCATCAGGCTGGCCACACGATGCCCGGTCGCATCCAGCAGCTCGAGCCCGGTATCCGTGCGCCAAATCACTGCCGGATCGCGCTCTTTCAACATCACCTGCAGCACACCGCCCGACCGGACCCGCACTTCGGCAGAGGCGACGGCGTCCAACTCTTCGCAGCGCGCTTTCAGCGCCGCCATGTCCAGATCGAAGGACGATTGCGGCAAACGCAGCGCCAGTTTAGCCCGCACCGCATCCGACAAATCACGCGAGGCCCCGTCAACCGAGAGCAGTGAAACCCGGAATTCGGGACGCTGCTCGAACTTGTGGCGCAGATCTGCCACGCCCTGCATGAGCGCCTCGCGGCGGCTGTCGCTGGCAAAAACCGCCAGCGCCACAAGCGTCACGATCACCACCGGGCCACCAATGTGCAACAGGCGGCGGAACATGGGCGTCAGCCAAAGGCGCTGCATCCGATACTGCCAGCGCGTCGGGGCCGGGTCACGATGTGGGGTGCGATGCGTCTGCGGGCGACGGTTCAGCGATTGCATGAGGCATCCTCCACCAACCAAGCGCAAAGCTCGGGGAACGAAATCCCGCAATGGGCAGCCTGCTCGGGGGCAAGCGACGTTGGCGTCATGCCGGGCTGAGTGTTGGTTTCCAACAAGATCAACCCCGCCAGCCCGCGCGCCTCGTCCCATCGAAAATCAGTACGGCTGATGCCACGGCACCCCAAAGCGCGGTGAGCAAGCAGGGCATAGTCCAGACAAGCGGTCTCGATCTCGGCAGGGATTTCCGCGGGAACCACATGGCGGCTACCGCCGACCTTGTATTTCGCGTCAAAGTCATACCAGCCGTCGGTGATAATATCGGTGACGCAAAGCGCACGCTCGCCCATCACCGTCACCGTCATCTCGCGCCCCGGCGCATAGGTTTCCACCATCACCACTTCGGGCATCGTTTCCGCCAGACGTGGCGCGTTGCTGCCTTCACGCACGATATAAACTCCGACCGAAGAGCCCTCGTTATAGGGTTTGACCACATAGGGCGGCGGCAAGACATGGCCCGCAGCCACCGCATCGCGATCCGCCAGAACCGAAGCCACCACGGGCAAGCCATTGGCCACATAGACTTCTTTTGTCTTTACCTTGTCCATCGCCAAGGCCGAGGCAAGAATACCCGAATGTGTATAGGGAATACGCAGCCATTCCAGCATGCCCTGAACAGCGCCATCCTCACCCCAAGGGCCGTGCAGCGCGTTAAAGCAAACGTCCGGCTTGATCTCGATCAGGCGCGCGCAAAGATCGCGGTCGCAATCGACCTCGACCACCTTGTATCCCGCCTCGCGCAGAGCTTGGGCGCAGGGGCGCCCCGTTGCCAGCGACACCTCGCGTTCCGAGGAGAATCCGCCCATCAACACCGCTACTGTGGAGGCTGCTCTGTTTGAGCCACCCGCCATTTACTGCCTCATCCAAGCCTTTAGTGGCCTGTGATATTTGTTATTTTACGGGACGTTCGCCGACCCGCATGATTTCCCACTCTAGCGTGATCCCAGAGTTTTGGAAAACCCTTTTTCGCACCTCTTCGCCTAAATCTTCCAGCTCTGTTGCCGTTGCACCGCCGGTATTGATCAGAAAGTTGGAGTGCATCGGCGACATCTGGGCGCCACCCAGCGAAAAGCCGCGCATTCCGGCCTCGTCAATCACCTTCCACGCCTTCAATTCGTGGGTATCATCGGCGCGTCCCGTGCTGGAATGACCCACCGGATTGCGGAAGGTCGACCCCGCCGAGCGGTCCTTGGTCGGCTGGCTTGCGTCGCGCTTGGCGATCTGCTCGACCATCCGCGCCTCCAAGGCCACGGGGTCGCCCGCCACGGCGCGAAAGCAGGCGCTCACCACCACCCAGCCCTCGGGCAGATCCGATTGCCGATAGCGCAGGTTCAGCTTTTCTGCTGGCAGATCAACGACGTCACCCTGCCGTGTCACACAGCGCACCGAAGTCAGATGATCCGAGACATAGGACCCATAACAGCCCGCGTTCATCCGCACGGCCCCGCCTATGCTGCCGGGAATGGTGCGCAAAAACGTCAGGTCCAGCCCCGCCTCAGCCGCCTTGCGCGCCACATGCGCATCCAGTGCCGCAGCCCCCGCCGTAACCTGCCCGCCCTCGCAAACAATTGCGTTAAATCCGCGCCCCAGCCGGATCACCACGGCGCGCAACCCACCATCCCGCACGATCAGATTGCTGCCCACCCCCATCGGAAAGACCGCAACCTCGGCAGGCAGCGCGCGCAGGAAATCGCGCAAATCATCCTCGTCGGCAGGCTGAAACAGATAATCCGCAGGCCCGCCCACGCGCAACCACGTCAGATCGGCCAGCGCGCGCTGCGCCGTCAACGTGCCGCGCACCTGTGGCATCTGGGTCATGGCATGGCCTTCTCTCGTTACACCTGCAATTTCCGCGTTAATGCAGAGATCACGGCGCGAATTCAAGCATTGGCTTTTAAGTGTCGCGCGCGTCCGCCCATGACCGACTGCCCATGAACGCCTGCCTAAAGCCGCCGCTTCACCCAGCGACCCAAAAAGACCACGGGCCAGCGCAGCACAGACCCTGCAGCCAGCAAAAAGACCAGACCCCACCACACGCCATGCTCGTAAGTCAGCCAGCCCAAGAGTGGAATCCCGATTACGATCAGGATATAGGCTGTGCGCCAGTGGTGGTCGCGCGAGGGGAACATCGCAATGACATTGGCACCGATCAGCCACATCAGCGCCAGAGGAAACGACCACGTCATGCGCGATCTCTTGGGTCTTCAACCGGTAATCCCATCGCTTTGCGCGCGAAATAGATCAACGGGCGGCGGAACATCGACACAAATGCAAACAGTCCGACCCCAAGCCACAGCCAGCCATGCACAGAACCGATCCAGATCAGCAAGACAGGCGCTGCAATCAGCAGCACAATACCGGGCGGAAACTGGCTTTTCATCGGCAACATTGCCGTGATCGCCGCCGCGACCACCCACAGGCAGCCAATCAGCAGCGGCGGGCTCATGCGGCTTGCCCTTGCAGTTGCGCGGGCAACCCGTTCGCCCAAGCCGAGATCGACCCTGCACCAAGGCAGACAAAAATATCGCCCGGACGGGCCTGTTCGCGGAACAGACGGGCCAGATCTGCCTCGTCGATCACCGCGCGGGCATGGCGGTGGCCGTGGGCGATCAGACCTGCAACCAGATCGTCACGGCTTGCGCCTGGGATCGGGTCCTCACCCGCAGCATAGACATCGGCAATTCCGGCCACGTCGGCCTCATTGAAGCAGGTACAGAAATCCTCGAACAACGAATGCAGGCGTGAATAGCGGTGGGGCTGATGCACGGCGATGACGCGGCCCTTGGTGGCCTGACGCGCGGCCTTCAGCACGGCTGCGATTTCCACCGGATGGTGGCCATAATCGTCGATGATGGTGACACCGTTGACTTCGGCCACCTTGGTAAAGCGGCGGTTGACGCCACCAAAAGCCGCCAGCGCCTCGCGGATTTCTTCTTTCTTCATGCCCAGATGGCGGGCAACTGCCACAGCCGACAACGCGTTCGAGACGTTGTGATCGCCAGGCATCGGCAAAGTGCAGCCCTCGATGATTGACCCCTCGCCCTCGCCCTGCAGCGCGATGTCGAAATGCGCCACACCGGCGTCAAAGCGCAAATTGATCGCGCGCACATCGGCTTGGGCGTTAAACCCAAAAGTGACGACGCGGCGGTCCGTGATCTTGCCGACCAGCGTCTGCACCTCGGGATGATCGGTGCAGCAGACGGCCAGACCATAGAACGGGATATTGGAGACGAAATCGAGAAAGCCTTTGCGCAGGGCGTCAAAACTGCCCCAATGCTCCATATGCTCGGGGTCGATATTGGTCACAATCGCAATGGTCGCGGGCAGACGGTTGAACGAGCCGTCGCTCTCATCGGCCTCGACCACCATCCATTCGCCAGCGCCTGCACGCGCGTTCGAGCCATATGCGTGGATCACCCCGCCGTTGATCACAGTGGGGTCAAAGCCACCCTTGTCCAGCAGGGTTGCCACCATTGTGGTCGTCGTCGTCTTACCATGCGTGCCCGCAATCGCAATGTTCGAGCGGAGCCGCATCAACTCGGCCAGCATCTCAGCACGGCGCACCACGGGCAGGCCGCGTTTGCGCGCTTCTTCCAGCTCGGGGTTGCCCTTTTTGATTGCGGTGGACACCACGACCACAGCAGCCTCGCCGATATTCTCGGCACGCTGGCCTTCGAAAAAGGTCGCCCCGAGTTTGACCAGTCGCTCGGTGATCTTGGAGGCTTTGGCGTCAGATCCCTGCACCCGAAATCCTTGGGTCATCAGCACTTCGGCGATGCCCGACATGCCGATACCGCCGATGCCGACAAAGTGGATTGCCCCCAGTTCCATTGGCAATTTGGTTGCGTTCATCGCATCATTCCTTTGTCACGAGCGTCTCGACCAACGCGGCCAAGCGTAGAGTTGCATCGGGGCGCCCTTGGGCCTGCGCATTGCGCGCCATTTGCAGCGCCGCGGCCGGATCACCCAGCACCGCGGCCATTTGCGTGCTCAGTGTGCTCGCGTCAAGCTGGTTTTCAGGGATCAGGATCGCCGCTTCGGCCGCGACCAACCCGCGCGCATTTGCACTTTGGTGGTCGCCCGTGGCAGCAGCAAAGGGGATCAGGATCGAGGGACGGCCGATCACCGAGATATCCGCCACTGACGAGGCGCCTGAACGGCTGACCACCAACTGCGCCTCGGACAGGCGACGCGGGATATCGTTAAAGAAAGGCGCCACCTCGGCACTGATATCAGCGGCCTCATAGGCGGCAACGACGCGCTCTAGGTCCTCGGCGCGGGCCTGATGGGCCACGCGCAGATGCGTGCGCATCGATTCCGGCAAGGCCGCGACAGCACCCGGAACGACATCCGACAGAATGCGCGCGCCCTGCGATCCACCGATCACCAGCAAATCCATCGGGTAATCCCCCGGCGCGATGTAACCCGCGCCCGCCCGCTCCAGCACCGCCGTGCGCACGGGGTTTCCAGTATGCTCACCCTTCACGCCTGCTGGCAGATCCGTCGGCCATGTGCCGCAAGCCACACGGTCAACCCGCGTCGCAAATATCTGATTTACCCGCCCCAAAACCCCGTTCTGCTCGTGGATCATCCTTGGTCGGCGCAGCGCCCAAGCCGCCGTCAGCGCCGGGATCGACGGATAACCGCCAAAGCCCACCACCACATCGGGCCGATCCCGCAGCATCGACATCACGGCACCCAGAACGCCACCCGCAATGCGAAACGGCACCATCAGCTTGGCCGCGATACCGCCGCGCGCAAAGGTGGCAGAGCCGACCTCAACAATCTGCACCGCCGCCGGAAAGCCACCCGCATAGCGCGCGCCGCGCGCGTCGGTCGACAGCTTGACCCGCCATCCGCGTGCCAGCATTTCTTCGGCCAAAGCCTGCGCAGGAAACATATGCCCGCCCGTGCCGCCCGCTGCGATCAACAGCAAAGGCATCAGCGCCCCCGCTTGAAGATATCAGACATCTGCCCCTGCGGCCGTGCCCGCGTCATTGCCAAAAGCATACCAACCGTGATCCCGGCCGCAATCACCGACGATCCGCCATAGGACACAAACGGCAGGGTCATCCCCTTTGCCGGCAGCAATCGCACCGCCACCCCCATGTTGATCATCGCCTGCACGCCAAAGACGCAGGCCAGGCCCGTCCCCGCCAGCCGAATGAACGGATCACGCTCGCGCGTCAGCCGGAACAGGCTGCGCACCACAACCGTCGCGTAAAGCGAGATAATCGCCAGAACCAAAATCAGACCGTATTCCTCGGCGGCCACTGCGATGATAAAGTCGGTATGTGCATCGGGCAGCGTCCATTTGACCTGCCCCTCGCCCACGCCAACACCAAAAAAGCCGCCCTCTTGAATGGCGCTTGTCGCATATCCCATCTGGCTGCGCGGATCGACATCCGAGGCCAGAAAGCCGTCAATCCGGCGTGCAAAGTGCTCAGACGTGTTATAGGCCGTCACTCCGCCCACCGAGGTTAGCGCCAACACCGAAACGATCAGGATCATCGGCGCGCCCGAGACGAAATAGATCACGCCCCAGCCAAACAGTACCAGCATCGCCTGACCAAAGTCCGGCTGGAACGCCAGCAGCAGCACAACCGTCACCACCAATCCAAAGGAAATCAGCTTGCCCGGCGGGCCGTTCAGATCCTGCGACGACGCCATCAGCCAAGCAATCACCACCATGAAACCGGGCTTCAAAAACTCTGACGGCTGCAAGGACACAAAGCCAAGACTGATCCAGCGCACCGCCCCCTTGCCGAAATCGGTGCCAACGAACGGCAGCGCAAGCAGCGCCAAAAGCGAGCAGCCAAACCCGATGATCGCCAACCGCCGCACCATATCGGGCGACATCATCGAGACGACAAAGATCGAGATCAGCGCAAGGCCACCAAAAACCGCCTGCCGCTGCACGTAATAGAACGAGGGCAATCCGTTTCGCTCGGCCAAGGGTACCGAGGCCGCAAGCCCCAAAAGCAGCCCGATGCCAAACAGCATCAGCACCGCCGTGAGCGTCCATTTATCAATCGTGCGCCACCAGCGCGGAAGCACGGGCTCCGCGGTGCGCGATGGCATAGAGCCATAGACCATCTCAGTCATGGGAAATCCGCCTGTTTTGCCGTCTGCTGCCGATACGCCCGATTAGCTTCGGGTCTAAGGGCCAGAGTAGCGAATAAATCGACCAATGGCTAGTAGAAACACCGCGCTAGACCGCACCAGCAAGCGGCCAAAGCGTCAGCCGCCCTCGCAGGCCCGCACCGCTCTGCACAGGTTCTGTCTCACAGCGGGCACCTGTGCGCGACAGGTTAAAATAGCATGAACATAAAATCATAAGTCATTGATTTTATTTAGTTTGACGCATGTCGCACTGTGCGACGCTCACACATCCATCAGGGCCTTGACCCGCGCGGTGAAATCCTCGCCGCGTTTTTCAAAGTTCGGGTATTGGTCAAACGAAGCGGCGGCAGGGGCAAGCAGCACCACCTCGCCCATGCAGGCCTCCTCTGCCGCGCGGGCCACGGCGCGGGCCATCGTTTCGCAAATTTCATGCGGCAGATCGCCCAATTCCAGCGCGAAATCACGGGCCGAGTGACCGATCAGATAGGCCTTTTTCACCGATCCTATGAACGGCAGCAGCCCTGCAATACCGCCGTCTTTGCCCATGCCCCCCGCGATCCAACGGATCGCCGGAAAGGCCTGCAAGGCCTTGGCCGCGCTGTCAACATTGGTGGCCTTGCTGTCATTGATAAAGCGCACACCTGCCCGCTCGCCCACCAGCTGGCTACGATGCGGCAGGCCAGCAAAGGAATGAAACGCCGTCTCGATCTGCTTTGGCCCCAACCCCAAAGACCGACACGCCGCATAGGCGGCGCAGGCGTTTTGATGGTTGTGCGCGCCCGGCAAGCCCGCAATCTCGCGCAGGTCGATCGAGGCGACTTGCTTGCCGCGCCGCCACTCGGACAGAAACCCTTTGCGCGCAAAAACCGACCAGCCAAACACTTCAAGTTTTGTCGCCGACGACACCCGGATCACGCGGTCGTCCTGCGGGCCCTCCGACATCTGGTTGGCCAGAAACCGCCCCTCGGCCTCATCCACCCCGATCACGGCGCGGTCGGGGCCGCCTTCGGCGAAAAGACGGCGTTTGGCGGCGAAATAGCCGCCCAAACCATTGTGGCGGTCAAGGTGATCGGGCGAAAGGTTGGTGAAAACCGCAATGTCGGGGGTCAGCGCACGGGCAAGGTCGGTTTGATATGAAGAAAGCTCCAGCACGACCACCTCGCCATCTTCGGCAGGGTCGATATCGAGCACGCCGCGCCCGATATTGCCGGCCATTTGCGTGGGCCGTCCCGCCTCTTCCAGAATATGGTGGATCAGCGCGGTGGTGGTGGATTTGCCGTTCGACCCTGTAACACAGATCACGCGCGGGGCTGTTTCGAAATTGTCCCAATCGTTGGTGGCAAAGCTGCGAAAGAACAGGCCAATATCGTTGTCGACAGGAATGCCTGCCTCAAGCGCGCGGGCGATGATCTTGTTGGGCGCGGGATAGAGATGCGGGATCCCGGGCGAGGTGACAAGCAGCGCCACCCCCTCAAAAGCGCCCGCACGGGTGAGGTCATAGCAGACAAAGCCCTCGGCCTCGGCGCGGGTGCGGGCCTCGGGGCTGTCGTCCCACAAAAGTGGCGCTGCCCCGCCCGCCATCAGCGCGCGCGCCGTGGCCAGCCCCGAGCGCCCCAGTCCCAGAACTGCAACTTTGGCACCCGCATAGCCTTTGACCGGAATCATTTACGTCCCCTTTACCCGTTGGCGGGCACAATGCCTCCAGCCTTGCGCCGCTGCAAGTCAAGCTGCCGTAGAAATGCCCACCACCTGCCCCAGTTCTGCCAAGCTGCGCTGACAGAACTGACCTTTGACCCGCGTTGCAACTGCCATTTGCTACTACGTCTGGAATGCTCATGCCCTTACCCTCAACAGAAGCCGGCCCCGGCGGCGATGCGCTGGCCTCGTCAACCACCAGCTTCCTGGTCCCGATGAATGGCACCGCGCACGGTACAATCGGTGCCGCGGGCGATCATGACTATATCGCGGTCGATCTGGTTGCGGGTCAGACCTATACCTTTGCGATGGTCGGCATCGGCAGCGCGATGCTGACCGACAGCCATCTGTCGCTGATTGGCACCAACGGCAGCACCGTTTTGATCAGTGACGATGACGGGTTGCCAAACAAAAACTCGCTGATTCAGTTCACCGCCTCGACCTCGGGGCGCTATTATCTTGATGCCAGCGCTTATGGCAGCCTTACCGGCAGCTATGGCGTCTCAGCCACCGAAGGCAGCAAGGGCAACTTTGACAACGAGATGATCGCAGGCGTCATCGACAGCCATGCCAACTGGTCCACGACCCGTGGCACAGGCACCAATATCACCTTTGCGTTTCGTGACACCTATTCCGGTAGCAACCCGAATTTCACTCGCTTTACCGCCGCAGAAATAGAGGCGACGCGACAAGTGCTGGCGCATTATGCCGAGCTGACCAATCTGACCTTTACCGAGGTCAATCCGGGGGGATATTCCAACGACGCCACGTTGCTCTACGCCAATTACTCTGCGAGTGACGGTACAGCCGCCTATGGTGCCTATCCCGCAATTCGTGCGGCCTCGAATGCCTCGGGCGATGTCTGGGTAAACGCCAACAACACGGCCAGCCTGACCACCGGCCCTGGCAGCTATTTCAACGAACTGATGATGCACGAGATCGGCCATACGATGGGGCTGTCGCATCCGGGTCTGTACAATGCGGGTCTGGGTGTCAGCATCACTTATGCTGGACAGGCGCAGTTCATTCAGGATTCCGAACAGTATTCGCTGATGAGCTATTTCGACGGGTCGGCCACCGGCGCCGTGAAGTCAACCCATGACACGCTGGCGCTTTTCGATATTTACGCACTGCAACTGATGTATGGCGCCAATATAGCCACCCGCGCCACTGACACGACCTACGGATTTGGCGCAACAGCGGGCGATCTTTATGATTTTGCCCGCAACACTGCACCCAATCTGGTCATCTGGGATGGGGGCGGGACTGACACATTGGATGTGTCGAAATACGCAGTGGCACAACATATTTCATTGGTTGACGGCAGCTATTCAGACATCGGCGGGCTAACGTCAAACCTCGCAATCGCCTTTGGCGCGACGATTGAAAACGCGGTCGGCGGGCGCGGCGCGGATGAGATCACGGGCAATGGGGCAGACAATCAGCTGTCGGGCAGTCTTGGGGACGATACGCTTTATGGCGCTGCGGGCGATGATACGCTGAACGGCGGCAGCGGCGGGGATCATCTTTACGGCGGGGCAGGCAACGACGTTCTGCGGGGTGGCATCGCAGGCGCGGTGGCAGACACCGCAGAAATCTTTGCGCTGGTCAGCACAAACTACGCAGCGGGCGCCTCGCTCAAGCTGAATTCGGCAACACTGTTTCCCAACGCGTCATATACGGTCGAGCTGATCTGGCGTCAGGACGCGCTGGTGGACGAGCATTACTCGCTCGACATCGGAAATCTAAGTTTATACCGCTATGACACCGGCAAGACCGCGCTGCGGTTCTGGAACGCGAGCGAGTCAAGCTGGAACTATTCGGCGATGCCCGATTTGTTGACCGACGGGCAGGCGCATCGTCTCTCGATCAGCTATGATGACAGCAACGGGCAGTGCCGCGTCTATCTCGACGGGGTCGAGACCTGGAACACCCAGTTTACCCCCGGCACGCGCGGAACGACCACGACGGGCAGCATCGTGCTTGACGACAACAGCTCGGTTGGCGACATCCGCATTTTCGATCATGTCCGTACCGCGGATGAGATCTGGGACAACGCATGGCAGACCCTGACCAATCCCGGCAGTGAGGCCGGGCTGGTGCAGAACTGGATCGGCGATGGCGCGGGCAATCTGGTCAGCCGTCTCGTCGATCACCCAGACTTGCAAAGCATCGGGGCAACCGTGGCGGTTTCGGCAACCACCTGGAGCCAATCTGACACCGACTTCATGGCGGGCGGCGCGGGCGACGACATCTATTACGTGGCCGCGAGCACAGATCAGGTGATTGAGGCGAGCGGTCAGGGCAACGACCTTCTCTATGCCGCCGCAAGCTTTACCCTTGGCGCGGGCGTATCGGTCGAAACATTGGTTTCGCTGTCGCAGACAGGGATTCAGCTGCAGGGCAACGAGCTTGCAAATGCGCTCTTTGGCGGGGTGGGCAGTGACAGCCTTCTGGGTGGCGCGGGCAATGATACGCTGACGGGCGGATCTGGGGCGAACCAACTTTATGGCGGGACGGGCGACGATATCTTTGTGATCAGCCAGACCGGACAACGGGTGTTCGAAGCTGCCGGTGCGGGGATCGACCAGGTGCGTAGCACGGTCAGCTATGTTTTGACCGCAGGTCAAGAAATTGAAGAGCTGCGACTTGCTGATCCGTCTTCAACCGCGACTCTCGACCTTGCAGGCAATGACTTCGGCCAGACGATCATTGGCAATGCCGGCGCGAACCGACTGACGGACGGCGCAGGATCGGACACACTTTTCGGCGGCGCAGGCATGGACATGTTTGTGCTTTGTGCCGATGGGGTCGCCGACACGATCGGTGATTTCGTTCTGGGTGAAGATCGGATTGATCTGTCAGGCTGGACCATGCTGAGCGCATTCAGCCAATTGCAGTTGACAACGACGGCCAACGGAATCCGGATAGATTATGGTGCCGAGACGCTGACCGTGATCAGCGCCGATAGCCAATCCATTCTGGCCACTCAGGTGCAGTGGAGCGATCTGTACCAAGGCACGTCTGGCACTGAGGTCGCGCAAGATCTGCAAATCGGCAGGTCCGGCGATATTGTTGGCAGCGAGGGGAATGATGTGCTCTGGGCGGATCAGGGCACGTTGCGGATTTTTGGGATGGGCGGCAATGACCGTCTGGCCGCGCAGGGCAGCCC
>JAHEBX010000184.1 GCA_024642045.1 Pseudorhodobacter sp. | reverse complement strand
TTCCGCGATGTGCATCAATTGATCCAGCAGGGCAAATACAGCGAACTGGCCGAGTTGGACGCGGCTGCGCTGGACGCTCAGGTGGACGAATGGCTGGCAAATCCGTTCAATCCACATGCCGTCGCCCGGATGCGCTCGTTGGCCTATATGCGGGCCACGTTCATGGCCTATCTGGATAATCTGATTGACTGGGGCGACGACCTGTTTTCGCGTGACACGATGGAATCCATCAACGAGGCGACGCAGCTTTATGTTCTTGCGGCCGAGCTTTTGGGGGTGCGCCCCGTCACTTTGCCAGAGCTGCCACCGTCGCGGGTTCAGACCGTTGCTGACATGCTGGACGGCAAGCCCGGACTGCAGGTTGGCACGCCGACGACGGGGAACAAGCCGCCCGTTACGGCGTTCTTCGACGTATTTGGCGAGATGTGCGTGCCGGCGAATGACAAGCTGCTGACCTACTGGGACCGGATCGCCGACCGTCTGTTCAAAATTCGCCATTGCATGAACATCGACGGCGTCGTGCGCCAGTTGCCGCTGTTCCAGCCACCGATTGACCCCGCCCTTCTGGTGCGGGCGGCGGCGGCGGGGGTTTCGATTTCGGCAGCGCTGTCGGCGCTGTCTGCCCCGCGTCCAGCGTATCGCTTTACCTTCATGCTGGCCAAGGCGATTGAATTCACCAACGAGGTCAAGTCGCTGGGCGGCGCGTTGTTGTCCGCACTGGAAAAGAAGGATGCCGAAGCACTGAATCAGCTCCGGTCGGATCACGAACTTGCGATGCATAAGCGCATGCTGGCGATCCGGAAGGACCGGGTGAGAGAGGCCGAAACCGCGCTGGCCGGAAGCACCGATGCGGTGGTCAGCGCGGATCACACGCGGGCCTATTACGAGAACCTTGTCCAGCAAGGGCAGATTGCCAGCGAGGCGAAGGAAGAGCATTCCTTAAAACAGGCGCAACGCTGGGGGAATGCTGCGCAAGTCCTGTCCGCCGTTTCGGGCGTGCTGTTTGCAATTCCCCAGACGGGCGTCACCGGGCCGATGCCAGAAATCAACATTGGCGGGGTGAATTATGGCGGGCTGACCAAAGCCCTTGCCGATGGGGCTGCTTTCGTGTCCGACCAGCACGCCTATGACGCGCGCAATCATGGGCGGAATGCTGGCAATTACCGCCGCATGGCCGAATGGCGGATGCGGCTTCTGACGGCGACGCGGGACCTGGGCCGGGCCGAAAAAGAACAGATTGCCAACGAGTTGCGCCTTGAGATGGCGAAGAAGGAACTGAGTGATCAGGAGCAGCAGATCGCAAATTCACAAGCGGCTGCGGATTTCCTGACGGGCAAATTCACCGCCACCCAGCTTTACACATGGATGGTCGGGGACTTGTCGCGCCTGCACTATCAGGCCTATCAGCTTGCCGTCGATCTGGCGCGGCAGGCCGAAGCCTGCTTTGCGGATGAGCGAAATGTCTCAGCCCCCGGTTATATCCGTTTTGGGCATTGGGACAGTTTGAAGAAGGGGCTTCTGGCGGGAGAAAAACTTGGTCTTGACCTGCGCCAGATGGAAGCCGCCTATCTGAATGCCAACACGCGCAAGCCCGAAATGCGCAAATCCGTCTCTCTCGCCCGGCTTAACCCGGCGGCGTTGCTGGATCTGCGGCAGGGGCGGACGGCGTCGTTCACTCTGCCCGAGTTCATCTTTGACCTTGATGCGCCCGGTCAGTTCCGGCGTCGCATCAAATCTGTCGCGATGAGCGTGGCGGCTTTGGCCGGGCCGCAGGTGTCGATGTCTTGCGAGTTGAAGCTGAAACGCAGTTTCATCCGGGACCGCGCCGAGTTGGGTGACGATGAAACCCTGCTGCGCCCCCGCACCGGCGTCGAGGCAATTACCACCAGTGCTGCCCAGAATGATGCGGGGCTGTTTCAGGTCGATTTTCGCGATGAACGCTATTTGCCCTTCGAGGGGGCAGGGGTGATCAGCGAGTGGGACCTCCGCCTGCCCGATATCGGGATCGCGCAATTCGACTATGGGTCGATCACCGATGTGGTTCTGCAGGTCAGCTATACCGCCGAACCCGCGTCAGAGGCCTTCCGGACCACAATCGAGCAGTTGCGGCGGACGGAAGGGGGTGCGGCCATCGATGCGTTTGGCAATGACTTGCGCCCGGTGCAGATGGTTTCGCTTCGCTATGATTTCCCGATCACTTGGGCCCAGCTTCGGGCCGGGGCCGCGACCGAAGCCACGCTTGATCTGCGCCCCGAACGGTTCCCCTACCTGTTCACCGGTCGGCGCATCCAACTGATCGATGCGGTTTTGGTCGCACCGGATGGGTCTGAGGAGCGGGTTGCATTGAACGATCCCCCCGCCGGCCTGATCACCGTTCCATTGCCGGCGTTGACCTTGGGCAAGATCACCGCAGGTGCGACGGACATCACCGTTCTGATCAGTTACAGGGTTTCTTAAGGGATGTTTCGTCTAAAGGGTGCGTGAAATCATGCACCCTACGCAGGGTGTCCTGCCTCGGTCTGGTCTGCCCCCATCGAATGATACAGTTTGAATGTTCGTGCATGGTCGGCCTCTGGTCTATCGGGACGATGCTTTCAGCCGCTGGTGGACGGTATCCATGAGCGCCGTGCGGTCTGATGGTGTTCTAGTAGCGGCGCCATTTCTCGATCAGGATTTCGACTTCGCGCAGGCCATTGAAGACCTCACCGTTCAAAAGTTTATCCCGGAACCGAGCGTGAAGCGCTTGCAGTAGAGATTTTCCAAAGGTGAACCAGACGCAATGAAGGTTCATTTCGTGCCTACAGTTCCGATACGCCAAGGGTTTGCCGCACATGATCAAAGCACTGACAGCGGCGGGACGGGCCTAGAAGTTTCGCTGGCGGGGACATCATCAGAGCCCCGTCCAGCCTTACACAAAGGTATGCACGACGTCGCAATCAGACAGTTGTGAGCCTGCGGGCGGCAAGCCAACTGGCCAACGCCATCAATCCGGCGGTGGCAAGGCAGAGCGGCAGCCCGCCAATCTGGAAGCTTAGCCCCGACAGGAGCGTACCGATCAGGCGACCGGCAGCGTTGGCCATGTAGTAGAAGCCTACATCGCGAGTGATCCGCTCGGCCGATCCGAAGGCGAGGATCAGGTAGGAATGGACCGAGGAGTTCACAGCGAAGATGAAGCCGAACACCAGAAGTCCCGCAACCAGGACCACGGTTAACCAGAGGGTAGTTCCACCTGCCACCCATGCCGCAGCCGCGAGCGCGAAGGGTACTGGCACGAGAGCGCCCGACCAGAGAACAGCTTTGCGCACGGTCTGGGCCTCGGATTGACCCTTTCCGCCGAGGAGGCGCGGCGCGAAGCCCTGAACCGCTCCATACGCTATGATCCAGAGCGCCATGAAGCCGCCAACAAGGAAAAATGCTTCGCGCCGACCTTCGGCCGTCCCGTCTGACAGAACTGCCTGAAAATAGACGGGGATACCAACCACGAACCAGACGTCCCGCGCGCCAAAGAGAAACATTCGCGCCAACGACAACCTGTTCACGCGTGCATCCTTTGACCGCCAACCAGACCAGCTTTCTTCGGATTTCATTCGACCCGGCAGGCCCGCGGGCAGGAAAAAGACGACCGCCAGCAAGATCAGGGCCAACACCACCGCCATACCCCAGACGGCTGCGTTGAAGCCCGCGAGCCCCAGAAGGGCTGCGCCAAGGAAGAAGCCGAAGCCCTTCACGGCGTTCTTCGATCCCGTCAGCGCTGCCACCCAGTGGAAGAGCCCGCCGTCTTCGGCAGGGGCTAGCAGCTTCACGGCCGATTTTGAGGACATCTTGGCCAGATCCTTCGCCACCCCCGAAACACCCTGCACGGCCATAACAAAGACAACGGACGCCGCGACCGACCATGCGGGGTCAAGTTGCGCCAGCGTTATCAGCGCGCCGATCTGCAGCGCGAGTCCGCCGTAGAGCGTCGCCGCCAGGCCGAAGCGCGCAGCCAGCCAGCCCGCAGCAAGATTCGTCACGATGCCTGCGATCTCGTAAAGCAGGAACAGCCAGGCAAGCTGCACGGGCGAGAAGCCGAGGCTGTTGAAGTGCAGTAAGACTAGCATCCGCAGCGCCCCGTCCGACAGCATGAAGGCCCAATAGGCCGCCGTTACGGCAGCATAAGCGCGTAAAGGGTTTTGCGAGGAAGGCACGTCGCTCACATAGCCCCCGCAATCATGCGGGCGATATCCGCAAGGCGGCAGGAATAGCCCCATTCGTTGTCGTACCAGGCGTAGATCTTCACCTGCGTGCCGTTGATCACCATTGTCGAAGGCCCGTCCACGATGGAGGAGCGGGGATCGTTGGTGAAATCGCTTGAGACAAGCGGTCGGGTGTCGAAGCCAAGAATGCCCTTCAGCGGACCTTCGGCCGCGGCCTTGAACAACGCGTTGACCTCTTGCGCAGTTGTTTCGCGCTCCACTTCGAACACGCAGTCGGTCAGGGACGCATTCAGCAGCGGCACTCGCACGGCATGGCCGTTGAGCCGACCCTTGAGCTCCGGATAGATCAGGGTGATCGCCGTCGCGCTGCCCGTCGTTGTCGGGATCAGGTTCATCAGAGCCGAGCGCGCCCGCCGCATGTCCTTGGCGGGGCGGTCAACGATGGTCTGGGTATTGGTCACGTCATGAATCGTGGTGATAGATCCGTGCCTGATGCCAAGGTTTTCGTGGATCACCTTCACCACGGGCGCGAGGCAATTCGTCGTGCAGGAGGCTGCCGTCACAAGGGTTTGCGAACCGTCATAGAGGTCATGGTTCACGCCATAGACGATGTTCAGCGCGCCGCCGTCC
This sequence comes from Pseudorhodobacter sp., assembly GCA_024642045.1. Taxonomy (GTDB): domain Bacteria; phylum Pseudomonadota; class Alphaproteobacteria; order Rhodobacterales; family Rhodobacteraceae; genus Cypionkella. The sequence continues at coordinate 1,177 of JAHEBX010000184.1, read as the reverse complement.
TTGACCGGCGCACTGATGACGGCTTTTTTCACCCCTGCCTCAAAATAGCGTGCGATCTTCGCGGCGGTCTTGAAAACGCCCGTGCAGTCGATGACGAGATCGACGCCAAGGTCGGCCAGCGGCAGTGCCTCGATGGTCTTTTCATGGGTCAGGCGGATGGTTTGGCCGTTCAAGACGAGTGCGCCGTCAGCGGCCACGACGGGCGTGCGCCAGCGGCCGTGAACGCTGTCGAATTCCATCAGAAGCGCGTGTTGTTCGGCATCCCCGACCGGGTCGTTCAACAGAACGATGTCGCCGCCCGCGCCAGAGTCGATGAGATCGCGCAGAACGAGTTTGCCAATTCGGCCGAGGCCATTGAGGGCGATACGGGGCATGGGTCAGCCTTTCTTGTGGGCGTCGGCGCCGATCGCATCGACGCGGGTTTGCAGTGCCAGCCGGTCAAGGCTGGCAACGGGCAATTCGGCAAAGGCTGCAATGCGACGGCGCAGGGCGCCGTAGGTCTGGGCGAACACCAGCGCCTTTTCGGCATCAGTCCCCACGGCCTTGACCGGGTCAGGCAGGCCCCAATGGCCGGTGATCGGCTGTCCGGGCCAAGGCGGGCATTCCTCGGCCGCCGCCGTGTCGCAGACGGTAAAGACGAAATCCATCACCGGGGCGTCGGGATGCTGGAACGCTGAGATGTCCTTGGAGCGCAGGGCCGATGTGTCATGCCCGCCCCGCTCCAGCACCTCCAGTGCGAAAGGGTTTGGGCTGCTCCCAGGCCGCGTCCCGGCTGAAAAGGCGTTGAACTTGTCCTTGCCCAGATCACGCAGCAGCGCCTCGGCAAAAAGCGACCGGGCTGAGTTGCCCGAGCAGATGAAAAGGACGTTCCAGGTCTTGTCGCCCATGATCGGGGTCTCCTTTGCTGTCGCGGAAAGCCAAGAGAGCAGATCAGGCCGCGCGCGCGCGACGTCGAGCGCGAGATAGCCGATCAGCCCCTCGGTCGTGTCGAGGTTCACGGAATAGAGCAGCGACCGTCCTTGGCGTTCGACTTTCGCAAGCCCTGCCGACGTCAGGTCCGCAAGGTGGTGCGACAGAGTATTGGCCTTGAACCCCAGTGCCTCGGCAATCTCGGTCGGGCGGGCGCCTTGCGGAGCAAAACGCATCAGAAGCCGAAAGACGGCGAGACGGTCGGGGT